>JAIEPV010000166.1 GCA_019748215.1 Hyphomicrobium sp.
GGCGCGTCGCAGGCACTGTCACAGCGGCGACGAAGACTTCAGCAACCAATGGTCGTCGGGTGCGTGGAGCCGGCATATTTGTTTCTTTTGACGCTGCACATCGCGACGACGGTCATCGTCCTCGCTCCGTCCAGCGCTTAACCTCCACGACCACCAAAAGGCTCACAGAAGATCATGCCGCAGGACGCTCCTGGCGCACAGCCAATCTATTCGAATTACATCATTCCCAATCCCGAGGCATTCGTCGCGAATGTGTTGAAGGCGTACGAGCGCGGCAGCCGTGCCTTCGCCGAACTCGCCGAGCGACCCGATGTCAAAGGCGGACCGTATTCAACGGCCAGCGAATTATCGGCGGCAACCGACAACATCTCCAATCTGGCGCGCCGCTGGATGGCCGATCCGGTCAAATTATCAGAAGCTCAAAACGAGTTTTTCACGCAGTTCGCGGCGTTGTGGAACAACGTTCTGGCGCGCATGATGGACATGAGCGTGCCACCGCTGATCGAGCCGCAACCCGGCGACAACCGCTTCAAAGATCCTGAGTGGACGCACAATCCATTCTTCAATTTCTGCAAGCAGGCTTATCTGCTGGCCTGCCGCTGGGCTGAAACCCAATTAAGCCAGACCGCCGACCTTGAAGGCCGCGACCGCCACCGCGCCGAATTTTATCTGCGGCAGCTGACCAGCGCGCTGTCGCCATCGAATTTCATGGCGACGAACCCAGAAATTCTGCGCGAGACGTTTCGCAGCAACGGGCAAAATCTCGTCGATGGCGTGAACATGCTGGCCCATGATCTTGGCCGGTCGGGCGATTTGATGAAGATCAGTCAGACCGACGCGACGGCGTTCGAACTTGGCCGCAATCTGGCGACAACGCCCGGCAAAGTGATTTTTCAGAACGATGTGCTGCAGCTCATCCAGTTCGCGCCGACGACCGACAAGGTTCGCGAGCGGCCGATCGTGATGGTGCCGCCGTGGATCAACAAATATTACATCCTCGATCTGACACCGCAGAAAAGCTTCATCAAATATGTCGTCGATCAGGGCTACACGGTGTTTGTCGTGTCGTGGGTGAACCCGGATGAGCGCCACGCCGAAAAGACCTTCGAGGACTATGTTCTAGAAGGCGTGCTGGAGGCGGCCAAAGCCGTCAGCCGTGAAACCGGGATCGACGAAATCAACGTGCTCGGCTACTGCGTCGGGGGAACGGCGCTCTCGACCGGGCTTGCCTATCTCGCTGATCGCGCCAAAAGCCAGTTCCATAGCTGCACGCTCTTGACGACGCAGGTCGATTTCTCGCTGGCCGGCGATTTGCTGCTGTTCACCGATGATGAGCAGCTCAAAAGCCTCGAAGCTTTAATGCAGCAACGGGGCTTCCTCGACGGATCGCGCATGGCCAACGTCTTCAACATGATGCGGCCTCGCGATTTGATCTGGCCCTACATCATCAACAATTACATGCTCGGCAAAAAGCTGTTCCCGTTCGATCTGCTGTTCTGGAATCAGGATTCGACGCGCATGGCGGCAGCCAATCACTGCTTCTATCTGCGCGAGTTCTACAACGAGAACCGGTTCGCCAAGGGCGACATGACGATCGGTGGCGTGCAGCTCGATATCAAAAACATCACGCTGCCAGTGTTTTCCGTCGCGGCGCGGGAAGATCACATCGCGCCGGCGGCTTCGGTGTATCGCGGGTCGCTGATGTTTGGCGGGCCGGTGGAGTTCGTGCTGGCAGGCTCCGGGCATATCGCCGGCGTCGTCAATCCGCCCGACAAGGTTAAATATCAATTCTGGACCAAGGGCGAGCCGGCGCCGTCGCTCGCCGAATGGGAAAAGACCGCGACCCAAACGCCTGGCTCGTGGTGGCCCTATTGGATTTCATGGCTCAGCGAAAAATCCGGCGGGTGGACGGCTCCACGACAGCCCGGCCAAACGCTCGGCGTTATCGAGGATGCGCCTGGGAGCTACGTCAGGGCGAAGTGATCGTTCGAGACGCACGGCGCACACGGGATGGAAACGCTCGCCCGCCGCCGTCAGCCCATTTCGAATTCGCCCTCGAAGTCGGTCGGCCAAAGCACGGTAAACTCGTCGCCATTCAGCGGGCGGAACGCGACGGCTGAAATCTCCAGATCGTCGGACGCCGCCTCTTCGATCATGGGCTCGATTTTTTCCCATACTTTTGCGGCGTTCTTCGCAAGCAGCACGAGATTGATGACGCCATCACCCGGCTCGTGGCCATCAACTTCTGCGGCCGTCGAGCCATCGAGCGCTTCGATCAACTGGTCTTCAAGTTCGATGACCTTTTCCAGGGTGGCAGCGTCGTCACCCTGAAATTGAAGAACGAGCTGGTGGTTCATCGGCCCCTCACGCTTGGCGGTTTAGAAAGCCGCCAAGGACAATGACGCAGCCTGCCTGTCAACCGGTGACTGCCGCCGCCCACCACTTTAGCGCGGCGGTCCGCACCGGATCATGACGCGAGCGCCAGCCGAAGATCGAAGCAAAATCAGCGTGTCAGATTTTGGCCATCTGGCCGGCGACGCCGCAGTGCCAGTTTTGAATGATCCAGTTGGGATGCTCGCCGACCCACTTCGCCATTTCGATCTGCCCATACATCAAGCACTGATGCGGCGTGACGCTGGCTTCCTCGAAGTTCAAGTGCACGTCTTTGCAATGCGACGGTTGGTCGATCATGCAAACTGCGACAACGAGCTCGATCATTCGTGACCCCCAGATAAAGGTTGTCAGTACACTCACTGAAGAGTGAACTGGGATGACCCTGGGCGGTTCCTCGGAGCTGCTTTTTTTATGACGCTAATGTTGCTCTGAGAGTATTTCCGATTCGTAAACTGCTCAATGTCCATGCAGTCGCATGCCATGCCTAATATTGCGTCGCGTGACATCGACACATCGAACGTATCTAATATGTCACAATTTTCGGGTGTACCGCCGGATGTTTGGTATCCAGCGACCGCATGCGAAGCTGGCGCGCCACGCTCAACTTGAAAACTGGTTAATCGGACGTATCGCGCCTTGTGTCCGAACCGTTTTGGCGGCGATAGAAACCTTTCTGATCGTGCCAAGCAACTCGAGACGGACTGTCCCAATTGATGATGCCCACCCACCCCATCAGCGCCCCGGCTGTCTCGGCTCATGTGCAGACCATCGATGTCGGAGCCGATACTCCGCCGATCACTGCGACGGTGACGTGGCGACGGTTTGCACGGCAGTCGGCGCTCTGGGCCCTCTGCATGATCGGGGGCGTCGCGTCGGCATGCCTGCTCTATGGCGTCGCCACGCAGGCCGAAGCGAACCGCGCCGAGCCGCAGACGCAAACCGGCTATTTTGCCGATTTATCGCCCCGTCGGTGATCGAGCTCTGACGGCAATCCCTGTCGACCGTCTCCCTATGATATAGATTGCTGCTCAGGCGCATCATCAGTGGGAGAGAGACGATGCCATCGTGGATGTGGGTGCTGATCTTTCTCCTCATCGTCACCGGCATCGTGCTGGCCGTGCTGTGGTCTAGCGGTATTCTGTCGGCGGCCGACCAAAGCGGACAAGGCGACCGAAGCAGGATGCGCGACGGCGCGGGGGCAACTGAGCGCGATCCACCGCAGCGGCCTGCCGATCGCGCCCCAACCGTTGGCGCTGGACGGGCGCCGCTGGTACGCACTGCAGCGCCACCTCCCGCCATGGCGGGAGCCACGCCGGCCGGCGAGGCACAGCGATCGGACATGCCGGCCCGAGGGATGACCCGGCCTGCTGAAGCCGGCGGCCTCAAGATGCCACCACCACCGAACATTGGCCGCGCGTCGCCGCCTCCCGCCGCGGCAGCCAGTACCAGCCGCGCGCCTCAATCGAATGCTGAGCCAACTGCGGCGCGCACGAGCAAGCCGCCGCCTGTTCAAGCCGCGTGGAGCACGCCATCAACGACTGCGAAAAAAGATAACGATCGCGGGTCGACCTAGAACTAGACTTTCAAAGAGTTGCAGCAGCTTCGAATGCGATAAGTGGACCGCATCCGTCGACACTGTCGAAACAGTTATCGGACTGCAGGTAAGTGACACCTCAGCCAAGCTCACTCATCATTCATGGAGCAACTCTTGCTACTATCGCCCGCCTGCTCCTATCATCACTGCTGGCGGGCAACCATGAATGGGCAGCACGCCCGATTTAAAGTGTTTGCCGAGAGGTCAAGCGTCGAATGACGGAGCAGCAAAAGAAATTCCCCGAGTTCTACGTCACTGCGCCGCAACCGTGCCCGTATTTGCCAGGGCGTCTTGAACGCAAACTCTTTACGCATCTGACCCACGATAAGCCGCCGGAACTGGTCGACCGGTTGCTCACCACCGGCTTTCGCCGCAGCCAAAACATCGCCTATGTGCCCTACTGCGAGGGCTGCCAAGCGTGCGTGTCAGTGCGCGTGCTGAGCAATGAATTTCGTCCCGACCGGTCGATGAAGCGGGTCATGCAGCGCAATAGCCGCTTGGTTGCGCGACGCATGGCGCCGCATCCGACGGCTGAACAATACGCGCTGTTTCGCACCTATATCGACGCGCGCCACGGTGATGGCGGCATGGCCGATATGACCGTATTCGACTATCGCATGATGGTTGAAGATACGGTGATTGAGACGTTTCTCACCGAGTATCGCGAACGGCCGCGCGACGGCGATGCGGACGATTACGAAAGCTGGCCTCTCAAGGCGGTGGCGTTGTGCGATCGTTTGGCGGACGGCGTGTCGATGGTCTACAGTTTCTATGATCCGGCTGATGAAAAGCGCAGCCTCGGCACACACATGATCATCGAACACATCGAGTTCGCGCGCCGCATCGGACTGCCGTATTTATATCTCGGCTACTGGATCGAAGGGTCGCGCAAGATGTCGTACAAGACGCGCTTCAAACCACAGGAGCGGCTTGGCCCCGATCGCTGGGAACGCGCCTTTGACGCCGAGGGCGCGTGATGCCGGGCCACGATGCAACCTGAAATGCCGGCAGAACACGGCACGTCATTTCCACAATTCGGTATCGATTTTTCCGAACATGTAGGTCCACTTCGCGGTCTGCGTTTCGACCAGCAGCGTCATGCGGGCGCGCAATTCGAGCAGTAGCGCACAATCAGGGGACGCGGCTGTCGCGCCCTCGTCGCCAAGCTTCGAGATCGCCGTCAGCAGTTCGTCGGTCGATTGATCCAGCTCGGCGATTTTCTCGTCGCGGACGAACGGCGCTGCCTCTTTCAAGAACACGTCGTGGGGCCAGCCGCGCTTGTCCTTCAACGTGCGCAGCTTCTCCTGGAAGGCCGGCTTATTCTTGGCGTTGAGATCGCGCAACGATCCCGCCGCCTGCTCGACGACCGCTTCGAAATCCGCTTTGGCGCAATTGGCTGGCGGCTGCGTCGCGTCGTCCGCGACCGCTGAAGCTGTAAGAACAAGCAAACAGATGATTGCAGGCACGGCGCCGAACATGCCTCGGCGCGTTGAAATTCGAAATTGGCGTGTGCGCATGAACCCCATGGCGGCAAGTGGTAACGGCCAGCCGGGCGGGCGGCAAGCCATCACCGTGCGAGATCAGGTCTAAAATCGCGGCCCGAATGAATTCGAGCGGGGAAAGCCCTTCGGCGCCAGCCGTCCGGCTTGCGAGCGCTCGCCGACCCATTCCTTCAGCTCGCTCCACGCGAGCGTGAATTCGCGCCCGGCGCTGTCGAGCCAAGTTAACCCATCCGACTTCTTGAAAACGCGCACGTCGGACAGCGCGCCGTCCTTGAAGCGTTGCAAAATCACGCCTTTGCCGCGCGTCATCTTGTTAACCTCGTCGAGTTTGAAGACGAGCATTTTGCGATTTTCGCCGATGGTTGCCACCATGTCACCGTCGACCGGCACACAGACGCAGGCTTCTTCCGGCTCGGAGACGTTCAACACCTGCTTGCCTTTGCGGGTCGAGGCGATGACTTCGGTCTCCGGCACGATGAAGCCGTAGCCGCCGGTTGATGCAACGAGCAATTTGCGGCTGGCGTCGTGGACAAAGATTTCGGCGATGTCGTGGTTTTCTTCGAGTTCAACCATCAGACGCACGGGCTCGCCGTGACCGCGTCCGCCCGGCAATTGTCCGGCTTCGAGCGTGAAGAATTTGCCATTAGTGGCGAACACCACGAGTTTGTCGGTCGTTGACGCGTGCAGGATGCGCTTCAGCTCATCGCCCTGCTTGAATTCCAGTTTGGCAGTGTCGGTCTGGTGGCCCTTCAGCGCCCGCAGCCAGCCCTTTTCCGACAGCACTACGGTGATCGGCTCTTTCTCGACCAGCACGGCGTCAAGATCGGCGTCGATCTCGGGCGCGTCGGCGAAGGTCGAGCGGCGTTTGCCGAGCGGCGTCTTTTTCGAATAGCGCTCGCGCGTGGCTTTGACCTCTTCGGTGATCCGCTCCCACTGCAGATCCTCGGATTTCAAAAGTTGCTTGAGATCGCGGCGCTCTTTCGAGAGTTTGTCGTGTTCGGACTTGATCTCGACCTCTTCGAGCTTCGACAGCGACCGCAGTCGCAAGTTCAGAATGGCTTCAGCCTGAATATCGGTCAGCGAGAACTTGGCGATCAGTTTGGCTTTTGGCTCATCCTCGCGGCGCACGATGCGGATGACTTCATCGATGTTGAGATAGGCGATGAGGTAGCCGTCGAGCACTTCAAGGCGATGCTCGATCTTTTTCAGGCGATACGTCGAGCGACGCACCAGCACGTCGATGCGATGTTCGAGCCATTGCGAAAGAACCTCGCGGATCGACAGCACGTTGGGGATCTGCCCAGCCGACAGCACGTTCATATTCAGGCCGAAACGGACTTCCAGTTCGGTCAGCCGGAACAGGCTTTCCATGAGCAGCATCGGCTCGACGAGACGCGTTTTGGGTTCGAGAACGAGGCGAATTTCTTCAGCACTCTCGTCGCGAACATCACCGAGCAACGGCAAACGTTTCTCGCTCATCAGCTCGGCGATTTTCTCGACCAGCTTGGCTTTTTGCACCTGATAGGGAACTTCGGTGACGACGATCTGGTAGCCGCCGCGCGCCAGCTCTTCCTTTTCCCAGCGCGCACGCAGCCGAAAGCCGCCGCGTCCGGTCTTATAGGCTTCCAGAATTTGCTCGCGCGGCTCGATGATGATGCCGCCGGTCGGGAAATCTGGGCCCGGCACCATCTCGACGATTTTTTCAACCGTCGCGTTCGGGTGCTTGATGAGGTGCAGCAGGGCGGCACACAGTTCATCGACGTTGTGGGGCGGGATGTTCGTCGCCATGCCGACGGCGATGCCGGATGAGCCGTTGGCAAGCAGGTTTGGAAACGCGGCCGGGAGCACAGTCGGCTCTTGCACGCGGCCATCGTAGTTCGGGCGGAAGTCGACCGTGTCTTCGTCGATACCTTCCAGAATTGCCGCGGCGACGTCGGTCATACGCGCTTCGGTGTAGCGCTCAGCGGCTGGGTTATCGCCGTCGATGTTGCCGAAATTGCCCTGGCCATCGACGAGTGGATAGCGGACCGCGAAATCCTGCGCGAGACGCGCGAGCGCATCGTAGATCGCCTGATTGCCGTGCGGATGATAGTCGCCCATGACTTCGCCGACGATCTTGGCGCATTTTAAATAGCCGCCCGCCGGATCGAGGCGCAATTCGCGCATGGCATAGAGAATGCGCCGATGCACCGGCTTCAGGCCATCGCGCACGTCGGGCAGTGCCCGGTGCATGATCGTGGAGAGCGCATAAGCGAGGTAGCGCTCTTCGAGCGCCGTTCTCAATTCGACAGGCTCGATCGGGCCTTCGCCGGGAAGAATCGGTTTTGCTGACATGGCCCGCGTTTAGCGCGCTGACGTCAGCCGCTCAAGGTCTGAGTTGCTGACGAAAGTCGCAGGCGAGCACTTGCGCGGGCAGCGTGGCGATTAGCGCACGATGACGCCGTCGTCACGGTCGCCGGGGTCGAGTGGCGCGACGTTGTCACTCGCGTCGTCGCCGAAATTGTCGCGATCGTCGCTGGGGGCGCCTTGCGGAGCGCTATAAAGATCGCTCGCCGGTGGATTGACATTGGACGGTTGAGCTGCGGCGCGCTTGGCAACGGCTGCATCCGCGACGGCGAGCGACGACACCACCGACACTTGAGCGCCCACTTGCACCAGCGACGCCAAGTGCACGACGTTCTCGTTCATCATTCGGAAACATCCCGACGACTTCGACTGGCCAATCGATTTGGGATCGTTGGTGCCATGAATACGGTACAGCGTTTTGCCGAGATAGATGGCTTTCGCACCGAGCGGATTTTTCAGGCCGCCAAGCATTTTCGCAGGCAGTTCGGGCTGGCGCTGACGCATTTCGGCTGGCGGAAACCAATCCGGCCACTCGGCGATGCGCGACACGGTTTCATTTCCCGTCCACGAAAAGCCATCACGACCGACACCGATTGGGTAGGCATAGGCCTGCGCGGCGGACGTGATGTAATAGAGTTTGTGGCCGCCAACGTCGATGATGATCGAGCCGGGCGTGTGATTGCCGTTGTAGGGCACCAGCGGCGGAGCCTGTGCGGCGATCACTGGGCGTGCGCCGCCGTCGCGCACGTCTTCGGTTAAACCAAACTGGTCGGGCTGGTTCGGACGACCGTCGCGGTAGGGCCCGGGCTCGTAATAATTGTCGTCGAAATAATCGTCGCGGTAACGCGCGCCATAGCGCCGGTCGTAACGCTGCTGTCGTTCATAGCGTCGCTGCTCGAGCTCGTAACGGCGCTGTTCGCGTTCATAGCGGCGCTCTCGAAACTCGCGATCACGGTCACTCCACATACCGTAGGGAGACAGCGTTTGCGCGGCGGCGGGCGCGTTCCAGCCCGGCAGTAGACTCGCCGAGACACCGACGAGTGCCAGCAGGCCAACGGCGCAAACGTGACGGCGCGTCATCTTACAGTTCCCTTCACGACAGTTGTCACCGTGGCCAGCTTGGATGCAGTTATCTTGCGACGGTTTCCACGACCCCGTCTGGTCAGGCGATCCAACATGGTCGGCGCAGCTTAAGTAACGAAAATGCCAGCTAAAAGTTTCATTGGAGAACGGCGAAATTAAGCCGGATAGAGGGCCTGGAACTGGGCTCCGAGAGCGGCATTTCGCCCGAGAAGCGCCCAGGAATGCATCCCAAGTTGGACGGCACAACACGTCCAGCTGCCGCGTTGGTGGCGCGTCGCGAGCGGTCGATCTCCGCGATTAAAGGCGCGGCGACCGCAGGCCTCTCACGCGCCGGGCGTCGGCCGGTTCCGTGCCACGATACGACGTTCCTAAACGATACATCGCGAGCGCCCATCGACGTGCCGGGCACCCGCTTACAGCACGAAGTCGCCAGCCGTCATTGTGCGCCATCGTATGCCCATTATCGCAGCGCGGCGCCTCGCTATTGTTCGTGCTAGAGTTGGTCCGCTTCAGTGCAGTCGTCGACCGACCCTAGGTCTCTACTTTGTCGTGCTGCTTTTCGGAAAACCGGTGCCCACTTTTCCGGAAGCACTCTAGCACTTTGGTTTGTCGTGCTTCTTTTCGGAAAACCGGTGCCCACTTTTCCGGAAGCACTCTAGGTCCTAGCGTACAGTGTAGACCTCAACTAACATCAGGGGCAGGCGGCCGTCGACGGCGTGGTAAATCACGCTCACGTCAGTCGATTAATTCAGCGTTTTCTCGCGGCGCGTCGATTATGGAGGATTTTCAGCACATGAAGCCGGCACATCTCATTTTCACGGCCACTGCAGCCATCGTCGCGTTGGGTAGTGGCGGCGCATTCGCAGACGTACTGAAGTCGGTCGGCAAAGGCGAAGGCCAAGTCGATATCGTGGCATGGCCCGGCTACATCGAGCGCGGCGCCACCGACAAAGCCTACGACTGGGTGAC
>JAIEPV010000249.1 GCA_019748215.1 Hyphomicrobium sp.
CTTTAGCTCAGCTGGGAGAGCGCTTGCATGGCATGCAAGAGGTCAGCGGTTCGATCCCGCTAAGCTCCACCATTTTTTCTTGGCGCGCCCGACTCTCCTTCGTCGAGCCGGCCGGGCGCGCGGTAGTTCCGGTTCGAACAAAACGTTCTCACCTCCACTATTTTTCTTGGCGCGCAGCCGCCACGCCGACCCTGCGCGCGGTGGCAAAACGCGTTTTTCCCGATACTCGCAGCACTCGCCGGTCGCGTGACACGCGCGCTAAGGACCCCTGCACATTGACACGCATACCCGGTTGGGGTATCACCATCGTGATGGAACCAGAAACGTCGGACACTTGCTTGAAGCGTTTAAGTAAGATCGAAGGGCAGGTGCGCGGCATCGCCAAGATGGTCGATGAGAAACGTTATTGCATCGACATCATCACCCAGATATCCGCTGTGCGCGCGGCGCTGCGGCGGGTCGAAGAAGCGGTATTGAAAGATCACGTCGGCCATTGTGTCGAACATGCGATTGCGAGCGGCAACAAGGCTGAGCAACGTCAGAAAGTCGCAGAGCTGATGGACGTGCTGGCGCGCACGGTTCGCTAAAGAGAGATAAGCGCGGGTTCATTAATCCGTAACCCTCGGCGTTCTGCATGCGGTGACTATGAGGAAGGCCGAGGTTTAAATTTGAACGTTGCGCGCACCATGAAAGCCGTCGTTGTGCTGCTGGCCTTGATGGTCGGCCTGCCGACAATGGCGTTTGCGCATGCAGGCCACGAACACGGCCAGAGTGTGAGCCATGCTGCGCCAGGCTTTAAGGCTTCGATAGGCTTCAAGTCGCTAAGCTCTGCAATGTTCACCCGAGCGCAACACCAAAAAACATTAGCGCATCTATCATCATCCACAGATCACAGCGCGACGGTCCGCTCGTTCGTGTCGTCTTCGGAGGACATACCGACGGCGCGCTGCACGCCCGGCACCTGTTGCTGTCACAGTGCGTCATCATGCGGCTCGGGTCATTGCTGTTCGTTTGGCCTGCCGAGCACGCAGGCTTACGGCATGGGCCAGCGTGAGAGCAAAAGCGACAGACTCGCGCTGACAGACTGGCCGTATCCAGATCTTATCTTCGGTTTCGATCGACCGCCCAAGCTCTAATTCGACCGCGCTGCGGGTCTTTCACCCGGAGCACGCACGCATGTGAACAGGCGCACCGTCGCCGTCCTACGCGGAAATCCCCCAAATGATAACCGGCGACTTTCGTCTCATCACTTGAGACGCGAGCACTGTGTGCAGATTTTTAGCGCGTCCAATTGAGCGCGGCATGTCTGTCGCGCGAGTGGGATTAGCGTCATCGCAAGCCGACGACCTGTGAGAGACAGCATGAGGACAGAGTTTATGCGCTTCAGAACGAGCCCGACCGATGGCGCGCACTTTAGCGCCAATCTCCTAACACTGGGCATGGCGATCGCATTGACAGCGCTATCGGCCAGCAGCGCTGTGGCTCACATCATCCCTTGGCGGGATGGCATGTCGCGAACCATCGGCTTTGGACGTTGCGCCAAAGGGCCCTGCATGACGCGCTACGATTTCGGTCCCTCAGTGCGCCACGCTCATTTGGAGATCGCCGGTCGTCACACGGTCGTCCTCTGCTCCGGCCTCGGACGCCAGAATTCGAATTGCCCCTCGCCTTGGCAAGGCAGTCGTCGATGATTTTTTCACGCCGGCACCCCTCACACACCACAAGATAAGGACCACAGCCATGAAAACGCTCGCCACCGTTCTCGCCGTCTCGATGCTCGCCTTGCCATTCACTGCGCGCGCAGAAGATCCGCACGCCCAGCATGACATGAAGGGCATGGACGACATGACATGCAAGCAAGGCATGAAGTGCATGGAGAACATGAAGGACATGAAGGACATGAAGGCGATGGGAGGCGACACCAGCGAATCGTCCAAGGCTTTCGCCGACGTCAACATGAAGATGCACAAGAACATGACCATGGAGTTCACCGGCAACCCCGATGTGGATTTTGCCCAAGGCATGATCCCGCATCATCAAGGTGCGATTGGCATGGCCAACGTTGTTCTGAAGTATGGCAAGGACCCCGAGATGAAGAAGCTGGCCGAGGAGATCATCAAAGCTCAGGACACCGAGATTGCTGTGATGAAGGCTTGGCTGGCGAAACAGCCGAAGTAAGAGCCGCACGAACGACATGCTCAGGATACGGCAATGATCAAGACACAACAAAAAACGTTAAGGCCTTGGAGCGCGATTCCGCTGCTGGTCTCGATGATCGTAATCATTGCCGCATCGCTCCTCTCACACGGTGCGCTCGCGCATGGCGACGACGATCACGGCGATGAGAAAGCCCAAGCGGATGCCAGCATCGGCCCACGGGTCGAGGCGACGTCTGACACTTTCGAGCTTGTCGCCATCCCCTCCGGCTCGGGCAACGGTAAGCTCGTTGTCTATTTAAATGAATTTTGGACCAATACGCCGATCACGGATGCTTCGATCGACATCACCAAAGGCGATGCGACATCGAAAGCGACGCCACAAACCGGGTTATACGAGCTGGACGCGCCATGGGTGAAAACGCCGGGCCACTACGATCTGACATTCACAGTGACTGCCGGTGAAACGTCCGATCTCCTGATTGGAACTTTGGACATACCGGCAGCGCCAATTCCAGCAGCGGCACATAATAGTATCTGGGACCACACACCACTGAGTTCGATGGCGATCTCACACATCCCGGCATGGGTTCCAGCGGCGGCAAGCGCACTCACACTCCTACTGGCATTCTTGTCTTTCACCGCCAATGGCAACTTGCGGCGAGCCGCACTAGTTGTCACTGGCATAGTGGGCATGAGTAGCGTTGCACTTGCCGCCGTCATGCTCGCCAATGCCAGGGCGGACGGTACTGAAGCAATCGAAACGGCAATCTTAGATCTGCCGGATACAGCACGTCGCTCCGAGGATGGCGCCGTCTTTGTTCCAAAATCCACGCAGCGATTGTTAAACGTCTCGACCGTGCGGACGAGCCATGCCAGCTCGGCCCAAAAAACGGTGCGGCTGACCGGACAGGTGATCCCGGACCCCAACAAAAGTGGTCTGGTGCAAACCCTCTTAGCGGGACGCATTGAAGCTCCTGCGAATGGTTTTCCGGCCATCGGCAGGCGCGTAAAGACGGGCGATATTTTGGGCTATGTCCTGCCGAGCGTGCAGGTAGTCGATCAGAGCGACATTCGTCAGACGCAAGGCGAACTTGATCGCCAGATTGCATTGGCCGAAGCAAAGTTACGCCGCATCGAACCGTTGTCGGGTAACGCCATCCCTGCGGGGCAAGTGGTCGACGCTCGCATTGAACTCGATGCGCTCCGCAAGCGGCGCGTCGCCATCAAACCAAATGTGGAACGAGAAGCGCTGATCGCGCCAGCTGATGGTGTGATCGCGCAAGCAAACATTGCGTCGGGTCAGGTCGTCGAGGCGCAAACGCTTTTATTCCAAATTGTCGATCCCGACAGTTTATGGGTCGAAGCACTGGCCTTCGACGGCGCAGCAGCGACGAGCATCCAGAACAACAATAAGGACGCGGTCGGCATTACAGCCGATGGCCGCAAGCTTGATCTTGTCTTTGATGGACGTGCCCTCACGCTGCGTCAGCAGGCAGTGCCGCTGCGATTTCGGATCAAGGGCAGCAATCCCGGCTTGAGCATTGGCGAACCAGTAACTGTGAATGCGCCGGTTGATGAGCCGATCGCCGCCTTTCCCTTGCCGCGCTCTAGCGTCGTCAGATCAAACAACGGGCAGGCTGTGGTGTGGACGCAAACCGGGCCCGAACGCTTTGAGCAACGCGTTGTCGCTAGCGAACCGATTGACGCTGATCGCATCGGCATCACAGCGGGACTTGAGCCTAATGTGCGCGTGGTGGTGCGCGGGGCCGAACTCATCAATCAGGTTCGCTAAGGGACGTTGCGATGTTTAATTTTCTGGTCAAGGCCAGCCTCAACAATCGCCCCATGGTGCTCGCAGCAGCCGCCATTCTGGTCATCTGGGGCAGCCTGAGCCTGTCCTCAATCCCGGTCGATGTCTTTCCCGATCTCAACAAGCCGACCGTCACCATCATGACGGAAGCCGAAGGATTGGCCCCGCAAGAAGTCGAGCAGCTAATTGGCTATCCGATCGAGACGGCCATGAACGGCATCGCCGGCGTCACGCGCGTGCGATCGGTGGCCGGTATCGGCCTCTCGATCGTTTTCGCCGAATTCGATTGGGGCACCGATATCTATCGCAACCGGCAACAGGTGGCCGAGCGGCTGGCCAGCATCACAGCGCAACTTCCCGCCGGCGTGGCACCGCAAATGGGTCCGGTGTCGTCGATTATGGGTGAGATCATGCTGATCGCGGTGACAGGCGGCGACAAAGCCAGCCCCATGGAGGTGCGCGAAGTAGCGGACTTCATCATCCGGCCGCGCCTGTTGTCAATCTCGGGCGTCAGTCAGGTCATTCCAATTGGCGGTGAAGTTCGTCAGTACCGCGTGACGCCGAACATTGCGGCACTGGCGAGCCTCAACATAACCGTCGATCAGATCGAAGCAGCGATCAAGTCATTTGGCACCAACACTGGCGGCGGATTCGTCGATCAAAACGACCGCGAATATCTGATCCGCAACCTCGGCCGCACAACGAAGTTGGACGACTTACGCAATGTCGTTGTCGTCACCCGCGACGGTCAGCCGATATTTCTGCGGCAAGTCGCCAGCGTCGACTACGCCGCTCGCGTCAAACGCGGCGACGCTGGGTTCAACGGCGCACCTGCGGTCATCATCTCGGTCCAAAAACAGCCTGGCGCGGACACGGTGAAGCTCACGACACAAATTGAGAACGCATTGGGCGAACTGACGCGCAGCTTCCCGAGTGGCATCAACGCCAATCAGCTTCTTTTCCGGCAGGCCGACTTTATCTCCACCTCAATCGACAATGTGAAAACCGTACTGATCGAAGCAGCGCTTGTCGTGACGGTGATCTTGTTTTTGTTCCTGTTGAACGTGCGCACGACCGCGATATCGCTGACAGCGATCCCGATCTCATTGCTGGTGACGGTGCTGATCTTCAAAGCGTTCGGACTGTCGATCAACACCATGACGCTGGGTGGGCTTGCGATTGCGATCGGTGAACTGGTTGACGATGCCGTTGTCGATGTCGAGAACATCTACCGCCGCCTGCGCGAAAACAGCAAACTGCCCCTTCCTAAACCGCTTTTGCAAGTTGTAGCTGATGCCAGCATCGAGGTGCGTTCCGGCATCGTCTACGCCACCTTCATCATCATTCTCGTCTTCATCCCGCTGTTCGCTTTGACGGGGATCGAAGGGCGATTGTTCGCGCCGCTCGGCGTTGCCTACATCGTCTCGATTCTGGCGAGCCTCATTGTCTCGATTACGGTGACGCCAGTTCTTGCCTCCTATCTTTTGAGTGGTTCAACGCAGCTTGACCATCATGATGGTGCCTTCGTGCGCCTTCTCAAACGCGGCAACGAGCGATTGCTGGCATGGGCGTTTGAACACACCAAGCTTGTCATCGGCACGGCGCTGGCCGCCGTCATGCTGGCGGCATTGGCCGCTTCGGCGCTGCCACGCTCGTTCCTTCCGTCGTTCAACGAAGGCACGCTGACCATCAGCCTCACCTTCAATCCCGGCATCTCTCTGCCAGAGAGCAACCGTATCGGGCTGATCGCCGAGAAGCTGCTAACGGAAGTGCCGGAAGTCAAAACGGTTGGGCGGCGCACAGGCCGCGCCGAATTCGATGAACATGCCGAGGGTGTGCATTCGAGCGAGATCGATGTCGATCTCAACACATCCGAACGCACTCGCGAGGCCATTCTGGCCGATGTGCGCGGCAAGCTTGCCGTGTTGCCAGCCACGACCAATGTGGGCCAGCCGATTTCGCATCGTCTCGATCATTTGCTCTCCGGCGTGCGGGCTGAAATCGCGCTCAAGATTTATGGTGACGATCTCGACTCGCTGCGCAGTCTCGCCGAGACGATGCGCAAGAAATTTTCAGTGGTGCCCGGCCTCGTCGATCTGCAGATCGAAAGGCAGGTGCTCATCCCGCAACTGGAGATCCGCGTTGATCCGGATCGCGCCGCCCTGTTTGGCGTCACGTCGTCAGCCATCACAGCAGCGCTCGAAAGCCTGTCCAATGGACGCACCGTCTCAACAATCATTGATGGCCCGCGCCGTTTTGACGTGGTGCTGCGTCTGTCGGAAATGGATCGCACTACTTCGGGCTTGAGCGAGCTTTTGATCGAAACACCGAAGGGCCGCGTTCCGTTGAGCCGGATTGCCACGGTCGAGGAAACCGAAGGACCAAACCAGATCTTGCGGGAAAACGGTCGCCGCAGAATTGTCGTGCTCGCCAACACCGATGGCTCCGATATGACGGCCATCATCGAGCGCATCCGCGCCGAAGTTGCAGCAACGCTCTTGCCATCCGGCTATTCGACGAACTTAGAAGGAACGTTCCTGGCACAAGAAGAAGCGACAAAACTCCTACTCGGCCTTTCGCTCGTTTCGCTCACCTCGATCTTTGTCGTCCTCTACAGCCGCTATCGATCCGCCGTGCTGGCGCTCATCATCATGGGGAATGTGCCACTCGCCCTGATCGGCAGCGTTACCGCACTGTGGATCGCCGGTCTGCCGCTATCGGTGGCCTCGATGATCGGCTTCATCACGCTGACCGGCATCACGGCCCGCAATGGCATCCTCAAGATCAGCCATTATCTCAATCTTGCGCTGCATGAAGGCGAGCAGTTCGGACGCCCATTGATCGTGCGCGGCAGTCTCGAGCGTCTGACGCCTGTCTTGATGACGGCGCTGTCGGCTGGCATGGCGCTGATCCCGTTGCTCTACGGCGCTGACGCCCCCGGTAAAGAAATCCTGCATCCGGTGGCAGTGACCATTTTCGGCGGTCTGATCAGCGCGACGCTGCTCGATGCCATACTGACGCCGATCCTTTTTCTGACATTCGGCGAGCGCCCGCTTCAGCGTCTTGTCGAAGGCCGCGAACCAAATTCGCCCACGCAGCCCATCGAAGCATTTTAGCCAACCACCATTGAAGGGACAAACCCATGGGACGCAACGTTGCCGCAACCCTCGGCAGTTCTGTCGCCGTTGGCCTAGCCCTCATCACCGGAGCATATGCGCACGATGGCGTGAAAGGTCCGCATGGCGGAGCCGTTCTCGAAGTCGCCGGTCATCATGTCGAATTTGTGCCGTCGGCGACCGGGCTGACGTTCTTTTTGACGGCTGAGGCCGACGCGCCGATCGCGTCCAGCGGCGCTAAGATGAAGGCGCTCGTGCAGGAGGGTGGCAAGACCGCGCAAATTGAACTGACGCCGGTCGAGCCCAATCAGTTGGCCGGCAAGCTCGCGACGCCTCTCGCCTCTGGCGCCAAGATTGTTGTCACGGGGATACTGTCCGATGGGCACACACTGCAGGCAAAGTTCGTGACGCCATAGTCGCGCCAAGACTGAGCGTCTCACCGGTGCTGCGTGCCCCCGCGAGGTAACAAGCGCGCAGGCCGGCCGCGAGCTCGCTGATGACCTTCGCCCGCGAATTGGTGTAGGCTGCCGCAAAAATCGCGAGCGGGCCTCCGGTCCCGCAAAGCTGAGCCTGAGGGAACGCTGAAACCATGTCTCATCTTCGTGGCAACCTGACTTGGCTTGCCGTGGCGCTGCTTGGCGCAGTATCGCTTGGCGTCGTCGCTCTGTCGCGCGGCGAAACGATCAACGCCATGTGGCTGGTCTCAGCCGCGTTGTGCGTTTATGTGCTGGCCTACCGCTTCTATAGTCGCTTCATCGCCGACAAGGTCTTACGCCTCGACGCGAACCGCCGCACCCCGGCCGTTCGTTTCAATGACGGCTTGGACTATTGCCCGACCGACAAGAACGTTTTGTTCGGTCACCATTTCGCGGCCATCGCTGGTGCAGGACCACTGGTCGGGCCCGTTCTTGCGGCGCAAATGGGATATCTGCCGGGCACGCTATGGCTGCTTGTCGGCGTCGTGTTTGCTGGCGCTGTGCAAGATTTCATCGTGCTGTGGGCATCGACGCGCCGCGATGGCCGCTCGCTCGGCGACATGATCCGTGCCGAACTCGGCCAAGTCGCCGGCACCATCGCCATGATTGGCGTGCTGCTCATCATGGTCATTTTGTTGGCGGTGCTGGCGCTCGTCGTCGTCAAGGCCCTGAAACAAAGCCCCTGGGGCACGTTCACGGTGGCCGCTACCATCCCAATCGCGGTGTTCATGGGTGTCTATGGACGACTGCTGCGACCGGGCCGCATTGGCGAGATGTCGCTCATCGGCTTCGGGCTTTTGATGCTGTCGATCGTCTACGGCGAGCACGTCGCCGCCGATCCGGTGCTCGGTCCAATGTTCACCTTCACCGGCGAGCAGCTGTCGATGATGCTCATCGCCTACGGCTTCATCGCCTCCGTCATGCCGGTTTGGATTTTGCTGGCGCCGCGCGACTACCTGTCGACGTTTTTGAAAATCGGCACCATCGTTGGCTTGGCGATTGGCATTCTTTTCGTTCGCCCCGATTTGAAAATGCCGGCGGTGACGCCGTTCATCGACGGGACTGGACCCGTCTTCGCTGGATCGCTGTTCCCGTTCCTCTTCATCACCATCGCCTGCGGCGCAGTATCGGGATTTCACTCGCTCGTGTCGTCCGGCACGACGCCGAAGATGCTGGATAACGAAATCAATGCCCGTTTCATCGGCTACGGCGCGATGCTGATGGAAAGCTTCGTCGCGGTTATGGCGTTGATTGCGGCGTGCACGCTGGAGCCCGGCATTTACTTCGCTATGAACAGCCCCGCAGCGCTTATCGGTACGACGCCGGAACAAGCGGCGCAGGTGATTTCAAACTGGGGCTTCGTCGTCACGCCTGAGATGCTGAGCCAGGCGGCAAAGGACGTTGGTGAAGCCAGTATTCTATCGCGCACCGGCGGCGCGCCGACACTGGCCGTCGGCATGGCCGAAATCCTATCATCCGCAATCGGCGGCAAGGCCCTGATGGCGTTCTGGTATCATTTCGCCATTCTGTTCGAAGCCTTGTTCATTTTGACCACGATCGATGCTGGAACGCGCGTCGCGCGCTTCATGCTGCAAGATCTAATCGGCTCTTACAGTCCGAAGTTCAAGGATACGAAATCCTGGACGGCCAACATTGTTGCGACTACCATTGCGGTGTCCGGCTGGGGCTATTTTCTCTATCAAGGGGTGGTTGACCCACTCGGCGGCATCAATACGCTGTGGCCGCTGTTCGGCATCGCCAATCAGATGCTGGCGTGTATCGCGCTGACGCTGTGCACCGTTGTGCTGTTCAAGATGAAGCGCGAACGCTACGCCTGGGTGACGGCGTTGCCCGCGTCTTGGGTTGCGATCTGCACGCTTACCGCTGGATGGCAGAAAATTTTCAGCCCCAATCCGGCGATCGGGTTTCTGGCTCATGCGGAGAAGTTTTCAACGGCACTCGCCTCGGGCGAATTGCTGGCGCCCGCAAAATCCATCGACGACATGAACCGCATTATTTCGAACGACTACGTCAACGCCACGATGGCGACGTTGTTGATCGCGCTGGTGCTGACGATGGCGGGCTTTGCCCTTACCGCGATGTGGCGGGCGCTTGCGGATCCCAACGTCAGCGCGCGCGAAACCGCCGTCGTCGCAGCGGAGTGAGTGGCATGGAAAAGACAATCCCATTGATCCTGTCACAGCGCATCATTGCCGCCGGGCGGACGGTTGTGCGCACCGCGCGTCTGATGGTTGGCGTGCCTGACTACGACGCCTACGTCGCTCATCGCCAAGTGCAGCATCCGGGCGAACCGATCATGTCATACCAAGCTTTTTTTCGCGAGCGGCAAGCCAGCCGCTACGGGGTCAACGGTGGTAAAATCAGCCGTTGCTGTTGACTGGCTCATCGCCTTCTTTTTTACCTAAACGGCTTACGTCTTGGAGGTCGTCGAAAATGTGGTTTCGCTTTGCCAGTGTGATCGTCTGTGCGGCGTTCGTGACGCCGGTCATCGCGGCAGAATTAAAACTCAA
>JAIEPV010000138.1 GCA_019748215.1 Hyphomicrobium sp.
CCGGCGAGTTGCCGGGCCGGCCAGCGCTCTTTGTCGATATTCGCGGCTTCAAGAACCTGTTTCAGTAAGCGAAGCTGGTCATCGGGATCGAGGATCGTGAAGCCTGACTTCAGGCCGACGAGTTCGGAATGACGGCGCAGAATTTTGACACCGATGGCGTGGAACGTACCGAGCCACGCCATGCCTTCGACGGCGCCACCGATCAGCGTGCCGATGCGCTCCTTCATCTCGCGCGCCGCCTTGTTGGTGAAGGTGACGGCAAGGATTTGTGACGGGTAGGCGCGATTGGTCGCCAGAATATGCGCGATGCGCGTGGTCAGGACGCGCGTCTTTCCGGTGCCCGCTCCGGCAAGGACCAGCAGCGGGCCTTCCGTCGATTGAACCGCGTCACGCTGTTCTGGGTTCAAGCCGTCGAGATAGGCCAGCGCCTGGTGAGCCGCGGCGATGGCACGAGCGGAAATCGACGACGCGGGAGCATTGGAGCGCGCGGCGGCTGCGTCTGCGGCGCGCCGCTCGGGCGGCGCGTCCGGCAGATCGAACGGCGGATCATCGGCCGCGTCGTCTCGATCCGGCGTCTGATCGCAACCGTCGGTCTGATCAGCGGCTTCTGAGCGTGTTGCAGTCATTCCAGGGAGGTAGCGTATGCACCTTCGTCCTACAACTGGCGGATTTGCATTTTAGGCTTGAAAATCGCCACGACCCGTTTCGATCGCGGGGTCGCCCACCGTACCGGCAACAGGCTGGATTTCCGCCAAGTTTTCGGTTCAGACATGGGTTGTGGTGTGAGATAATGCAACGGGTAGCCGGGGCGCACTTTGCTCTCGGCGACGCACACTTGGCGACGCACGTATGGCATCGCCTTACGCTGCAGCGAGCCAACACTGGCGAACGATCAAGTCAATATGAGACGCCGGGCGTGATGAAGCCCGCACCGGGCCCCGATCCATGAACAACGCGCTGCTGTATTTCGGTGGGTTTTTGGTCGTTGTACTCGCGGCGCTGTTTGCCGTTCCATCGATGGTGGATTGGAACGGGTATCGCGGCGTTTTTGAAGAAGAAGCCAGCAAGGTCCTCGGGCGCGATATTCGGGTGAGTGGTGCCGTCAACTTGCGGCTGCTGCCGACTCCGTATGTGAGATTCGAAAAAGTGCGAGTGGCCGACGTTTCCGGGCAGACGGGCGAACCGTTCATTCGCGCCGAAAGCTTCACGATGTGGCTGGCCGTCTCGCCGTTGATGCGCGGCGTGTTGGAGGCCAACAAGGTCGAACTCGACCGGCCGGTCCTGACCTTGGCGCTGGACGGGCGGGGCGGCGGCAACTGGTCGAGTATTCGCTTGCAGCCGGGCTCGCTGCCGTTTGTCCCGCGCGATGTGACGCTGCATTCCGTCAAGCTGATCGACGGCACGGTCGGGATGTTCAACGCCGCCTCGCAATCGATTGTCCGCGTCGAACGGATCAACGGCGAACTTTCGGCAGATGGTCTCGCGGGGCCATTTCGTTTCGCCGGCACAGCAGCGTGGGGCGGCGAAAAGCGCGACATCCGGTTTTCAACAACGTCTGCGGAGGCCCAGGGCGGGTTCCGCATCAAGGCTGCGACGCGGGGCGAAACAAGTCACAACAGTCTCGTGTTCGACGGAAGCGTCGAAGGATTCACAAGCCAACCTAAGCTGACAGGCGAGCTAACCGGGGCATTCCCGCTGCCGATGGCGGCTGGCCCGGCGGCTGGCGTTGGCACCTCCACAGCCATCGGGGCTGCTGCAAAAATCGATCCGGCGCTGCGACCGACGCTCGAGTTGAAGGCTTCGGCGAGTGCTGACGCCAGCGGCGGGACATTGAAAGACGTTGTCTTGTCGGTGGCCAACGCCGCCGAACCGCAAACGATGACCGGAAGCGCGTCGGCGCGTTGGACCGACGCCCCACGACTTGATGTCGATCTGACATCGAAGTGGCTCGACTTGGATAAATTGGCTGGCGGCAATGGTCCGGATGCCTCGTTCGACCAAATCAAAACGCTCACCCTCGGGCTGCTGCGCGAAGTGGCAGGCGACGGCAATGCCGGGGCTCGTATCGATCTCGAACAAGTCAAAATCGCTGGCGAAACGGTCGGAGGCTTGAAGATCGACGCCGAGCGCAGCGATGGCGTCATTCGCATTTCGCAACTGAATGCTGGCCTGCCCGGCGGGTCGAGATTGGTGCTGTCGGGCGACCTCAAGGACGATGCCGGCCGGCCAGACTTTTCGGGCCAGGTTTTTGTCCATGGAACCAGTCTGGCGCGATTGAAAGCGTGGGCGCGCAAATCTGGCGTCGACATCGACATCGGTTCGAACGGCGAATTTTCCATCGATGGCCGCATCCGCGCCGGTGCCAATCGATTTGATTTGACGGAGGCGTCTGTCATCGTCGGCGGACGGACCATGACCGGCGACGTGAGCGTCATCGATGACGGTCACCAGCGGGCAGAAATCACCATTGAAAGTGCGGTGCTCGATAGTGCCGACGTGTTTCCGACGATGACACGCAATCTCGAAGCGGCGGTCGCATCTGTATTATCGGGCGCCCCAAAACCAGAGGCGGCAGATGCACCAGCGTCCAGAGACGCGACGGCGACTGCAGCCAAGCCGCTCGCCGACCTTGATGTTTCATTGCGCGTTCTGGCCGGTGAATTGCGGCACACCAGCGGGATTTATCGCAATGTCGACGTGCAATTGGCGCTGAAGGATGGCGACATTCGTATTGCATCGGCGAACTTCGCCACCGCATCCGGATTGACCGTGCATGCCAACGGCGGAGTTCAGGACGCGCGCAGTCGGCCAAAGGGCACGGTCGCATTTGACGTGACGGCGGCCGATGCCGCCGCAATGCGGGACGCTGTCGCGTTGTTCGATCTCGAACACATCATCGGTGCCGATCGCGCCGCGAACCTTCAGTCGACGCGTCTCGCCGGTCTGTTGCGCTTGGGGCAGTCAGATCACGACGGCGCAGCTTTGACCATCGATGGCATGGTCGGCGGGGCGCGGGTTCGCGCCACGGCGAGGTTTGACGGCGGACTGGCCGCCTGGCGATCGACACCGAGCCAGGTGCACGTGACGGCCGATGGAGACGACATTCGCGACATCCTGCTGCTGGCGGGCGGCGGTGGAGCAGCGCCAGCGCCGGACGCACCGAGAGCGACGCGGGCTGCGTTCACGATCGCCGGCATTCTTGACAAGGCTGCCGCCGCCGCGATCGATGTTGATGCTGACGGCTTGAAGCTCGGCTATTCGGGGTCCGTAAGCCTCGGCGCGGACAATGCTGTCGTGGCCGACGGCACTGCAACCGTCATGGCGCGCGACGTTCGCGACGTGTTGGGGTTGGCTGGGATGTCGCGGTCGCGCGGGCTCACGGGCGCGGCGGTCGACGGGCGATTCGACGTCGCATTCCGCAAGTCTGCCTGGACGGTCGCAACGCGTGGCTTTGGCATTGGTGGCGCGACGCTGAGCGGCACGGCGACGTTGACTGGAACCGACACCGGACGTTCTAAAGTCGACGGTGACATCAGGGCCAACCGCGTTTCCGTCGCGGGGTTGCTGGCCGCTGTCGTCGATGATCCGGCGCGCGTTATTTCGGCCATCCCTGCCAGCGACGATGCCGTGCAGGACGAAACGATGCCGCGCACGATTTGGCCCGAGGGCCGGTTTGATTTTGCTTGGTTTGCGAATGTCGATGGGCACGTTCACCTCGCCTTCGATCAGTTCATTGTGAGCGATGCGCTGACCACAGGCGCCGGCGAGATGACCCTGGCGTTCGCGGCCAGCAAAGTGGCGCTCAACGCCGTGACGGCGCAGGCGGCCGGCGGGCAATTGTCGGGAGAGATCGTGCTGGACGGCGCGGCCGGCGGCGTCTCCGCTGAGGCCAAGCTGCGACTTGAGCATGCCGAGAGCGCCCGAGTGAGCCGGCTGGGAGCCGGTCAGTGGGGCTTCGACGTTACGGTCGGCGGGCGAGCCCAAAGCCCTGCCGCACTCATGGCAGTTCTGGCAGGTCGCGGCACGATGACGACGAGCGACGTGCGCGTCGCAGGTCCGAACGTCGCGACAGTGAGAGGCGTCGTCGAGCAGGCGTTGGTCGGCAAGATCGCCAATGACGCCGAGGCTTTGGCGAGCGCGTTGAGTTCAGCGCTGGCCGGAGCCTCGGTCGATATCGGCACCCGGACCGTGGCTGTGACGATCGCCGATGGTTCAGCGACCATTGAACCCTTCACCATGGACGCGGCAGACGGCCAGTTGACGAACCGGACCACGGTCGATCTGCTCGGGCTCGGCTTTGAAAGTGCCTGGAGGGCGGCGATTGTGCCACCGGCGCGGGCCGACCTCGCTGCGGCCGACATTCCCAAGGATTGGAGCCCGACAACGCGGGCCGCCACATTGTCGCCGGTGTTGGCCAGCTATCGCGGCAGTTTCGATGATGCGATGGCTGCATCGGGCGTTTCGGCGGTCATCGATGCAAGCGCGCTTCCGAAAGAACTCGTCTTGCTGCAGGCCGAGCGCCAAGTCGAGGACCTGGAACGCATCCGGCGTCTGGATGAGCAACGTGCTCGTCTCGATCAAGATCGGCGCAATGCCCAGGCGGCTGAGCGGGCGGCCGCGCGCGCCAGCCGAAACCAGCCGGTGCCGCCGCCGCCGGTCATTCCAGAGTCTGCGCATTCCGAAGGTTCAGCACCGGCTGGCCCATCTCCGCCGGCTGTCGCCGCACCTTTGGCGGAGGGCGATGGGGCGACGACGCCTGGTCCATCGACATCTCAGCCGCCATCGAGTGATGCCCAGCCACCAGCCTCGCCGTCTGCATCGTCGGCTTCTGACGCGAATGGGGCCAGCCGTTCATCTTCGCCGCTCACCGCGGCAGATACGCTAGCGCCGTCGGCGGCATCGGCCGGTGGCAATGAACCAAGGCCAGCGGTGGCGAAGCCGCGCGCGCCCCGACCGGCACGTGAGGCCGCGCCGCGGATAACGCCGGGAGACGAAATCATGCGCTCATTGCGCTCGATACCGTAGCCGGCCAAGGCAGGCGGGGAACCGCCGATGATCTGCCAGACGCCATTTATTCGGCCGCAGTAGCCTCGGGCAACTCGAGGTCGCCCGGCACCGGCAGACCCGCCCGCCGCTGCATGCGACGCAGCAGCCATACCCTGACGGCGCTGGAAAGCCCGGCACCGTCGCGGTCCTTGTCGATTTGGCCAATCAATGCCGCCAGCGTCGCGCCATCCTCGGCGGCAGCGGCTTTCAATGCCAGCCAGAACGGCGCTTCAAGGGAAATCGACGTCCGGTGGCCTTGGATCGAGAATGATCGTTTTTGAGGTCGCATCACGATACGTTCCCTGAATCGAGATCATCATGGTTTTCGTCCAGCCGGGCGGGAACGAGTTCAGCGCCGTCGAGCTTGCCGTCGGCACGGCGCTGCTCTTTCTCGGCGATGTCGCGTTGGGCTTTGCTTCGCCCAAAGCGCGCGCGATTTTCCTCGGCCAGCCGATTTTCTTCGTCCCGCTGGCGTGCTTTGCGCACCTTGTTGAGATTGACGATTTTATCCGACATGGCAGGCACGCGCTCCCAAACACTCGGCTCGAGCACGAAGGCTACGCAATAGAGTTCGCGCACCCGACGATGCCCACAGAGCTTGGATTGGTGGTAAAATTAAACGGCTCATACGTTCGGTACGCACTAGGCGTCGGGGCCGATCATCTTTTCTGGGCGGACAATATCGTCAAATTCCTGGTTGGTCACGTAGCCGCCGCCAACGGCCTCCTGGCGGAGCGTTGTGCCGTTCTTGTGAGCCGTTTTTGCGATTTTCGCCGCAGCGTCGTAGCCGATCTTGGGGGCCAATGCGGTCACCAGCATCAGCGATCTGTCCAACCCGGCCTTGATGTTGTCTTCGCGCGGCTCGATCCCGATCACGCAATTGTCAGCAAACGATATGGCGGCGTCGGCCATGAGGCGGACCGATTGCAAGAAATTATAGGCCATGACCGGATTGAAGACGTTCAACTCGAAGTGTCCCTGGCTTCCAGCGAACGTGAGCGCGGCGTGATTGCCGAAAATCTGCACGCAAACCTGGGTGATGGCTTCGCATTGCGTCGGGTTGACCTTGCCCGGCATGATCGACGATCCCGGTTCGTTTTCAGGCAGCGCCAACTCTCCAAGGCCGGAGCGCGGGCCGGAACCCAAAAAGCGAATGTCGTTGGCAATCTTGAAGAGCGATGCGGCCACTGTGTTGATGGCGCCGTGCGAAAACACCATGGCATCGTGGGCGGCCAGCGCCTCGAACTTGTTTGGGGCTGACGTGAACGCGAGGCCCGTAATGCGGGCTATTTCCTGTGCGATTTTTTCAGCGAAGCCCTTGGGCGCATTGAGGCCGGTGCCGACGGCTGTGCCTCCTTGGGCAAGCTGCATCAGGTCGGGCAGCGTGCTTTCGATGCGCGCGATGCCATTGGCGACTTGCTGGGCGTAGCCGGAAAATTCCTGACCGAGCGTCAGCGGAGTTGCATCCTGGGTGTGCGTGCGGCCGATTTTGATGATCGACGACCAGGCCTTCGCCTTGCCGTCGATGGCTGTATGCAGATGCCGCAAGGCCGGCAGCAAATCGCGGACGATCTGTTCGGCGCAGGCGATATGCATCGCGGTCGGGAATGTGTCGTTTGACGATTGCGCCATGTTGACGTGATCGTTGGGGTGCACCGGTTTTTTCGATCCCATGACGCCGCCAAGCAGCTCGATGGCGCGGTTCGAGATCACTTCGTTGGCGTTCATATTCGATTGGGTGCCAGAACCGGTCTGCCAAACGGCGAGCGGAAAATGTTCGTCGAGGCGACCGTCGATGACCTCTTGCGCGGCCTTGACGATGGCGTCGCCGAGTGTGGCGTCGAGCTTGCCGAGGCTCATATTGGTGAGGGCGGCCGCTTGCTTGACGATGCCGAGAGCGCGGACGATCGGTTGCGGCTGTTTTTCCCAGCCGATCTTGAAATTACCGAGTGATCGCTGTGCTTGCGCTCCCCAATACCGGTCGCCCGCGACTTCGACGGGGCCGAAGGTGTCTGTTTCAGTGCGAAATTGGGACATGGCGCGGAACTCGATCTTGTTGGCAATGACAACGCAGCAGGACATGCCGCGATAGCATGGGTGCGTGCGCTGCGCGAGCAACCGCGAGAACGCCGCGCGCGACGCCTCGTCCCATAGACTGAGGTTGAGGCTAAACGCATCCGAATTCAGCCGTTATTTCTGTTAATCTTTTCTTTAGGTGCGCATTTTGAGTCGCCTCGGACGAAAGTTCATTTGTCGGACACTGGGCACGCGCACGCATGATCGCTGTTGGGATGTAGCGTTGGGTGTGCGTTGGCACGAGCTGGGCAGAATCGCGGCATCATCCGCTGATCGCCCGCACAGACTTAAGACAGCCTGGGGGAGCACATTATGGACACCAGTGTCATCGTCATGATCGTGACGCTATCGATGCCGGATGGCGCTGAAAGCGTCAGCGTCAAACCGATGGAGACGGCGGCAACGTGCCGAGAGCAAGCGCAGATCGAAGCCAGCGATCCGTTTGTCGCGAGCGTGATGTGTTCGGAGTTGCGCGATGGGAAGCTGGAACTGAATTTCGCCCGATCAATGAAACGCAAGATCCCCGAAGCCGTGGTTGACCGCTCAACCGGCTGAGATTTACAGCGGACTTCGGCCGATTATTTTTTTCGGAATTGATCGAGGCTCACGACTTTCGCGCTTGCCTCCGGCGATGGCTGATCCACCGCGACTGGACCGGTAACTGTCGCCGACGATCCGTTGGACGATGCCGGCGGCAATGCGGCGGCAGACGCCGGTTGCGGCTGCGGCGCCATCACGGGCTCGCTTCCCGCCCGCGCCGGCACAGCGCTGACGGGCACGACTGTATCCTTGTCACTCTTGGATTTGCGTGGTGCGCGCGGCTTCTTGCTAAGCGTTGCGCGCGGGCTGTCGGCGCGCGCTTCGCCGACCTGATCAAAAGCTGCATCCATCGTCATCGTGTGGCGTGGCGCGGGCATGTGGCGATCGGATGAGGGATCCTCGAACTGCAAGCCGAAACGCACGCTCGGATCGATGAAGACCTTGATCGCCGCGAATGGAATGACGAGGCGTTCAGGGATCCCGTCGAACGTCAGCTTCACTTCAAACCGTTCGTCGTTGACGATCAAATCCCAGAAACGATGTTGCAGCACGATGGTCATTTCGTGCGTGTATTTCTCTTTCAAACGCTTCGAAAGAATGACGCCCGGCGCCAGCGTCAGGAATGAAATGTAGAAATGATGGTCGCCCGGAAGGCCATTTTTGATGGTTTGCTGCAAAACCGAACGCACCACGCCGCGCATGGCGTCCTGTTGCAAGGCTTCGTAATCGATCGTCGGCTCCGTCGCCATTCCCCGCCTCTTCGCACCGCGCAGACATACGTCCTGCCGCGTTGGCCGTTATTGCATCGTCTGCCACTCTCGCCCCCGAGCGAACTCTGAGGCAAAGAAAATGGAGGGCTTCTGTTGCCCGGTGCCCTCCGGACCGCGCCTTACCCGGCTAGGGGCAAGGACTTCGAGTTCAGGCTAATCGCACCGCATTAAGCAGCGAGACGTGCCTCAGCATAGTTGTCATTTGCAACTACTCTGTATGACCCGATGACGGTGGTATCATGCCGGGCAAAAGCTAAGTCCTTTACACGTTCGTCGATCCTAGTTCGCCCCCATAGGATTCTTGCATTGCGCCTTGCGACTCCCGTTCCGGGAGCCGGCCGCAAGGCGCGGCTAAGAAATATGGTGGAGGCGCCGGGTACCGCCCCCGGGTCCGAACCGCTTATTACGACCGCGTTTATCGCCATAGCCGGACGAATCCGGCAGCCTCAATATAGGCCTGCTCGAGAGCAAAACAAAGTGTGTCGTTGCTATGAAATTGGCGGCGTGACATCGGGCAACGGGGAAATGCCGTAGGCGAGAGGGAGTTTTATTGCCTAAGCTCGGTCGCGACGGGTCTGCGACCGTCTGACCTTGTGCTTCTGCGATCACAGATCATCCAAGTGGACCGGGAGTGAGCGATGCTTGTCGATCGGCACAGCGAATCTGGTGATTTCTTGCCTCGGCAGGCGGATGCGGGGGGCGTTTCATGGGCCCAGGCGGCGGCCGTCATCCTGGCGGTGGCGGCTATCGTGGCGGTGGCGGCGGTGTGCGCGTCGGCAGCCGCTTATGGATTCGACCGATGGACGGGCCTTGGATCGCCTCGCGCCTACAGGCCGGGCGAACTCGAAGATCTGACGACGGCGCGTCTGGCCATGTTTCTCATAGCGTTCCAACTAACGTCGGTGGTCCTGGGACTGGCGGTTGGAGCAATAGTGCAGGCCACGACCCGCGCGCCAGATGGCGCGACCGCATCGCTGCTGTCGTTTCGAAAGCCGCGCGGCGGCTGGCGCACACTGGCGACGAGTGTGGCCCTGCTTTTGCTTCTGGCAACGGGGTACGGCGCGGCGATATTTCTGCACGATCCGGCCAGCATGGTGCACGACGTCGGCCCATTTGCCGGGCTGGTGCGGACCAACTCGTGGTGGCTGATCGTGCTGGCTGCTGCCATCGGCGCACCAATCGCCGAAGAACTGGTTTTCCGGGGCGTGTTGTTTGGAGCGCTGAGAGCCTCGCCCGCCGGTCCGGTGCTGGCGGCGCTCGTTTCAGCAACCATGTGGGCGTCGCTGCACGTCAGCTATTCTATCTATGGCTTGGCGGCGATCTTTCTGATTGGCCTGTATCTGGCCCGGGTGCGGCAGACCACCGGCAGTCTGCTGGCGCCGATCGCATGCCACGGCTTCTACAACGCTGCGATCATTTTAGCGCTGATGTCCGTGCCGTAAAGCGTGTTCACGGGCTGAGACGTGTGGCGGCCCGCCGGAATCGGGCTAGAAGCACGCCATGGACCAATATCTCGATCTGCTGCGCCGGGTGCGCACTGAGGGCACGAAGAAAACCGACCGCACCGGCACCGGCACGCTCAGCGTCTTCGGCCATCAGATGCGCTTTGATTTAAGCGCCGGGTTTCCGCTGGTGACGACGAAAAAGCTGCACGTCAAATCGATCATTCACGAGCTGCTTTGGTTTTTAGCGGGTGACACCAACGTCGCTTACCTGCGTGAGCACGGCGTCGGTATCTGGGATGAATGGGC
>JAIEPV010000235.1 GCA_019748215.1 Hyphomicrobium sp.
TACACCGAGCAAACACTGCGCCTCAATCAGGACGATCTGCAGCGCCTGCTGCTCAGGCCGCGCGTGCTCGCCGACGTCGCGCAGCGTAGTCAGGCGACGACGATGGCCGGGCAGCCCGTATCGCTCCCCTTCGCCTTGGCGCCGATCGGCATGTCGGGCATGGCGCATCAGGATGGCGAAATTCATGCTTGCCGTGCCGCTGAGGCGGCCGGCATTCCCTACATTCTGAGCACCATGTCGATCTGCTCCATCGAAGACGTGGCGGCGGCCGTTCGAAAGCCGTTCTGGTTCCAGCTCTACATCATGAAAGATCGCGGCTTCATCCGCGAACTGATCCAGCGGGCGATTGCCGCGAAGTGCAGTGCCTTGGTCTTGACGGTCGATCTGCAGGTCCTTGGCCAGCGCCATCGCGATCTCAAAAACGGTTTGTCAGTCCCGCCCGAAATAAAACTCGGGACGTTCATGCGCATTGCCGCACGTCCGCGCTGGGCAATCGGTGTTCTCGGCGGCAAGCGCAAGACATTCGGAAATCTCGATGGCCGCATCGCCGGCATGGAGGGCGTGCGGTCGCTATCGCAATGGACCGCGCAGCAGTTCGACCAGGCGTTGAGCTGGAACGATGTGGACTGGGTGCGCGGCCTGTGGCCCGGCCCGTTGATCCTGAAAGGCATCATGGACGAAGACGATGCCCGCCGTGCCGTTACGAGCGGCGCCACCGGCATCGTCGTGTCGAACCACGGCGGCCGCCAACTCGACGGCGCGCCCTCGTCGATTTCGGTTTTGCCTCGCATCGCCGATGCCGTCGGCAGCGCCATCGAAGTCTTGTTCGACGGCGGCATTCGCTCAGGGCAAGACGTCATGCGGGCGCTGGCGCTGGGCGCGCGCGGATGTTTGCTCGGCCGCGCTTACGTCTATGGGCTGTGTGCCGGCGGCGAAGCAGGCGTCCGGCGCGCGATCGAGATTGTCGGCAGCGAACTCGACGTGACGATGGCCTTAACCGGCGCGCGCAGCATCGCGGACATCGACCGGCGCGTGATCGTCGACTGAAAGCACGCAGCGGTTCATCGGCATCGATGGGTGCGATACGGCCGCAGCGGCGTCGAGACAGCTCAGAATTGTAATCCGCTGACGGCGCTCCTACATCCGCTTGGAACGAATGGTGCTGACATGAGTTTAATGCGACATGCTCGTCCACGCAGTCATCAACGAAAAAGCGGGAACCGCCCTCGCCAGCGATCTGGCGTCTGTGACAGCGCTCATTGAAAAGCCATTTCAGCAATACGGGCATGACATCGTCGTCGAGATCGTGGCGCCCGATCAGCTGACGTCGACGATCGAGCGGGCCGCCAAAACACCAGCCGACGTCATCGTCATCGGCGGAGGCGACGGGACAGTCAGAGCCGGCGCTCGTATTGCCATGCTCAATCGGAAGGGTCTCGGCATCATTCCATTGGGAACGTTGAACCGGTTGGCTCGCGATCTCAAGATTCCTCTCGACATTGCGAACGCGTCCGATGCCCTGGCACGCGGTTCGCTTGAGACGATAGATGTCGCCAGCGTCAACGATGAGATCTATCTTTGTAATTCGCTGCTCGGCTTGCCGCCGGAATACTCGGCGATGCGGCAGTCGATGCGCGGCAAACCATTTGTCGAACGCATGCAAGGATATGTGAAGGTGATTTCTGGCATCCTCTCCAGTCGCAACCGCCTGCACATCACCATCGATGATGGCCGAGAGCAAACGCCCTTGCGTGTGCTTTCACTGGCGGTTGCCAACAATGCGTATTGCGAAAATCCCGGCATCGGTTTGACGCGCCCGGCTCTCGATGGTGGTGAACTTGCAATTTACGCGTCCCGCCACCGAAGTGGCTGGGGCATGGCGCGTGCACTCGCTCGCGCGATCATGGGCCGCTGGAAGGGCGATCCGCACTTGCAGCAATTCCGGGCGCACGATGTGACCATTCGGCTGTCGCGGCCAAATGTGCGGCTGTCGAATGACGGCGAAGTGGCGATGTTCGCTACACCGTTGCGATATAAAATCCATCCCAAGGCGCTGTCCATTCTAATGCCCGGTTCGTCATCGTGACAGCGCCATCCCCGAAGCCAGACAAACTTGGTGTCGAAGATCGTCGCGAGAGTTCGAATGCGAGTCAGTCGGGTCGCTTTGCGATCCGGCAATTCCCCTGGATCGTCGGCGCGACGGCGCTGGGAATGCTCATCTTCGGCCGCATTGCTTTCATCATGGCCAGCGGCAATGGTGACGCGTTCGACAAACAACTCTTGTTGGCGTTGCGCACGACCGGAGACGTGACCGATCCGATTGGACCGCCGTGGTTGGCGGGGTTTATGCGCGATATTACCGGGCTTGGCGGTTTTGGCATTTTGTCATTTCTCGTCCTCGCGGTGACGGCGTTTCTCGCCGCTACACAGCGGCGTCGCGAAGCGCTGGAAATTTTTGCCATGTCGTTTTCGGGCTGGCTGCTCAGCCACGCGATGAAATTCATTTTCCAGCGCCCGCGCCCAGATCTCGTTCCCCACGGCGCCGACGTGTTCTCGTCTAGTTTTCCGTCAGGCCATGCCATGGTGTCGGCTGTAGTCTACTTGACGCTCGCGGCTGTTCTAGCGAGATCGACCGACGATGTGCGCGTTAAAGCGTTCGTCGTCGGTTTGGCGATTTTACTAACGGCCGCTATCGGCATCAGCCGGGTTTATCTCGGGGTGCACTGGCCGACCGACGTGCTGGCGGGTTGGGCGCTTGGTGCCGCGTGGGTTGGTTTATGCATCAGCGCCGTTCGACACTTGGAACAGTCGTCGACATGATCAGGCGTCACTCTTACCGACCTTACCGACGCGACTTACTCGCCCCAGTGTAGGTGCGCCAATAGATCGAGCATCCGGGTGGGAAGCGGGTCGCTCGGGGTCGACACGACGAGATAACGGCTCATGTCCAACATTAGCTGACCTCCTTGAGCGCTGATGCTGCGCGGAGCAACGCCGGGCCACCGCGCATTGTTCCCGCGCTGCAGCACACGCGGAGCGCTGTAAAATTTACAGCACCCCAAGCAAGCTCAAGAAATGGTTGCAAAAACTAAATCTTGATGGCGAATTTTCTTGCGAGCGACCACATGTTGCGCTGTAAGCACAATTACATGTGGAAAGTTTTTGACCAATGTTCGCCTAGATTATTGTCGTTGCGTACTGGGCAACCACACGCCACAAAAAATGGTGTGGGTAACTAAAAAAGCGTCAATTTTGGCTTGACTGAAAAAATAATACTTATCTGCGTTCAATTCGGAATGCGATTCGAACGCCAAGCAGAACCCACAGTGTAACGTGTTGCGTGTCGTGCGTAGTGGGGGTGCGTTATGGCGTTTTCGGGGAACTGCGTTCGACAAGTGGCGAGCGCGTTGGCATCGACTGTCAGTCTGTTTGCAATCATTTTACTGGCGCCTGAAGCGCGTGCCCAGGTCGTCGTCGACGGCCTCGGAGGCGGAGGAACGGACACGGTCTGTGTCAACAATTCCGCTCAGCTGTTCACGACTAACGGCAATCAGAATTGTAACGCTGCAGTTCAAAACACGTCGAACGGCAATCTCACCGCATCCGGCACGGTGCAAGCCAACACGCTGTCGTCAACCGCCAATACGACGGTCGGCGGCACTTTAACCGTCACTGGCGTCGCGACGCTCAATGGTGGCTTGGCACTGTCCGCTGATCCGATCACCGGCGTGACGTCGCTGACCGGTAACAACACCGGCAGCATCACACAGTTTATCAATTTGACCGGAACGGGCGCAGGCGCCATTTCCGGGTTCACCAACATCACGGCCTCGAACACCGTCCAGGGCGGCATAATTTCCTCGACCGGCGCTGCAAACGTCGGTAATGGGCTGACGGTCGTCAATGGCGGCGCTTCCATTAATGGCGGCCTCAACAATACGGGCGACGGCATCACCAATGTCGGCAGCCTTTCAGGCGTCAGCGGCATCGATTTCACGTCGTCGAATACCCCGGTCGGTCTCGGTGCGACGGCAACGGGGACGGGCTCATCCGCATTCGGTCAAGGCGCGGTAGCATCCGGCGCCGGTGGCACCAGCGTCGGGAGCAACGCTCAGGCGACGGCTGATCACACCGTCGCCATCGGCGATAGCTACCAAGGTGGCATCGAAGGCGCGCAAGCCACCACTGCATTTTCAACCGCCGTCGGCTCGGATGCGAAAGCCACGGGTCAGGAATCAACCGCGTACGGCGCAGGCGCCAACGCCAACAACACGGATGCGCTCGCTGTCGGCGTGCTGTCCAATGCTTCAGGAGTGAGCTCGACCGCGGTGGGCATTCTGTCGAGTGCCACGAACACCGGCGCAACTGCCATTGGTGGCGATATCGATGGACCCGGCGCAGCCGTCGGCACGACGGCGTCTGGCGTGCAAGCGACCGCAGTCGGCTCGGGCGCACAGGCAACCGGGACGCGCGCGATTTCGATTGGCACCGACGGCAACGGCAGCACTCTCGGTGCGCAAGCGACAGCAACGGATTCGATCGCCATCGGCACAGACGCCTCGGCTGCCGGCAACGGCTCCATCGCGCAAGGTCTCAATGCCTCGGCTGGTGCTGCTAACACCATCGCCATCGGTACCGGTGCCACCACGACCAACGCCACGGGCCCGAATGCGATCGCCATCGGCTTCGGCGCGTCGGCGACAGGATCCGTCGCACTTGGCGCGGTTGCCACCGCATCGAACGGCGGCACGGCCGTCGGCGACGCGACAACCGCGACCGGATTGAATTCAGGCGCGTTCGGCACGAGTGCGACCGCGACGGGCAGCGGCGCATCCGCAATCGGTACGGCGGCACTTTCGACGGGGCTAGGATCGACAAGCTTGGGCAGCAACGCTCAGGCGACGGCTGATCACACCGTTGCTATCGGCGATAGCTACCAGGGTGGTGCCGAAGGGGCTCAGGCCACCACTGCGTTTTCAACGGCGGTCGGCTCGGACGCCAAAGCCACGGGGCAGGAATCAACTGCTTACGGCGCAGGCGCCAATGCAAACAACACAGATTCGCTCGCTGTTGGCGTGCTCTCGAATGCGTCTGGCGTGAGTGCAAGCGCGTTCGGCGTGCTGTCGAGTGCGACGAACATCGGCGCGACCGCCATTGGTGGTGATATTGACGGGCCGGGCGCAGCCGTCGGCACGACCGCGTCTGGCGTGCAATCGACAGCCATTGGCTCGGGCGCGCAAGCAACCGCCACGCTCGCCACCGCGCTGGGCGCCGGCGCAACGGCGACGAATTCCGGCTCGACCGCCATCGGCCAGGGCGCGCAAACGACGCAAAATAACCAGATCGTGCTTGGGAACGCGACCACGGGATTTTACACGCTCACCGGTCTGCCCGCGATTGCCGGTTCAACGGGCAACAGCCTCGTCACGCACGACGCGCTCGGAAATGTTCAGAGTTCATTGGTGACAATCAGCGGGGCCGGCGGTTCCGGCATTACGGCGCCGGGCGTCATCGAAGGCGGAACATTAAGCGATGGAGCCGGCACAACGATCACGGGCGGCGCGATTACGACGACCGATGTGCAATCCGGAACTGGAAACTTTAGCGGGCTTCTGAGTGCGGGCGCAGGACTTGCTGTTTCCGGCAACACCACGACCGACACGTTGACAGTCAACGGCGCAACAACGCTCGGCGGCTTGACCTCCAGCAACGGCATCGCGAATACCGGCGCTGTCACAACAGACACGTTGACGGTCAACGGTGCGACGACGCTTTCGGGCTTGGTGTCCACCAACGGCATCGCTAACATGGGCGCCATCACGACCGACACGCTGACCACGACCGGCGCGGCAACCATCGGAGGGCTGGCAAGCCTGAATTCCGGTGTGGTCGTCACTGGCAATACGACGACGGACACGTTGACGGTCAACGGCGCAACAGCGCTTGCCGGTCCGACCTCCAGCAACGGCATCTCGAATACAGGCACAATCACGTCGACCGGTAACATCACCTCGACGGCGACAGTGCAAGGCACGACCGTGATCTCGACGGGTGCCACCATCGTTGGCAACGGTCTCACCGTATCGGCTGGCGGCGCAGCCATCACTGGCGATTCAAGCGTCACGGGGGCTTTCAATGTCTCGGGCCTGACAACTACAAACGGCATCAGCAATGGTGGCGCCGGTATTGCCAGCGCGGGCACGATTTCGGGTGTTGGCGATTTGATTGGAACAGGAGCGGGTTCGATCTCCGGCTTCACCAATCTCGCCGTCAGCGGTCTCGTCTCAGCCAACACCGTCAGCGCCGCGACCGGTAATTTCACCGCCGTGAATGCCACGACCGTTGCGGCCTCGTCGGTGAATGCAACAACGGTCAACGCCACGACGACCAACTCCACGACGGTCAATTCCACGACGATCAACAACTCCGGCACCACAACGACAACAGCGCTTGCGGTCGGCGGCGGCGGCTTGTCGGTGGCTCCTGGCGCACCCATCAGCATGGGCGGCAATCGGGTGCAGAACGTCGCGACGCCGATCGCTGCGACAGATGCCGCCAACAAGGGCTATGTCGACGCCGGTGTCGGCGCAACGAATGCGCGTATCGATCGAGCCTTCCGCGAGATCGACGAAAACACCGAGGGTATTGCGGTGGCGATGGCGATGAGCGGCCTTGCCATACCGACGGGCAAGACCTTCGCGGTCGGTGCCAACATGGGTTTTTATGACGACAAGCAAGCGGTGGCTGCACAGGCTGCGGTGCGGCTCGACGAAGTGCTGACGTTCAACGCGGGCGTTGGCGTCGGCTTCGACAATAACAAAGTCGGCGGCCGAGTGGGCTTCATGGCGGCGTGGTGATGCACGAAACAGTGGCAGGCGATAGCGCTCGCGGAAATCGTACTTGTTCGAAATTTCTCGACGATGAAGTGTCGCCAAGATGTGAAACGTAGCGGCCTCGCTCGTGCGTCGACTACATGCCGGTCGCCTGTAACAGATAATTGTCGACGAGATATACGAGACTTCGTGACCAGCTCTCGTCCGTATTGCCGCGAATATCGACGCTGTGGACAAAGGTCATTTTCTCGGTTGCCACGTCCGCGATGAACACGTTCAAGTTCAAAATAAGGTTCGAGACTTTTTGGACGGTGACCCAAGCGATCAGTGTCGCGCCGAGCTGCCGGCCATAGTCAACTTCGCAACCACCGCACTCTCCGATAAATTGCCCAGCTTTGATTTTCGCTTTCACCTCGTCCGTCATCGGCATGAAGGTGTAGCGCCCCGACTTTGTCAGTTTACTTTTGAAAACGTCTTCCAGGAGTTGCAGGCGTTGCTGCTCCGCGTCGCTCGTCGGCTCGAGACCATCATTATCGTTCTGCAAACGAACGCCGAGAAATGCGACCGTTACAGCATCTTGCGCGATTGGTGTGTTGGCCGCCGTACTCTTTTCAGCCATTGCGGACGATGATGATAAAGCGGCGACGCCAACGGCGAGAAGAGTGGAAAAAAGTCCATGGCGAAAACGCTCGCGTTTTTGGGCGCCAGGCCGGCCATTCAAATGCTGGACGCCAACACGCCAAAAATTCCAGAGATCCATCGTCGCTTGTCCTTTCGACCATGCCTGATTGACAGTGCCAACAAACAAAACGCCTGGGAAACGTTCCCAGGCGTTGGTGTTCGAACATCGCTGCCTTAAACCGAATTACGGCATTGGGCAAAGCGGCGCAGCCAAATCGGATTGCCCGTTTCGCGAGCGCGGCGCTTCAGCCAATTGCATTCGCCATAATAGTAGCCGTCGTTGAGGTAGAACGCGAAGCCCGGACCCCAATTGTAGCGGCGGCCACGGCGCCAGTCGTTGCGGTAGCCATCACCGCGCGAGAAGTTGCGACGAGGTCCATCGTAACCATTGTTGCGTCGGCCGCCACGATCCGCACGGTCACCACGGTCCATGCGATCGCCTCGATCACCGCGATCCATCCGGTTACCGCGATCTCCACGGTCAGTGCGTTCCACGCGAGTCGAGCGTTCGCCACTCGAGGCTCGATTGTTTTGAACACCGGGATCGCCGCGATCAAGCCGGACTCCCTTTTCTGCGCCGCCGCCGCTCCGCGCGCCAGAATCGCCCGACGGCGGAGCACTTTGCTGAACCCGCCCGCCGCCATCGCCGCCGCCTTTGCCGTCGTTAGGAGCGGCGGTCGCAACCGATGTCAGCAGGCCCGCGACTGTCAGGGGAATGATAAACAGTGCCGCTCTGTAAGTTTCACGCTTCATTGGAATTTTCCTTCCATTAGCGCGTCGGTGTGTTGCGGCGCGCCGTCAATCTCACGCTTGGACGTCACGTGCTACCATCCAAACCGTAACCGGCTCTTGAAAGTTCCGCCAAAACCACCGTCGCTGTAAGCAGCGTTAGGTGAAGGCTTTCTCCGCAGCCAAGCCGTGCGGCGCTGGCTCCGGCCCGCCCATCGTGAGTTCAACTGTGCGTGATTGCCCAGCCGATGGCAGCGGGACGGTGACACCGCATTCCGTCTCAATTTCAAGCGCGCCGCCGTCGAGCGTCGCGCCGCAGACACCTCGCGTCACTCTAGCGGTGTTGTCGACACGGATAACGATAAAGCCGCCACCATGCCGGTAAGTGACTTCGAAATGTGGCCAGTCTGGTGGGATCGACGGAGCGATGAGTAGATTGCCGCCCTGTTTGCGGATGCCAAGCACATGTTCAATCACCGCTCGATAGAGCCAACCGGCCGAGCCCGTGTACCAGGACCACCCGCCACGCCCACGATTTTGCCCGACGGTGTAAATGTCGGCCGCGACGACGTAGGGCTCGATGCGATAAAGCTGGCACTCAGCGCGCGTCGTCGTGCGATTGATCGGATTGAGCATCGACAACAGCGCCGCCGTCGCATCGCCATCCGCCATCTCAGTGAAGGCGATCAGACTCCAAATCGCAGCATGGGTATATTGCCCGCCATTTTCGCGAATGCCCGGCGGGTAGCCTTTGATATAACCAGGATCAGCGCTCGTTTGGTCGAACGGCGGGGCGAACAGCGGCGCGAGCTTCGCGTCACGATCCAGCAGATTTTCTTTTACAGCACGCATTGATTGCGCGAGACGCTGCGGGTCGGCGACGCCGCTCATTACCGCCCATGATTGCGCGATACTGTCGATTTTACATTCGGCGGTCTGCATACTGCCAAGCGGTGAACCATCATCGAAAAATCCACGGCGATACCACGCGCCATCCCAGGCATTGGCCTCGAGGTTCGCCGCCAGTTGGCCCATATGATCACGCCACATCGCGACGCGCTCGTGATCACCGCGCGCCTGCGCGATGGGCAGCAGTCTACGAATACAAACGATCAGGAACCAGCTCAGCCAAACGCTTTCGCCTTTGCCACCAATGCCGACGCGGTTCATCCCGTCGTTCCAGTCGCCGCCGCCGAACAAAGCCAGACCGTTGTCGCCGACGCCGAGCGACCGATCGATCGACCGCGCACAGTGTTCGTAGAACGACGCAGACGTCGTGCTGATTTGCGGCGCAAAGTAGATTTCGTGTTCATGGTCCTGCAAGATCGGGCCATCGACGAAGGCGACGTTTTCATCGAACAGTGCCGTGTCGCCCGTCGTGGTGGCATAATAGACGGCCGTATAGGGAAGCCAAAGGCACGAATCTGCAATGCGTGTTCTGATGCCGTGACCCGATGGCGACATCCACCAGTGCTGCACATCGCCTTCCGGAAATTGACGGCCGGCAGCGACGAGCAGATGTCCGCGAGCGATGTCGGGCCGGCTGACGGCAAGCGACATCACATCTTGCAATTGATCGCGAAACCCGTAAGCGCCGCCGGCCTGATACAATCCAGCGCGAGCCCAAATCCGCGATGACAGCGTTTGATAGGGCAGCCACCGATTGACTAAAATATCCAGCGCCCGGTCCGGCGTCTTGATTGTGATGCTGCTGGCGATCTCATCCCACGCGGTACATGTTTCGGCGAGCAACGATGCGGCGTTGCGCTCGCGGTAGAGATCGACGAGCCGCTCGGCGTCGGCGCGATCATGGCCGTCGCCGAGGAGCGCGACGATCTCGATGTCTTGCCCAGGCTGGAGCGTTATGCGCGATTGCAGCGCCGCGCAGGCGTCGAGGCCAGGACCCGCGCTGGCATTGAGGCGCGCGCCAAGCGTCAACGCCGACGGAATGTCGACGCTGCCGCGCCGGCCGAAGAAGTGGCTGCGATCGGCCGTCCATTGACTGACCGGTTGCGACATCGTGAAAAAAGCGACGCGATC
>JAIEPV010000156.1 GCA_019748215.1 Hyphomicrobium sp.
TCGGCGATGGTTTCGACACCGATGCCATCACCGGGAAGCAAAAGAAGCGAATGCGTGGCCATGGTGGGTCCTGCGAGATCAATATGGAAGACGGTGGTCGCGGGCGAGTGCTACCTTTTCAAGGCCAAGTCGGCAAGCGAGGCGGTGGTGCGACGGCACTTTGGCGCAGACTGCGCGATTGAGGCAAAGCATCCAAGGGGGCAGGGAATGGCGCGGCGTGGCGGACGAGCACGGCGGGCGTCCTTCATCGTGATTGTTGCTGGCCTCAGCAGTGCCGCGATGGCAGACGGTCCCCCGCAACTTGCCCTGCCGCTGGCGTGCGAACCGCAGAAAACCTGCTTTATTCAGAGTTATGTCGATCTCGACGCGTCATCAAAGGCACGCGACTATGCCTGCGGGAGCGCCACGTATGAGGGCCATAGCGGTGTCGATTTTCGTGTCTTGTCAGCTCACGAGTCTGCGTCGCTTCCGGTGCTCGCCGCAGCCGATGGCACGGTGAAAGGCGTACGTGATGGCGTCGCCGACGCGCTCGACACGGCAACAAAGCCACCGACAATTGCCGGACAGGAATGCGGTAACGGTGTCGTGCTTGACCACGGCGATGGCTGGGAAACGCAATACTGCCATTTGCGCAACGCGAGCGTCGCAGTGCGCGACGGCGATCGCGTCAAACGCGGCAGCAAACTTGGCAATGTCGGGACCTCCGGCATTACCCAGTATGCGCACTTGTATGTGTCCGTGCGCCACGACGGACAAGTGATCGACCCGTTCCTGCCGGATGTCCCACCGGGCGGATGCCAGCGCGGGGCGCCCGGTATGGGCGTCGCCGTGCGAACGCTTTGGCAACCGTCCGTCGCAGCAGCTTTTCCCTATCGCAACGGCCAGATCATCGGTGCCGGGCTTGTCAGCGTGGCGCCTGAGCATCGCGAGCTTGAGCGCGATCACACGCGCGTTGAGCCGGTCGTCGTGTCATCGCCGGCGATCGTCATCTATGGCCGCTTGATCAATCTCTTGCAGGGCGATCGTATTCGCCTCGTTATCACCGGTCCGTTCGGCGCATTGGTCGAAACGCTCACGGAGCCGCTGGACCGCGACACAGCGAGGTACACATCGTTTGCCGGAAAGAAACGCAAATCGTCACCTTGGCCGCAGGGTCGATATGAAGGCCGCGTCCAGTTGGTGCGCGACGGCGCCGTGGTCGCGACCAATGTGGTTATTCAAGATTTGAGATAGGCATCAGGCCGCGAACGGCAGCGGGAACGCCAACGTAAATCCGCCGACGGTTGCGACAACTCCGAGGCCGCCGAGAATCGCGCTGCCGATGAGCAAAGCATTGCCGCCCGAGATGATCGCGATCGAAGCAAGCACGATGGCGATTTGCAACAGCGCTTCGCCGTAATCGAAATACGGATCTCGCTGAAGCGCTTCGTTGCGCTCGGCTTCGAGCGCTTTGCCTTTCACCCAAAGTTCGTCGAGCCCTTCCTTTTTTTCGGGGTCGGTCGAAAGTTTTTGGGCTTGGTCGCGATACTCCGCCATTTTCTTTTCCATCGACGTTCGCGCGTCGCTGATCATTGCCGGCGTAGCGGCGAGCGTCATTTCGAGATTGTCGGCCTGAAGGCGCAGCGCCTGGCGGCGCGCGTTCTTGGCTTGGAAGAATGCCCAAGTGTTCGAGGCTTCGATGTTTTTGAAGGCGGCATCTTTGGAAGCGTTTCCGCCGCCCATACTGCAGATCGCCAGGATCACCGCCAGAATACCGATGTAAACGCCGATCAACTTATCGCGTGTCCGCGCTGGGCCGCTCGCGTGCTCACGGGCGAGATCGTCAAGTGCCATTTGTATCTCCCTGGACTGCGGGTGATGCCCGTTTACATAATGCGGTCTTCAGGCGGTGCAGCGAGCGATCGGGCCGGTAGCAGGTCTTTGCGATCGATGGCTTGGCCATCAGCACCAAGGCGAAACAAAATCGGCGCGCCGGTCGCCAGTTCGCGCTGCAAAATTTCATCACCCGACAGATTTTCAAGGATCATGATCATGGCGCGCAGAGAATTACCATGGGCCGCGACAATGACGTTTTTGCCCTGAGCGATTTGTGGCCAGATCACGTCCTCATAGTAGGGCCGGACCCGCGCCAGCGTATCTTGCAGGCTTTCACCGCCGGGTGGCGCAATATCGAATGACCGGCGCCAGACCAGCACTTGCGCTTCGCCCCACTTCTTGCGGGCTTCATCTTTGTTGAGGCCAGAGAGTTCGCCGTAATCGCGCTCGTTCAATTTGGCGTCGCGCGTGATCGGCACATCGGGCTGGTTCAATTCAGCGAGAATGATGTCGAGCGTTTTTTGCGCCCGCTTCAAGGCACTGGTAAACGCGATATCGAATTTGATGCGGTGGTCCTTGATCATGCGACCGGCGACCCGGGCTTCGATCAATCCTTTTTCCGTCAAATCCGGATTGCGCCAGCCGGTAAACAAATTCAGCCGGTTCCACTCGCTTTCACCGTGGCGCACAAGAACCAAAACGTTGTCGGTGAGCGCGTCTGTCATGTCGTTTGAAAGCGTCCCCGTCTGTGATCTGGCACTCGAGTGTCGTCAGATACCCAACACGTCGGCCATCGAATAGAGACCTGGCGCGCGGCCTTTTCCCCAAACCGCGGCCTTGACGGCGCCTCGCGCGAAAATGCCGCGGTCGGCGGCCAAATGCGTCAGCTCGATGCGCTCGCCATTGCCCGCGAAGATCACCGTATGATCACCGACGACGCTGCCGCCGCGAAGCGTTGCAAAGCCGATGTCGCCGGTTTTGCGCGGTCCGGTATGACCATCGCGGACACGAACTGAGCAATCCCCGAGCGCAACGTTGCGGCCTTCAGCAGCAGCTGCTCCCAACAGGAGTGCTGTACCGGAAGGCGCATCGACCTTGAGGCGATGATGCATTTCAACAATTTCGATGTCGAAATCCTCGCCCAGCGCCGCCGCCACCTGCTTCGTCAGCGCCGCCAAAAGATTGACGCCGAGGCTCATGTTGCCGGCTTTGATGATGGCCGTGCGCTTGGCAGCTTCGGTGACGATCGCCTCGCTGGCAGCATCAAAACCAGTGGTGCCGATGACATGCACGACGCCGTGTTCGGCAGCGATCTTGGCAAAGCCAGATGTTGCGTGCGGCGTCGTAAAATCTAGAACTGCGTCGGCGCGGGAGATCACCGCGATGATGTCGCTGCTCACTGCAACACCAAGGGCCTCCAATCCGGCCAACGTGCCGAGATCGCGTCCGACAGCTTCGCAACCAGCTTTTTCTGTCCCACCACTCACGGTGCAGCCGGGCGTCGCTGCGACGGCGCGGATCAGCTCTTGGCCCATCCGCCCAGCGGCGCCCATGACTGCGATTTTCATAGCGTCTCCCGACGAGTGATAGCCACGGCGACGATATAGCAACCCACTCCGGCCAGCGGAAGGCCAGTTGGTCTAAATTGGGTCAGCGCAATCGCAGACGGTGACCGATAATGTCGACGTGCAATCGACAACGATGAGCGGCCTACGTCGTAGCTGGCAGTGCCCTCGCCAATGCGGCTTTGATCAACTCCCTCGCTTCGTCGACATGGCCCCAATGATCGATCTTGACCCATTTGCCGGGTTCCAGATCTTTGTAATGGGAGAAAAAGTGCTCGATCTGTTCGACTGAGATTTGCGGCAGATCGGTATAGGTTTTGACGTTGTCGTAGCGCTTGGTCAGCTTGTGCGACGGCACCGCTATAATTTTTTCGTCACCCCCGCCGTCGTCTTCCATGACGAGCACGCCGACCGGCCGGCAATTGATGACAGCGCCCGGCACGATTGCGCGCGTATTGCAAACTAGAACGTCGATCGGATCGCCGTCGGCCGACAGCGTGTGTGGAACGAATCCGTAATTCCCCGGATATCGCATCGGCGTGTAAAGAAACCGATCGACAAATAACGTGCCGGAGGCCTTGTCCATTTCGTACTTGATCGGCTCGCCCCCGACCGGCACTTCAATAACCACGTTGATGTCGTCGGGCGGGTGATTTCCGGGCGAGATCGCATCGAGACGCATGGGTCGGTCCTCGGGCTCTTATTATTGAGATTGCTAGCGTGTTTTGCTGACACATGACTCGGAAAGCCATCCGGCACAACGCTGCTTGATTGCCGTGACACGGTTTAGGGTGTGCGACTTTGGTCGCAAAGATCGAATTGAGGTTTTCAAGGCCAGTCGTAGGCGATCTTCTCCAGCACCTTGCCGCTAAATCGTTCTGTCGAGCGGGCGCACGGACGGCCGCCTCGTCGCCAATAGAAATCCCGCGCCTCGGTATTGTCAGCCAGGGCCCATACGATTAACCCGTTGAGCCTGTCGCGATCGAGCCGGTCTCGGCACGCTTCGAACAGATGCTCGCCAAGACCGATGCCTTGGTAGACCGGTTCTAAGTACAGCTCATAAATCTCGCCGCTTTTAGGGTTGAGACCGCGCGATTTTCCACACGTCGCATAACCCACCACGGTGCCGGCGACCTCCAAAACGAGCAAATGGCGCTCAGTGCGAATGGCATTTCGCCACCAAGCGCAATCGCGGCGTGCAAGTAGCCGCGCCAGGTGCAACGACGGAATGAGACCGCTATAGGCCAGTTGCCAAGCCGCGCGAAACACGCTCACTAACCCATCCGCGTCTGCGGACGTGGCTTTGCGCACGGCAATGGCGACACGGCCCTCGATCATGGTGTAGTGTAGCGCGCCGTACGGCGTCCGTCAGCGCCAACTGATGGCGAGTGACATAAAGAAAGCGCCTGGGCATAGCCGCAGGCGCTTTCACGTCAATCCTGGTCGATCAGCGTCAGTGACGCCGCTCGAACATTAGCCGACCGATTTGAACTGTTCGAACGACTTGGTCGTTGCTGAACCGACGGTTTCCATCGTCTGCTTCGCGACCTTGCTCGAAAGTTCCAGCAGCTCTTTCGACTGAGCGCCGGCAAGCGCGAACTGCTGCTGCATGTAGTTGGCCTGCAGGCGCGCAATTTCCGGGAAGGTACGGGCGCGGGCCATCGCCTGCGCCACTTCGAATGCCGCCTCAGTATTGGCGAGCGTGTTCGCCATGATCTTTTCGCCGATGGATTTAGCGCCGGCTTGCGTGGTCAGCAGCACGTCTTCTGCAACTTTTGCATTGTCTTTGGCGGCGGCCGCGATCTTGTGATAGGCGTCGCGCGACTTCGAGACAGCGTCTTCAGCAAACGCCGCAACATTTTCTGGGACTTTAGCGTCCTTGCCAGCAGAGAAAATTTCCTGAGCCTGGCGGGTGAAGTCCTGGACCTGCTTGGTGAAGGCATCATTCATCGGGTTATTCATGGTGGTCTCCTGGGCTTAAGGGGGGCTGCGTTACGGCGTTGAAATCCGCTTCCTAACACCTACGCTAGATCGTTGTGCAGCGCAATATATTTCTCGTCATTTCTCCCAAAATTCAGGCTTATGCTCAGCTAATTGCCTAGTTTATAACCATTATTTCATGAAAAAACGTCGCATTCGGCGTTCGTTTACGCTTGGTTGTTCGCAGGTGCGAAGGGCGAACGGTGTCCGGAAAAATTTGCCGTTAAGAACTCCAGAGAGCTGCAAAAGCGCTGCGATAGCCAAGCGCAGCGGGATCGAAAAGCACATCAGATGGACTGAGACGGCGAGCGAGCGCCAAGCCATCCAACGCCCGGCACCGCGACAGTGCGACATACGTTTGGCCATGGGCGAATGTCCCACGCCCAAGGTCGACGTACACCTTGTCGAGCGTCAGGCCCTGAGCCTTATGGATTGTCAGGGCCCAGGCAAGGCGCAGAGGGAATTGTTTGAACGTGCCAGCCACCGACTCGACGATTTTTTCGGTCGATTGATCGTAAGCGTATCGGCGGTGTTCCCAACTGGCCTGCTCGACTTCGAACTCTTTGCCGCCAAGTTCAATCCAGATCTGGCGGTCCGTCAGCCGCGAAATCCGCGCCACCGTCCCATTGACCCACCGCCGGTCGGCATCGTTGCGCAGCATCATGACTTTGGCGCCGGGCTTTAGATCGAGCGCGGCATCGGCGGGCTGAACGTTCTCGTTGAAGTCGCCCGTGATCCCGGCGGTGAACCGCACCAAGTCACGCGGCAACGCTTCTAAGTAGGCCGTGTTGATGCGCCGCGCCGCTGCATTCGTCGGCGTCAAAATAACGTACGGTTCGCCCTCAGCCAGCGTCCGGATCGGATGCACGCGGGCGTTGAGCAGTTCGAGATCGGCGCTGGTCACGTTTCCCTCGCGGATCGCATTCAGTACCCGTATCAGCGCGTCATCGGTCTGGCGGAAAACCTGCTCCAACTCGAGCAGCGCGGTGCCAAGACCCTCCTGCAGCGCGGCGATCGAGAAAAAGAACGGTCCGCCATGCGCGTCGTCGAGATGCGCGGCGACCTCCGCATCTTGGACGACGGGGGGCAATTGATGGAGGTCGCCGAACATCAATAGCCGAACGCCGCCGAACGGTTCGCGCGGACGTCCTCGATTGACCCGAAGCGCGCGATCGATGCCCCACATCAGATCGGAACGCACCATCGAAACTTCGTCGATGACGAGAAATTCCAGGCTGCGCATGATGCGCCCGTTGCGGCTTCGCCGGATGTCGCTCTCCTGGATCAGGCGAGGCGGAAAACCGAAAAAGGAATGGATCGTTTGGCCGCCGACGTTGATGGCGGCGAGCCCGGTCGGCGCCAGCACGACCAAGGAGGCTCCATGACTGTCTCGCAGCGCCCGCAGAAGTGTCGACTTTCCAGTCCCCGCGCGTCCGGTGACGAAGAGGTGTCCACCAGGGCGCGCAATAAATTCGGCCGCCGCATGGAACTCAGCCGTGGGCGTGACGCCCTCAGGCCAGACTGCCAGGGGATGCGATGGCGGACGTGTCAAAGCGTGGCCCGCTCATTGGTCGCCGTCACAAGCCTCATGCTTTTGATGTTTCCCCGATGGCGACGCCGGACGGCGTCGACGGCAATTGCCAGATATTTAGTTCAATTGGCGACGAGTTCTTAATGAACGACGTTTATGGTCCGCTCCAACAAACACTTGTGTCTCCTGCACGGGCATTTGTTGACGGGCGTGGCACTTTCGCCGGCTGCCACGCCCGTTTTTCTTCAGCTATAGCGCACCGGCGGCTCAGCAGCAAAAAACGCGAAGCCGGCCAAGGCTCCGCGTTGTCACGCACGATATTCCAGCGCTGATGATTGGATCAATCACGCGTGACGCTGAGCAGTTTGAAGTCCTTGTCGAACTTCAAATCGAATTGAGCGCCGCCATTGTCTTTGGCGTCGTCAACTTCGAAAACACCGGAACCTTCGGTTTCTTTTTCCAATTCGCCGCCGCTGAAGCCGAGCGCTGTCATGGCATCGGTCAGCTTTTTCGCCTCATCGGCGGAAGGCTTACTGTCAGCCAAGGCTGGAATGGCGGAGCCAAGTAAAATAGCAAGTGTCGCAACAGCGAAGCGGTTCATGGAAAATCTCCAAATCTAGGGGGTTGGTAAATCAACACCCATGATTTGGTGACAGTCTTGGCGCGTAGCAACCCGGGATTTTTTCCCGACTCCTATTCGTCGTACCTCAAAGCGCGCTCAAGCGGCGCCGGCTTCGCGGTCGGCTTCCCGCTTGCGCTCTTGACGTTTGCGTTCGTTGGGATCGAGCCAGCGCTTGCGCAATCGGATCGACTCCGGCGTGATCTCGACAAGCTCTTCGTCGGTGATGTAGCTCATCGCCTTTTCAAGCGTCAGCCGCATCGGCGGCGTCAGCGTCAATGCTTCATCCTTGCCGGAGGCGCGGACGTTCGTCAGCTTTTTACCAAGCACGACGTTGACGACCAGATCGTTGTCGCGGGTATGTTCACCAACGATCATGCCTTCATAAACCCGCGTCTGCGCACCGATCATGAACGATCCGCGATCTTGCAGATTGAAGATCGAATAGGCGGTTGCTTCGCCGGTTCCATTCGAAATCAACACGCCGGTGCGACGGCCCTGAATTTCGCCCTTGTAGGGAGCGTAGGCGTGGAACAGTTTGTTCATCACCGCCGTGCCGCGCGTATCCTGCAAAAGCTCAGACTGATAGCCGAGCAAGCCACGTGTCGGCACGTGCAACACCATGCGCGTGCGACCGCCGCCCGACGGACGCATCTCCAGCAATTCGCCACGTCGCTCCGACAGTTTCGATACGATGACGCCAGTATGATTGTCGTCGACGTCGATGATGACTTCCTCAATGGGCTCCAAGCGTTGGCCCGTGTCGGCATCGGTGTTGAAGACGACTTTCGGCCGTGACACCGTCAGCTCAAAACCTTCGCGGCGCATGTTCTCGATCAGGATCGCGAGTTGCAGTTCGCCGCGCCCCGAGACCGTGAAAGATTCTTTGTCGTCACTCTCCGCCACTTTGATGGCGATGTTGCGCTCTGCTTCGCGCATCAAGCGATCGCGAATGACGCGGCTTTGCACCTTGCTTCCTTCTTGACCGGCAAATGGCCCGTCATTGATGCGGAACGTCATCGACAGCGTCGGCGGATCAACCGGCTGGGCGACGATCGGTTCTTCGACGGATGGATCGCACAGCGTGTCGGCGACGGTGGCTGTCGTCATGCCAGCGACAGCGACAATCTCGCCGGCATGCGCTTCTTCGACCGGAATGCGCTCGAGGCCGCGGAAGGCCAGAACTTTTGTCGCGCGGAAGTTTTCAACCAGCTTGCCGTCGTGACCGATCGCCTTCATGGCCATGTTGGCTTTTAGCGTCCCAGCGGTAATGCGGCCGGTGAGAATACGACCGAGGAAGGGATCGGCTTCCAGCGTGGTTGCCAGCATCCGCACCGGACCTTCGTCCGTTGCAGGCGGCGGCACGTGCGACAACACCAGATCGAACATCGGCGCTAAGTCTTTTTGCGGACCTTCCGGTGCTGCCGCCATCCAGCCATTGCGCCCAGAACCGTAAAGCACCGGAAAATCGAGTTGCTCGTCGGTGGCATCGAGATTGGCGAACAAATCGAAAATTTCGTTGAGCACGTCGAGGTGGCGCTCGTCGGGGCGGTCGATTTTGTTGATCGCGACGATCGGGCGAAGACCGCGCTTCAAAGCTTTCGAGACGACGAATTTGGTCTGCGGCAACGGACCTTCCGACGCATCGACCAGCACCACCACGCCATCGACCATGTTCAAGATACGCTCGACTTCACCGCCGAAGTCGGCGTGGCCTGGCGTGTCGACGATGTTGATGCGGGTGTCTTTCCACACAACGCTCGTGCACTTTGCGAGAATGGTGATACCGCGTTCGCGCTCCAGGTCGTTGCTATCCATCGCCCGCTCGGCGACCTTTTGATTTTCCCGAAAGGCGCCCGACTGTTTCAGAAGTTCATCGACGAGCGTGGTTTTGCCATGGTCGACGTGCGCGATGATCGCGATATTGCGGAGTTTCATGGGATGCCTGAGGTTAACGCGCGAGAAGCCACGCGCAGCAAGGCTGCCGGGCGGGCGCGGAGTAAATCTTGAGGCCAACTAGCACGCCAGGGCCCATCAGGCTAGGCCAAGGCACCGTGGCGTGGTGCGGCTTAACGGGACTTCGCCTGAACTTTCAGCAGTCCGCGATGACGAGCACAGTCTTGCGAGGCGATAGCGACCGGATAGCTTTCAACGTGTGTGTGCCGAGTTGGTCAGAGACGGCGACGGCGCCGTTGCCGGTTCAATCTGGGTGCCGTTTAAGTCTTTTTCCTTCGCCCGTTGTGCCGCAAGCAAAGCGTCGACGTCCGGTCTTGGCGCCGGTTCGCGATCTTGTCGGCGCCGTTGAAAATCCTGCAGCAACTGTGCGGCGATATCGGCGCCAGGTCGCTTTGTTCGTCGTCCACCCGAAATCAACAGCGGATGATCGGGCTCTTCGAGATCCAGTTCCTCGAGGAACGACTCACGCAAGGCGTAAAATGCTTGCAAAATGGCATCGCGCACGAGCTTTCGATGGTCCGCCGTCGCGTCCGGTTCAACTCTCGGATCGAGTGTCTGCAGAGCGCGCCGCATGTCATGGAGTGGCGCGAATGGATAAAGCCCGACCAATCCACTGGTCTCCCCCGCGTTGCGATAGACGATCCGCATGGTGTCGATCGTCTCGCTGATCCGGCTAAAGGCCGCAAGATAGTCGTCGGTCGATAGATAGGGTTTTTCACAGTACGTCAGCAAAACCGATTTCGTCCGAACGATGTTGCGCCATTCTTCCTCGAGGCTTTCGACAAATTTCGAGCGCTTTTGAAAGACGTTTGACAGGTAGGCGACGCCGCC
>JAIEPV010000227.1 GCA_019748215.1 Hyphomicrobium sp.
GGCGGCGCGTCAAGCTTCTGTAGAACTTCGAAATTTTCGCTCAACCGGTGCACGAGACAATCATGGTCCAGCTCACTCTGCCGAAAAACTCGAAGGTCAAAGAGGGCAAGACCTGGAATCGGCCTGATGGTGACGGCACGTGGAAAGAGGTCCGCGTTTATCGCTGGACGCCGGACGACGGGCAAAATCCGCGCGTCGATACCTACCATATCGACCAGAAGCAGTGTGGGCCGATGGTGCTCGACGCGCTCATGAAGATCAAAAACGAGATCGATCCGACGCTGACCTTCCGCCGCTCCTGCCGCGAAGGAATTTGCGGCTCCTGCGCCATGAACATCGATGGCACCAACACGCTGGCCTGCCTCAAGGGCCTCGACGACGTCGACGGCGCCGTGAAAATTTATCCGCTGCCGCATATGGAGGTCATCAAAGACCTCGTGCCGGACATGACCAACTTTTATGCCCAGCATCGCTCGATCGAGCCGTGGCTCAAAACCGATACGGCAACCCCGCCCAATGAGTGGAAACAGTCGCGTGAAGACCGCGAGAAGCTTGATGGTCTCTACGAGTGTATTTTGTGCGCCTGCTGTTCAGCGTCGTGCCCGAGCTATTGGTGGAATTCGGACCGGTATCTGGGCCCGGCCATCTTACTGCAAGCCTATCGCTGGGTGATCGATAGCCGCGACGAAGCCACCGGCGATCGGCTCGACAATCTCGAAGATCCGTTCCGGCTTTATCGCTGCCACACGATTATGAATTGTGCGAAAGCCTGCCCGAAGGGTCTTTCGCCGGCCAAGGCCATCGCCGAATTGAAGAAACTGATGGTCGAGCGCCGGGTCTAAATCCCCGCGCGCGGAGCGCATCGCAAGCCGTTTATAAGAGTCATTGGCCATGCTTGATATTCTAGATCATGTCGGATTTCCCGTTTCCGACTATGTGCGGTCGAAAACATTCTATAGCCAGGCTCTCGCCCCGCTCGGCATCGTCTTGCTGAAGGAAATGTCGTTGTCGGTTGACGACAGCGACGACGGCTATGCCGGCTTTGGCCGTGGCGCCCGCCCGCAATTCTGGATCGGTACCGGCGCGGCGCTTACGGGTAGTCTTCACATCGCCTTTGCCGCCAAAGATCGCGATGAGGTGGCCGCTTTCTACAAAGCCGCCCTGGCTGCTGGCGGCCGAGACAACGGGCCGCCGGGCTTGCGCCCGCATTATCACGAGAATTATTTCGGCGCCTTCGTCCTCGACCCCGACGGCCATAATATCGAGGCTGTGACGCATCTACCCGAATAGACCGGCTGCTCGTCGAAAGCACTGGATTGGTTGGTCGTTGCCGAAACAAAAAGGCTGATGGTGCTAATCGCGACCATCAGCCTGTTTAAAATTGGCGCCAATAAAGCGCCAGACGGCCTAAGCCAATGCTCCACCGCCATATGCCCAAATGCCCAGTCCGGGCCAGGCGAGCGAAGCAAAAGGCGAATTAGGCGGCCTTCTTCTTCATGGTCTTTTTGGCGGCCGGCTTGCGAACCGTCTTCTTTGCGACTGCCTTCTTTGCGGCCGGCTTCTTGCGCTTCGCTGCGACCTTCTTCACTGCTTTAGCCATAGGTTTTAGTCTCCCTCTAGAGTTCGAATCAGCTCGAACAAGTCAAACATGAGCAAATTCGCGCGCTTTGTTGACTGAGAAGTTGAAATCGCACGCAATTTCCCCGTCAATTGCCCATTTCTGTTGCGCGAATGTCGCAATTTTTCTGTTTTTTGGGCGACGTATTGGAATTGGCGGTGATTTGGTGGTTGGAATTGAGCCGAAAAAGCTATTGGCCGACCGTTGCAATTGCGCGTCGTACGCCGTTGTCGCCGCCTGATTGAATCAAAATTACGCTTTCAGCGACCGGACAATTCGATTTTGCATTTCAATCACCGCATGGGCGATCGCAAATCGATCTTCAAAAGCTTCGGCGACAAGGGAAAGATAATCGAAATGCTTTGGCACAATATCGGCAATCACTGCGCCGTCTTCAAAACGCAAGTCGGCGTGATAGTGCCGGGCGATGGCTTGCATCTTGGCATTGTCCGCCATGCAATAGAGCTGCAATTGGCGAATTCCACGGTTGCGCGCCGAACGAATGACGCGGCCCATCAGCAATGTGGCCAAGCCCTTGTTGGCGAAATCCCGTTCAACTGAAAACGCGGCTTCCGCCACGTGGCCCCAGCCGATCCGCGTCCGCTTCAATTCAGCGACCGCTGTCACACGGCCTTCGATAAAATAGGCAAACGTCATATTGCCGATATTGCCGAGCTTTGCGGTGTAGCTGTCGATAAAGGCATCAGTGACATTGTGTGAAAAACGCCGCTGACGCGCGTCGGCGTCGAGGCGTTGCAAGTGATCGCGCACCAGATGCAATTCACTCGGCAGAACTTTGCGAACTACCCCGCCGAGATGCGCCTCGGTTTGGTCGCCAAGTGATCGGCTCACGATATCAAGCTGCTTCATGTTTGATATGTAGGTGAACAAAACGACGTTCGTGAGGAGCGAGTACCGTGGTTCGTACAACGCTGCCCTGCATCAAAGCGCTGACATGCCCGCATGACGGGCTTTGCCGCGCCGCGCCAGCTCCCTGGTGACATTCGGTCGCGCATGGGCGACATAGGCCCCACACAGCCGTCGGCGCCAACGTGCCACCGCCCTCGCAGCCCGTCGCTAATTTGAAAAACCTGTCCCAGCCCTGAAATGACTGACTTGACCACGTCCCACCCCGTCTTGGATCGCTACGACGAGCGCTTGGCGTTGGCTGTGATCGAGCCTGACGCCGCGCAGCGCCGTGTCGCCCAGCAGCTTGACACGCTCTTGCATCGGTTGATGGAAGGCGAGCGCGTGCGCGGCGGCTTTACATGGCTGTTTTCGAAGCCGGCACCGCCACCCAACGGACTCTATATCCACGGTGGCGTCGGTCGCGGCAAAACCATGCTGATGGACTTGTTTTTCGACGAGGCGGCGATTGCGCGAAAGCGCCGTGCCCATTTCCATGAATTCATGGCCGATGTGCATGACCGCATCGCCCAAGCGCGCGATGACGTCCCCGGCGATCCGATCCCGCACGTCGCTCGTGCCCTCGCAGACGATGCCCGCCTGCTGTGCTTCGACGAATTGCATGTCACCGATATTGCCGACGCCATGATCCTCGGCCGGTTGTTTTCAGCCCTCTTTTCCGCCGGTACGGTCGTCGTCGCGACGTCGAACGCGCATCCGACGCAGCTTTACAAAAACGGCTTGAATCGTCAGCTTTTCGAGCCTTTCATCGATCTGATCGCCAACCATATGACGATCGTCGAACTGGCCGCTGAAAAGGATTTCCGTCTCGACAAGGTGTCGGGTGCGCAACTGTATTTCACGCCCGCCGACGTCGCCGCCCGCCACGCTCTCGATGCCCATTGGGATCGCCTGACGGGCCGTCATCCCGGCCGACCGATGACGCTCGATGTCAAAGGCCGCCCGCTCGTCGCGCCGATGACATCGATGGGGGTCGCGCGATTTTCCTTCGACGCGCTGTGCGATACGGCGCTCGGCGCCAACGATTATCTGCATATCGCCCGCGCCTTCCATACCGTCATCATCGACGGCATCCCGATTCTGACGCCGGATCGCCGCGACACGGCTCGCCGCTTTATCAATCTCGTCGATACCTTCTACGATAACCGCATCTGCCTTATTGCTTCGGCCGAGGCGGAGCCGCACGACCTATACCGTAGCGGCCACGGCGCTGATTTGTTTGAACGGACCGCTTCACGGCTGACCGAAATGCGCTCGAAAGCCTATCTCGCCGGGCATTCGGGCGGCCGCAGCCGTACGTGACGAACGGGTCGGCCTCACTGACCTTCGTCGCACGCTCATCGCTTGCGTTTGACGTCGCCCCGGGTTTCTTTATGCAACACTTGAGACGTCCCGCCTTTAGCCCTTCCCCATCACTGACGAGGAGACCATACGCATGGCGCGCACGAAGATTGCACTGATCGGGTCTGGCCAGATCGGCGGCACGCTGGCGCTGCTGGCGGGCTTGAAGGAACTCGGCGACATTGTGCTCACCGACATCGTGGAGGGCGTCGCCAAAGGGAAGGCGCTCGATTTGGCGCAAACCGCTGCCGTTGAAGGTTTCAACGCCAAGCTCAGCGGCACCGGTCCGGAAGGCTATGCGGCGATCGCCGGCGCTGATGTTTGCATCGTTACGGCGGGTGTCCCGCGCAAACCCGGCATGAGCCGTGATGATCTGCTCGGCATCAATCTCAAGGTCATGGAGCAGGTCGGCGCCGCCATCAAACAGCACGCACCGAATGCGTTCGTGATCTGCATCACCAACCCGCTCGATGCGATGGTCTGGGCGCTGCAAAAATTTTCAGGCCTGCCGCCTGAGAAAGTCGTCGGCATGGCCGGCGTCCTCGACAGCGCGCGCTTTTCGCACTTCCTCGCTGATGCAGCGGGCGTGTCGATCGAAGATGTGCGCGCCATGACGCTCGGCGGTCACGGCGACGATATGGTACCAATGGTGCGCTATTCGACCATCGGCGGCGTGCCGCTTCCCGATTGCGTCAAGCTCGGCATGTTCACGCAGGAGGCGTTGGACGCCATGATCAAGCGAACGCGCGGCGGTGGTGGTGAAATCGTCGCCCTGCTCGGCAACGGTTCGGCCTTTTACGCCCCAGCCGCTTCAGCCATCGCCATGGCTGACAGCTACCTCAAAGACAAAAAGCGCATGCTGCCGTGCGCCGCCCATCTCACCGGCCAGTACGGCCAAACCAACATTTACGTCGGCGTTCCGGTTGTCATCGGCGCAGGCGGCGTTGAAAAGATCATCGAGTTGTCCCTCGATGCCAACGAAAAGGTCATGTTTGATAAATCGATCGCGTCGGTTTCCGGCCTTATCGACGCCTGCAAGACCATCCAGCCCAACCTCACTTAAGCAGCGATCCGCCACTTGGCCATTTCACGGGGACACCGATGAACATTCACGAATATCAGGCCAAAGACCTCTATCGCCAATACGCCATTCCAACACCGGTCGGTTATCCGGCATTCACCGTTGAAGAGGCGGTCGCTGCTGCCGGTAAGCTCCCAGGCCCCGTCTATGTCGTGAAGGCGCAGGTGCATGCCGGCGGACGCGGCAAAGGCAAATTCAAAGAGGCCGCCGCCGGCGACAAAGGCGGCGTGCGGCTGGCCAAATCGATCGACGAAGTCCGCACTTTCGCCAAGGAAATGCTCGGCAACACGCTGGTCACCGTGCAGACGGGCGATGCCGGTCGCGTCGTCAACCGGCTCTACGTCGAGGACGGTTCGCAAATCGAACGCGAGCTTTATCTCTCGGCTCTCGTTGATCGGGAAACCTCGCGCGTGGCCTTCATCGCCAGCCAAGACGGCGGCATGAACATCGAGGACGTCGCCCACAACACGCCCGAACGCATTCACACGATGTCGATCGATCCGGCCACGGGCTTTGAACCCTTTCATGGCCGCAACATCGCCTTTGCCCTCGGCCTCAAGGGCGATCAGGTGAAAGCCTGCGGCAAGCTCGTTGAAAACATCTATAAAATGTTCGTCGACAAGGACATGAGCCTGCTCGAAATCAACCCGTTGATCGTTACCAAGGACGGCAAGCTGGTCTGTCTTGACGGCAAGATGGATTTCGACAGCAACGCGCTCTACCGCCATCCCGAGATCGTCGCCTATCGCGATCTTGGCGAAGAAGACCCGACAGAGATCGAAGCTTCCAAGCACGATCTGGCGTTCATCAAACTGGATGGCACGATCGGCTGCCTCGTCAATGGCGCCGGCCTCGCCATGGCGACGATGGACATCATCAAGCTCTATGGCGCCGAGCCGGCCAACTTCCTCGACGTCGGTGGTGGCGCATCGAAAGAAAAAGTCCGCGAAGCGTTCAAGATCATACTCGCCGATCCGAACGTGAAGGGCATTCTGGTCAACATTTTCGGCGGCATCATGCGTTGTGATATCATTGCCGAAGGCGTCATCGCAGCGGCCCGCGAGATGGACCTGAAGGTGCCGCTGGTCGTCCGCCTCGAAGGCACGAACGTCGAACTCGGCAAAAAAATCCTCAACGAGTCCGGTCTCAAGGTCATTGCCGCCGACGACCTCGGCGATGCCGCCAAAAAGATCACCGATGAGGTCCGCAAGGCGGCCTAACCTGACGGCTTGCATCGTATGGTCTGGATCACGCTTATCGTCGTGGCGCTGCTCAGCGGTTCAGTCTTTGGACTTCTCGCCGCAATCGTCCGCACCAAGGGCCGGCGTGCGGCGTTAGGGTCGGGCGCCACGCTGTTCGTTGGATGCTGCATCGGCGGCGCTTTCGCCTACTCAGCCTATCTGGACACCCGCCACGGATCGCTTCCGCCCGAGCATTTTTACAATTCCGTGCTCGGAAATGTCGTCGTTGTCGGCGGCTTAGTTTTCTCCGTGAGTGGCATCCTGGGTATAGCCGCAGCTTTCGTCGCATTTAGGCGCGTCCGGGAGCCGTAAGTGTGCAATCTTAGCCAAAACCAGCTGCGCTATTGCGTGGCTGTTCAACCTTTGTCGCCCTTGCTGCACCGCAAAAAATGCGCGACATTGCCGATCAATAAAAAGCCGGGCGCACGGGGAACGAATGTCCATTCTCATCGACAAGTCGACGAAGGTTATCTGCCAGGGCATCACCGGCAGTCAGGGAACATTCCACACCAAGCAGGCCAAGGCCTATGGCACGCACATCGTCGGCGGCGTGACGCCGGGCAAAGGCGGCTCGACGCACCCCGATGCAGAACTCGCCGATGTGCCGCTGTTCGACAGCGTGTCTGAAGCCATCGCAAAGACCGGGGCCACCGCGTCCGCCATCTACGTGCCGCCGCCATTTGCCGCCGACGCAATCCTCGAAGCCATTGACGCCAATGTGCCGCTCATCGTCTGCATCACCGAAGGTATTCCTGTGATGGATATGGTCCGCGTCAAGCGGGCGCTCGTTGGCTCGAAATCGCGCTTGCTCGGACCCAACTGCCCCGGACTTCTGACGCCGGGACAATGCAAAATCGGCATTATGCCGGGCAATATTTTCATGAAAGGCTCGGTCGGGATCGTTTCGCGCTCGGGCACGCTGACCTATGAAGCCGTCAAACAAACAACCGACGTCGGCCTCGGCCAGACCACAGCCGTCGGCATTGGCGGCGATCCTGTGAAGGGCACGGAGTTCATCGACGTGCTCGATCTCTTCCTCTCCGATCCCGAAACCAAGTCGATCATCATGATCGGTGAAATCGGCGGTTCGGCCGAAGAAGAAGCCGCCGAGTTTTTGCTGCGCGAAGCCGCCAAGGGCCGCAAAAAACCGATGGCCGGCTTTATCGCCGGTGTCACGGCACCGCCCGGTCGCCGCATGGGTCATGCCGGTGCCATCATTTCAGGCGGCAAAGGCAAGGCCGAGGACAAGCTCGCCGCTATGAAAGCTGCTGGAATAGCCATTTCTCCCAGCCCGGCCGCGCTGGGTCGCACGCTGGTCGATGTCTTGCGCGCGTAATATCGCGCCACGACATTGACCGATGTTTTGTGAACGTAAATCCGTGTCGCCGCGTGCAAGTCTCGCATCAGCGCGTCGCCGTATCTATCATTAGGGTGGTGGCCGAGGTCGTGGTCACACCGCATGGAGATCAACGAACATGACGCGTCACGCGCCGAATGAAGCGTTTCTTCGCACCTCGTTTTTAAATGCCGCCAACGCGCCTTACATCGAGGAAATGCAATCGGAATACGAGCGCAATCCCGGCGCGGTGAGCGACGAGTGGCGGCACTTTTTCGAAAGCTTGAAGGAAGACCCAAAGTCCGGCGACACGTCCAGCAATGGCGGCCCGGCCTGGGCAAAGCCCCTCGCCACACTCCTCAGCGACAGCACCGTCGACCGCGATCTGGTTGGCGCGCTCACGGGTGACTACGGCGAAGTCGAACGCTCCATTCGCGGCAAGCTCGAACGCCACGCTCAGCATACGGGCGCCGACTTCTCGCCGGCGGCTTCGATCCGCGCCACGCGCGATTCCATTCGCGCCTTGATGCTCATTCGCGCCTACCGCGTCATCGGCCACTTAGCCGCCGATCTCGATCCGCTTGGGCTTGCCGACCGTCGTGTCCACCGCGAGTTGCTGCCCGAAACTTACGGCTTCACCGAAGCCGACCTCGATAATCCGATTTTCATCGATCGCGTCATGGGCTTGGAAACGGCGACGATGCGCCAGATCCTGGCGATCCTGCGCCGCACCTACTGCCGTCATATCGGTGTGCAGTTCACGCACATCACCGACCCGGCGCAAAAGGGCTGGATTCAAGAGCGCATTGAAGGCCCTGAAAAGGATATTCGCTTCACTGTCGAAGGCCGCAAGGCGATCCTGCGCAAACTGATCGAAGCCGAGACCTTCGAGAAATTCTGCGACATCAAATACACCGGCACCAAGCGCTTCGGCCTCGACGGCGGCGAAGCCATGATCCCGGCACTTGAGCAGATCATCAAGCGCGGCGGACATCTGGGCGTGCGTGAAATCGTGCTTGGCATGGCGCATCGTGGCCGCTTGAACGTGCTCGCCAGCGTCATGTCGAAACCGTTTCGGGCCATCTTCAAGGAATTCAAGGGCGGGTCATTCAAGCCCGATGACGTCGAAGGCTCGGGCGACGTGAAATACCATCTCGGCGCCTCGTCCGATCGCGTGTTCGATGGCAACACCGTTCACTTGTCGCTGACGGCAAACCCGTCGCATCTCGAAATCGTCGATCCTGTCGTGCTCGGAAAAGTCCGCGCCAAGCAGGATCAGCACGGCTGCGCTGCCGGCGAACGAACACCGATTTTGCCACTGCTCATTCACGGCGATGCGGCGTTCGCCGGCCAAGGCGTTGTCGCTGAATGCTTCGGCCTCTCCGGCCTTCGCGGCCACCGCACCGGTGGCTCCATCCATTTCGTCATCAACAACCAGATCGGCTTTACGACGAGCCCGCATTATTCGCGCTCATCGCCCTACTGTTCCGATGTCGCCTTGATGATCGAAGCGCCGATCTTTCACGTCAACGGCGACGATCCGGAAGCCGTCGTTCACGTCGCCAAGATCGCCACTGAGTTCCGCCAGCGATTCCAGAAGCCCGTCGTCATCGACATGTTCTGCTATCGCCGTTATGGACACAACGAAACTGACGAACCGATGTTCACGCAACCGGCAATGTACAAGCGCATCAAGGCGCATCCCGGTGTCACTGAAAAATACTCGGCGTTTCTCGTTGAGGAAGGCGTCGTGACTGCCGCCGAAGTCGACGCCATGAGGGTCGAAGTGCGTGCCAATCTCGATGCCGAATTCGCCGAGTCGGATGCCTACAAACCGAACAAAGCCGATTGGCTCGATGGCCGCTGGTCAGGCCTTGCCCGGCCGGAAAGCGATGATTGGCGCGGCAACACAAGCGTGCCGATCGAGACGCTGAAAGATATCGGACGCCGCATCACCAGCGTGCCGACCGAATTTACGGCCCATAAAACCATCACCAAGCTGCTTGAGCGCCGCCGCGAAATGACGGAAAGCGGCAAGGGCATCGATTGGTCGATGGCCGAACACTTGGCTTTCGCGACCATCTTGATGGATGGCTTCAGGGTTCGGCTCTCCGGCCAAGACGTTGAGCGCGGCACCTTCTCGCAGCGCCATTCGGTCTTGATCGATCAAGATACCGACCGCCGCTACGCCCCGCTCAAACACATCGCGCCAAGCCAAGCGCCGTTTGAAGTCATCAATTCGATGCTGTCGGAAGAGGCCGTGCTCGGCTTCGAATACGGCTACTCGCTCGCTGAACCCAATGCCCTGACGGTCTGGGAAGCGCAGTTCGGTGATTTCGCCAACGGCGCGCAGGTGATCTTCGACCAATTTCTGTCGTCGGGTGAACGCAAGTGGCTGCGGCTTTCGGGGCTCGTCTGTCTGTTGCCACATGGTTATGAGGGTCAGGGTCCGGAACATTCGTCGGCTCGCCTCGAACGCTTCCTGCAACTGTCGGCGGAAGACAATTGGCAGGTCGCCAACTGCACGACGCCGGCCAACTACTTCCACATCCTACGCCGCCAGTTGCACCGTAAATTCCGCAAACCATTAATCTTGATGACGCCGAAGTCCCTGCTGCGCCACAAGCGCGTGGTCTCGCCGATCGAAGATTTCGGGCCCAATTCATCGTTCCACCGGCTGCTGTGGGACGATGCGCAACTCGGCTCATCTGAACTCAAACTCAAACCGGATCGCGAGATCAAGCGGGTCGTCGTTTGCTCCGG
>JAIEPV010000075.1 GCA_019748215.1 Hyphomicrobium sp.
GCCATGCTGCCCGCCGACGATGTTCTGGCGCGTGCGCGCGAGCGAGTCCAGTCGCGGGCGGCGCCAAGTCTTCGCCAGTTGATGTACGATGCACCTCGCCCGCCACCGCCACCACCGCTGCCGTTGCCGGGTGTCGCGACAAGCATCCCGCCATTCGGCGACCTTGCGGTCCAGCTGCCGCAGTTGGGCGCACACTTCGACGGCGCGCTACAGGCGCCGAACGATCGATTTGGCCTGGATGACGTCGTCGAGCCGGTGAGTGCTCGTTCGCCCGATGAGGCGACGCCGATGGCGTTGGGTGAGATGGCGTTTCCGCAGGTGACGGTCGATCTGGCGACGGAGCCAGAGCCTGCCGAAGTCACCGCGACAGCCGACGCTAATCAGGCGTCGGACAGCGACGTCGCGCCTGATAGCATCGATCATGGCGACATGACCGGCCAGCAGTCATCGGGGCCTACGGGTGACGCGGGTTTCAGCGGTGAGGCCGCCGCGCCGATCAGCACGGCGCAAACCTCTGCGATCGATGAGCATCTGGGGCCGCTGCTCGTCGATGGTCTAGCGGTGAGTGACGAAACCGAACCGTCCCAGGCCAGGCCCCTGGAGTACGCGGGCGCGTATGGCGAACGCGCACCGTCAGCGCCATTGGATAGTTTCATTAGCAGGTCGTTCTATCCGCCGACTTCCGGGCACAACGCATCGCCGCGGAATGCCCCGAGCGCCGGATTTATTCCCAGACTTGAGCGGATTGAAATTCCTAATTTCGAAGACCCTCTGTCGCAAACGCCAGCCTTTCCGATAAATGCAGCGCCCGCGTGGAACGCGTCCGATGCACCTACCTTCGGTTTGCCCACCTTCGCGACCAACCGGCCGATCCCGATCCAACCGCCACCGATCCCTCAGCCCCCGCCAGGGACGAGGTTTGCGGCGACCGTCGCGCCGCCCGGTTCGTTCGAGCCGGGTAGCCGCTTTCCGCCCATGGACAACATGGCAATTCCGAACGATCGCCAGCAGCGCGTCGAACCGGCGTTTCCGAATTTCGGCATCGGACGGGCCGATGCGGCGGTTCAGGCGGCCCCTCGGTTTGCTCCATCGGTGCCGGGGCCTGGGCAGCACCATCTTCCGAACGCCCAGCCTGGGGTGTTCGAAGCGTCTCTCCCATCACTTGCTTCGGCGGCGGAGGATTTTGAATTTCCGCAGCCGCCCATGCCGGGGCCGCAGCTTGGCTTTCCGTCCGCTCCGTTGGACGCAGCCCCAGCGGCCATGAAGCCGCGCGGGCGATCGCCAACGACGGTTCAACGTCACGCAACTGAAACCAGCCCCGGACTGCTGGCCGAAAATATCCCGAGGACGATGCGCGTCGCGCAGCCGGAACGCATCGAAATTCGAATCGCCAAAGCCTCGATCACAGGCATCACGACCGGCAAGTCGGGCGGCACGATCTGGCAGCACGACATCACGGTCACACAAGCGATGTCAGTGCGATTGCGGGCGCCAGAAGGCGGGTTCTTTATCGAGACTGTTTCGCCGGAGACGATGTGGATCGAAAATCAGGTGGCCTTTGCACAAGATGATTTCGCGAGCTGGCGCTTCATTGTTACGCCACAGACGCGCGGCCGTGCGCCGCTGCAGATTGTCGTTTCGGCACGTGTGACCCACGACGGCGTCGCTGCCGATACGGCACTGCCAGACCAGATCATTGACGTGCAAGTGCGAGCCAATATCACGCGCTCGCTCGGCCGCTCGCTAGGCTGGATCGTCGCCGCCATCATGGGCGGCGCGTTGGCGAAATTCGGCGAGTCCGGCATCAATGTCGCGCAGAGTTTGATGACACGATTTATGCCGTGAAGGTCGGAGCCGTAGACCCGCAAGTGATTAGCCGTGCGTCGCGAGCAGCCGGGCTATGGCGCCGCGCAAATCTTCGATGCCAGTTCCCTTTTCGGCCGATGTCGCCAGAACGTCCGGATAGGCTGCGGGATGCTTGGCCAGGGCACTGCGGGTTTCTTCGAAAACTTTCTCAAGCGACGTTCGGCTGATCTTGTCGGCTTTCGTCAGGATAGCTTGGTAGGAAACAGCGGCAGTATCGAGCAGTTCGAGAATGTCGCCGTCGGCCGTCTTGATGCCGTGGCGTGCATCAATCATCACAAAGACGCGTAGCAGCGTGCGGCGCCCGGCCAGATAGCCACGCAACACCCGGTTCCAGGCCGCCACTTTATCCTTCGGCGCTTCCGCATAGCCGTAGCCCGGCATGTCGACGAGATAGAGCCGGGCATCGGGGATGGTGAAGAAGTTCAGCTCTTGCGTCCGGCCGGGCGTGTTCGATGCGCGGGCTAACCCGAGCTGCCCAACAAGCGCGTTAATCAGGCTGGATTTGCCGACATTCGATCGCCCCGCGAAGGCGATCTCCGGCCGGTCGTCTGGCGGCAGATGATTGAGGTCGGGCGTGCCGCGCGCAAATCCCCACGGCAAAGTGAAGAGCCGGCGCCCAGCTTCGATTTCGTCGGGCGTCAGGGGCGCGACGCCGGTCATCGGTGGCCCGTCATCGGCGGAATGGCCTTTCGCGTGTCCGTTTGAATAGGGCACGCTGGGTTACTTTTTGCCGTCGTCGCCGGAGCCGCTTGTGCCAAACAGCCGGGTCAGAGGTGCGAACTGGCGTTTCATATTCTGCATGAGATGCACTTCGGCGCCGTTCTTCTTGTTGATGTACCACTGCTGCACGATCGACAACGTGTTGCTCCACGCCCAATAGATGACAAGCCCTGCCGGGAACGACGCCAACAGGAACGTGAACATCAGCGGCATCCATTGAAAGATCTGCTGCTGGATCGGATCGGGCTGCGGCGGGTTCAACTGCATTTGGATCCACATGGTGACGCCCATGATGAGTGGCCAAACACCGACGTGGAGATATTCAGGGGCGGCGAACGGCAGCAGGCCAAACAGGTTGAACAACGACGTCGGATCAGGGGCTGAAAGGTCTTTGATCCACCCGAAAAACGGCGCGTGCCGCATATCGATGGTCACGAATAGAACTTTGTAGAGCGCGAAGAAAACCGGGATTTGCAGCAGGATTGGCCAGCACCCGGCCAACGGATTGATTTTCTCCTTGCGGTAGAGATCGAACATCTCCTTTTGCTGGCGCTGGGCGTCGTCTTTGTAGACGTCCTTGATGCGGGCCATCTCGGGCTGCAGTTTTTTCATCCGCGCCATGCTCGTGTATTGCTTGTTGGCCAGCGGATAGAACAGCGCCTTGACGATCACCGTCAGGATCAAAATGGTAACGCCGAAATTGTGGACCAGAGCGTTGATCTTTTCCATCAGCCAAAAGAGCGGCTTGGTGATGAAATAGAACCAACCCCAATCGACCATCCGATCGAACTGCTGGATGCCAAGGGCGCTCTCATAGCTGTCGATAATCGTCGCCTGCTTGGCGCCGGCATAAAGATGCGCTTCGACGCCCTTGCGTGCGTTTGGCGGAATGACCACTGCGCCACGCAGATAGTCAGCCTGGAAAGCGTCCCGCTCACCAGGCGCCGCGGCTTTCACGGCCGAGTACATGGCGCGATAGGGTTCCTTTTGATCAGGAACAAGGGCTGCGGCCCAATACTTGTCGGTGATGCCAAGCCAGCCGCCGGTGGCATTCTCGATTGTCGTCGGCACACCTTTCGATGCCGCGTTCGCGTAGGTGATTTCCTGGAGACCTTGGGCCCCCGAGACGCCGATCAAACCCTCGTGGAGAATGTAGAACGCCTGCGATTTCGGATGGCCGTAGCGGTGGATGCGAGCGTAAGGAAGCAACGCCACGTCGGCTGCTGTTTTGTTTTCGACTTCATCGACGACCTTGAACATGTAGTCCTTGTCGATCGAGACAGTACGTCGAAACACTAACCCTTCGCCGTTGTCCCACGTCAACGTCACCGGCGATTCCGGCGTCAGCGCGTTGCCACTCTCTACCGACCAAAGCGTTTCGCGATCGGGCACTTTGGTTTGCGTGCCGCCTTGCGGCACCCAGCCATATTCCGCGAAGTAGGGCTCGGGCGCGTCGACCGGCGAAAGCAGCGTCACCTTGGCTGAATTGGGGTCGACGGTGTCGCGATACTTCACGAGGACGAGGTCGTCGATGCGGCCGCTCTTGAGGGCGATAGAACCTTCAAGTGACGGCGTCCGGATCGCGATGCGCGGCCATCCTTTCAACGCATCATCACGCGATGCGGCGGCCTTCGCCGGTTGTCCCGCGCCAACAGGTGTTGTCGCCGACGGTCCGGCGACGGGCGCGGTCGCAACACCTGGAATGCCGATCGCTTCGCCCGTGCGTTGCGCTTCGACGTCTTTAGCGAATTCCTTGCGCGCCTGTTCCTGGTGAACCATCGGCCTGGCGAAAAAATACTGCCAGCCCAGCAGTACCGCGAGCGACAGGATGATCGCATACATCAGGTTGTTTTGGTCTTTGGGATCGTTTTGGGAATTCATTGAGACCTCGGCTCGGGCCGCCCGAAAAATTGCCCGATACCTGTTGGATCAGACCGGGGCCGTCGACAGCCCGCAAGCGATGGCGGAAAGTTGTCGCAAAAGAAAGGGGACACCCGGTCACGCTTGATGATTTTCTAGCTTTTTGTCAGCGGTCCGGGTTGGGCTGCGGATTGCCGGCCGTGCAACTTGTCGAGCGAGCGGCGAAGATCGGCGATCAAATCACTGTAAGGCCGGTCAAACGCTGCCGTTCGAGCGACGATGACATAATCGAAGCCGGCAATCGTCTGCTCTTGCATGACGCTCGTAACCGCAGCCTTCAAACGGCGCCGAATGCGGTTGCGCACGACGGCATTGCCGAGTTTTTTTGTGATCGTGAAGCCAAACCGGGTCAGCGACGGGTCGATGGCTTTGGTTTTTGCCAATCGGCCGGTGGCGTCGGCTGTCCGCCGTTTGCGCCCTTCGATCAAAAACGAAGCGCACGACGCTTTCGATCCGCCGCGAACGGCCAGAAATTCAGACCGGGATTTCAAAGTCGGAAAAGCCGAAATTGCGGCGACCTCCAACGACCGGCCCATAAGCTCTTCACCGCAACGCGCCAGCACTTCGATCGGCCGAGGCGGACCGGATGCCTAAGCCGTCAGGCGCTTGCGCCCCTTGGCGCGGCGGCGGGCGATGACATTGCGGCCACCAACCGTCAACATGCGCTTGCGGAAGCCGTGACGACGTTTGCGCACGAGGCGGCTTGGCTGATAGGTGCGTTTCACGGACGTCTCCGACACAGGTTTATCGCGGCTCTCGATCGCGATGAGCAGCTATATTATTAATCTATTTCAGAGCGTTACGATAAAGCTCCGCTCGGGCCTAATCGGCCTCGGCAGGACGTCGACATGCCCGGAATTGCTGGTCTTATAGGGGCGGCGAGTCATGAAGTCAACGCAGGGTAGCTGTAAGATATTTGGCGGCCGGTGACCACCGGTCAGCTGAAAACCCGAAACGCTGCCCGCTCGAGCACCGTAGTACCGACATCGGTTTGGTCTGTGGTTGCGAGCCGCTTTTGTCGCGAGGTCTCATCTGGTGGTCGATGCAATTAAAAGTTTGCGCCGTGTCGTGAGTGCAAGCGTCCTGCGTTTGAGTGCGACCGTCATCGCTCTCGTAGCACTTACGCTTGCTGCACAGGCGGCGTCGTTGTCGGACACGTTCTCCAGCCATTCGACGGCCTCAAAATCTGTCGTCGACCACAGCGCGTTGGACCGATTGCTAAAGACCTACGTGAAATCATCCGCCGATGGGCTCAATAGGGTCGACTATTTGGGCTTTCAACGCGATGGTCATAGCGCACTCAAAGCTTATATCGGCAAGCTTGCGGCGGTCGATGTCGCCGCCTTGGATCGCTCCGAACAGTTCGCGTTCTGGGTAAACCTCTACAACGCAAAAACCATCGACATCGTGCTGGATGCCTATCCGATCCGCTCGATCAAGGATGTGAAGCTGGGCGGCGGCCTCATCGCTGCCTTCACTGGGGGCCCGTGGACGGCGAAGGTCGTGTCCCTATCCGGTGTCGATCTCAGCCTGAACGATATTGAGCATGAGATCCTGCGGCCGGTGTTTCAAGATCCGCGCGTCCACTACGCGGTCAATTGTGCTTCGATCGGCTGTCCGAATTTGTCGATTGATGCGTACACAGGCGCGACGCTCGATGCGCAACTCAATGCAGCCGCACGTGGCTATATCAATCACCCGCGCGGCTTTTCCGCCTCGGGCGGCGGGCTTGCAGCGTCGTCGATCTATGACTGGTACAAACAAGATTTTGGCGGGTCGCCGCAGGGCGTACTTGCGCACGCTGGGGTCTATGCCGACGCTAAATTGAAATCGGCGATGCAAAGAGCCGGCACAATCGACAGCTACGCTTACGATTGGTCGCTGAATGATGTGCGGCGCTAAAATCGACCGCGTTGCAGCGCGCTGCTGTATAAGTGCCGCCTGATGCTTTCGCTCTCGCAAGGATCCTAGGTCTATGACGTCGAACCAGCCAGCCGCGTCTGGCTCCGCCATGCGCCGCTACTTGCCGGTTATAGTCTTGGCCGCCGTCATGGCCGTTGTATTCGGCATGGGCTGGCACAAATATCTTTCTTTCAAAACGATCGGCCTGAATTTTGAGCTTTTGAAAGGCTTCGTCTCTGACAATCTGGCGCTGGCGCTGCTCGCCTTTTGTGCGGTCTACATTGCTGTCGTCGCATTGTCGTTGCCCGGTGGCCTGGTGATGACGCTGACTGGCGGCCTGTTATTTGGATGGCTGCTCGGCGCCACGGCGACGGTGGTCGCGGCAACAGTCGGCGCGACGCTCCTTTTTCTGATCGCCAAAACATCATTTGGAGAAAGCTTGGCGGCAAAAGCCGGGCCTTGGCTTGGAAAGCTGAGAGATGGCTTCAAGGAGAATGCGTTCAACTATTTGCTGTTTTTGCGCCTCGTTCCGGCCTTTCCATTCGTCGTCGTCAATCTGGCACCTGCATTGCTCGGCGTGCCGTTGAAAACCTATGTGCTCGCAACTTTTTTTGGGATTATTCCAGGTACGCTCGCGTTCAGCTTTGCAGGAGCCGGACTTGGCAGCGTTATCGAGGCGCAGAACGCAGCCTACCAAGCCTGTTTGGCTACCAACCCAGCCAATTCGAATGTGGATTGCCCGTATTCGATCGATACCTCGGCGCTGGTCACCAAAGAACTTTTGGCGGCCTTCGTGTTGCTTGGCGTTGTGGCGTTGATACCCATCGCATTGAAAAAGATGAGAGGCGATCATGTCTAAAGTTGAAAGCAACATCGTGCCCGCCTCCAGCACGTCATTGTCGGTCGACTTCTGCATTATTGGTGCAGGTTCTGGCGGCCTTTCGGTCGCGGCAGCTGCAGCAGCGTTCGGGCAGCGGGTCGTCTTGATCGAAAAGCACAAGATGGGCGGCGATTGCCTCAACTACGGCTGTGTGCCGTCGAAAGCGCTTCTCGCGGCCGGCAAACGCGCGCATGCCATTCGCACGTCAGCCCCATTCGGCATTACATCGCAACAGCCGGTGATTGACTATCGCGCGGTTCAAACACATGTGCGCGAGGTCATCAGCGCCATCGCGCCCAATGACTCGGTCGAACGCTTCACCGGTTTAGGCGTGCAGGTCATCACCGCCGCTGGCCGGTTTGTCGATGCCAAAACGGTTGCTGCTGGAGACTTCCGCATAACCGCCCGGTGGTTTGTGATCGCGACCGGATCTTCGCCGGCTGCGCCGCCGATTTCGGGGCTGTCCGATGTGCCCTACTTTACCAACGAGACGATCTTCGACAACGCACAGCTATTGCCGCATCTCATCGTCGTCGGAGGCGGACCCATCGGTTTGGAGATGGCGCAAGCGCATCGTCGGCTCGGGTCTAACGTTACGGTCATCGAAGCCGCCAAGGCGCTCGGCCGGGACGATCCGGAAATGGCGATCATTGTGCTGCAACGCCTGCGGGCTGAGGGCATCGAAATCATCGAGGGGGCACAGGTGACGAGCGTCGCGCGAACCGCCTCTGGCATTACAGCGACAACGTCGCGTGAAGGGGTCACGCGCGTGATCGACGCCACCCACATTCTCGTTGCCGCAGGCCGCCGTCCCAATACCAGCGAGCTCGGGCTTGAGGCGGCTGGCATCGCGGTCGACAAGAAAGGCATTACGGTCAATGCGGGATTGGTGACGAGCAACCGTCGCGTATTTGCTATCGGCGACGTCGCCGGCGGTCCGCAGTTCACGCACATCGCCAATGACGACGCTGGAATAGTCATTCGCCGCGCCCTGTTCCGTCTGCCGGCAAAAACCACAAGCCGGGCCGTCCCTTGGGTCACCTTCACCGAGCCAGAACTGGCCAACGCGGGGCTGAGCGAAGCCGACGCACGCACCAAGTTCGGCAAGATCAACGTCCTGCGTTGGCCCTACCACGAGAACGACCGGGCCCAGGCGGAGCGGGAAACGATCGGTCATGTTAAAGTGATCACTGACAAGGGCGGGCGCATTCTGGGAGCATCAATTGTCGGCGCGCATGCCGGCGAACTCATCCAAATGTGGTCATTGGCTCTGTCGCAGCGCTTGAAGATCAAGGCCATGACCGGCTGGATTTCGCCCTATCCGACGCTTTCGGAAATCAATAAACGCGCGGCTTTCCGTTACTATGCAACAGCCGCCGGTAACCCGTTCGTGCGCAAAATTATCGCTCTTCTTACCAAGCTCGGGTAAAAGTCCGGGGGAGTGGAGATGACCTTTTCGTGCAGCGCGCCCTTCCCAATCCAGAATCGAGCGATCGGACCGCGAAAGTTGATCCAGACGCGACGGCATGGTCGCGCGTCAGAGCCGCCGTGTCCGATGCCTGGGAACGCCGTGGCTTGCCGGCACGCCTGCTGCTGCTGACAGCTGCATTTGTGCTGATCGCGGAAGCGTTGATCTTTCTGCCGTCGATCGCAAACTATCGGATCAACTGGTTGCAGGAACGCCTGACCGCGGCACAACTCGCGGCGCTTGCGTCGGAGGCTTTTCCGGGCGGCGAAGTGCCGTCGGCGCTGCGCGCTGATTTATTGCGAACGGCGCAAGTGCGCGCCATTGCCTCGCGCAACGCCGGTGAGCGTCGTCTCGTTCTACCGGTCGAAGGCGCCATCACGATCGATTCCGTCTACGATCTGCGATACCAGCCGGAAGGCGCATGGCAAAATCTCACGTCCAAGCTCGGCCAAATCCAAGACGCACTGGCGACGTTTTTTTCCCGTGATGGGCGCATCCTACGTATCGTTGGAAAAAGCGGCGGCGATAGCGATGACCTGATCGAAATCGTCATTCCGGAAGCGCCGCTCAAAGCCGCGATGCTGCAGTATGGATTGAACATTCTGTGGCTGTCGGTGATCATTTCGGCGCTCACCGCCGCAGTGGTTTATTTCGCTTTGAGCCGTCTGCTGGTCAAGCCACTCACGCGCTTGACCCGCAACATGCTGCGTTTTTCCGAAGATCCGGAAGATGCGAGCCGCATTATGCCAGTGTCGGGCCGCATGGATGAAATCGGCATTGCCGAGCGCGAGCTGGCCAGTATGCAGCATCAGCTCGCCTCGCTGCTGGCGCAGAAAAACCGGCTGGCGCAGCTGGGCCTCGCCGTATCGAAGATCAATCACGATCTGAGAAACATGCTTGCCAATGCGCAGTTGATTTCGGACCGTCTCGTCGATCTGCCCGATCCGACGGTGCAGCGGTTTGTGCCAAAGCTCATCGCGTCGCTCGATCGGGCGATCAGCTTTTGCAATTCGTCGCTGCAATTCGGCCGTGCCTCAGAGGCGGCACCGCGCCGGGACTTGATGCTGTTCAAGCCACTGGTCGAAGAGGTGGCCGATAGCCAGGGGCTGCCGCGCGAAGGCTCCATTCAATTTTTTGCCGATATGGACGACACGCTGCGCATCGATGCTGATCGCGACCATCTGTTCCGTGTCCTGAGCAATCTGGTGCGAAACGCCATGCAGGCTATCGAGAGCGTCGAGGGCAAGAGCGATGGTGAGATCCATGTCGCCGCGCACCGAGAGGGCCGCAAGGTGGTCGTCAACGTCACCGATAACGGAGCGGGCATAGCGCCACGAGCCCGCGAGAACCTTTTCAAGGCGTTCCAGGGGTCGACCAAAAAGGGCGGGACCGGGCTTGGTCTGGTCATCGCCGCTGAACTGGTGCAGGCCCACGGTGGCACGCTGGTGCTCGCCGACAGCCCCGTTGGCGCAAATTTCCGTATCGAACTACCCGACCGCTCGGCCCACTAGCTTCATCGTGCGCGATGCTGCGTTGACCTGCCTCGCCAGCCGGGCTCAGGTTCGCCGGTTAAGGACTTGCGCTTAGCCCGGCCACCGACTAGGAAAGGCGCTTCGTCGTCCTTGGCTGATTTCAGCCGGCTGCCCTTAGCAGCCCATCGAGGGCGGCGTGGCACGCGCCCGTAGCTCAGCTGGATAGAGCATCAGACTACGAATCTGAGGGTCAGAGGTTCGAATCCTTTCGGGC
>JAIEPV010000236.1 GCA_019748215.1 Hyphomicrobium sp.
CGTTTGCAGCTTTACAGGAGGACGTGATGGCAATGGCCGCTCACCTTGCAGAACTGGCTGAGAAACATAAATCGCTCGAAGATCGGATCGACCGAGCGATTGCAAGCCCCGGATCGGACGACCTCGAAATCCGCCGCCTGAAACGTGAAAAACTCAAACTGAAAGATGAGATCGAGCGCCTGAGCAAGGCGACGCGGCACTAAGCCGAAGCAGAGTTATTTGACACGTGGCGTGAAGCCCTGCCCTGCGATCCCGACGGACCGCCGAGCGGGGCTTTTATGTTTTGACCGCCCGTCGCCCATGTGCCAGCAGAGCTGCGAAGCGACGCCGCCTTGATGACGGCATTCGAACCGACTAGACGTGCGGCCAAGCGCAGTGTCGAGGTCGCACAGGTTTGCTGACGCGCTGCAACATTCTGCCGACGTTGAACGGAGTAGCCCCGTGACCACCGCGCCGCCTGACCGCCCATTGTCTGATCGCCCATTACCGGACCGCTTATCATCCAATCCGAAAAGTCCGCATTACGATGCGGCTGTTCTGGAGCGCGATGTGGGCGTGCGGTTCAATGGTGTCGAAAAAACCAACGTCGAAGAATACTGCGTGAGTGAAGGCTGGGTGCGGTTGTCCGTCGGAAACGGCAAGGATCGCTTTGGCAATCCGATGACGGTCAAACTCAAAGGGCCCGTCGAGCCGTATTTTCGCGATGCGGCGCCGGCAACAATCGGCAGCGACCAATCCTAATTATGCGTCAAGCACGCATCAGCTCGAGTGCGCCTGCAAGGCGACCGTGAATAGCGGTGTGAAGTTTGGTTCGACGTGGGTAACGATTCCCACTCTTCCGAGAGCACACTAGCATCCCGGCAGCACACTTCATTGCTGGCCACGGCGCGACAGCGAAACGGCGTAGGCGGATGAGCGGATGGCAAAGATCGGATCGTTTGCCGGGCCCTCGATGCCGTCGACGACATTGCTCGGATCGAAAATTCCGGCGTCACACGTCGCGTTGTCTTCGAGAGCGGAGATCGAGATTTCACCGAGAACGACAGACTTTCGATCTGTGCCCGTCCATTCGACGGTCGGATCGTTTTGCTCGTCGCCTTCATTGCCGAGCACCGCTTTGAGTTCGAAGACCGCCGGCCCCTTGGCAAGACGATCCGTCAGTTCCGGTGTGTAGAAGCCGGCCGCTTTGCTTTTCGCGTCTTCGTCGGACAGGCCAACATCTCCGCCTTTGGGCACAACGTGCCATTTTATGATTTTTTTCTGACCATCACCATTGGTAAGTGTGAAGGTGTGCACGCCATAATACGTTGCCGTTGCGTAGCTGGCCGGAACCGGCCGGGCCATGAGCCACGCCGTTTGCCGGGTCGATTCCGGATTGGCTTTGAAGAACGCGCCGATCTTTTCGGGATCCTTCGTTGCCACCGTTTGCAAAAGGGACAAGAACTGCTCGGGCGTTTTGGCGGCAAACACCGGCGCCGAAATCAAGACCATATCGGTGACGTTATCCTTGCCGATTTCGATATGCAGCGCCAAGCCTCGGACGTTGTCTTTTTGCGTATTGGGCGCCTCAGGAGCGCCGCCGCCCATCGAAAAACGGCCGACGAGCGGAAAAGGCCCTTTGCCAGTCAGATGCGGCGCCTTCGAATAGTCGCTGGCCTTCTCAGCCGGCGTGAACGCACCCTTGACGCAAATGCCGTTCGTGTGTGCCGCGCGTTTGCCGTCGTGCTTGCCGAACACGGCGTTGAGCGCATCGATCAGCGCTTCGGGGTCAGCATCCGCGCGGGCGGTGTGGACGACAAACGGCCCCGGCGATGCGGCGAAGCCAAGTGCGAGGGCGATGCAAATCAACCGGTTTGAAAGTGGCATGGAGCGCGACCTCAAAAATTTATGATGACGGCGGGAATCTTTACAAAATGTCACGCTGCCCGCCGCTGTTCAAGCGCATCGTGCTGGCAAGCCTGCGACGCGGCCGCAAAATAATTATGACAATGCGCCGGAGGCGCGACGGGCTCGATGCGAGAATATCATCCAGCCGGTGATGGCGGACGGCCGGATGTGCTCAACGGGTTCGACGGGCCTTTTCGAAATTCGACAATGGTGATTGTGAGGTTCGAAAACCGTTCAAGCGTCTTTGGCCATTTCGCGCAATTTGAATTTTTGAATTTTTCCGGTCGAGGTTTTCGGCACTTCGGCGAACACGATGTGGCGCGGAACCTTGTAGCGGGCTAGCCCTTGGCGGCACCACTCGAGGATGTCATCCGACGTGGCGCTGGCGCCGGGTTTGAGTTCGATGAAGGCGCATGGTGTTTCGCCCCATTTCTCATCGGGCTTGGCAACAACGGCGCAGAAGGCGATTGCTGGATGCTTGTACAGCACCTCTTCGACTTCGATCGAGGAAATGTTTTCGCCGCCAGAGATGATCACGTCCTTCGATCGGTCTTTCAGTTGAATGTAACCGTCGGGGTGCAGGACGCCGAGATCGCCGGAGTGAAACCACCCGCCGCGAAAAGCTTCGTCGGTTGCCGTTGGATTTTTCAGGTAGCCCTTCATGACGATGTTGCCGCGAAACATGACTTCGCCCATCGTCTCGCTGTCAGCGGGGACGCGCATCATCGTTTCGGGGTCCATCACCGTCAACCCTTCGAGCGCCACGTAGCGCACGCCTTGGCGAATTTTCTTGGCGTCACGCTGCGATTTCGGCAGATCGTTCCAAGCGCTATCCCACTCGTTGATGGTGGCTGGGCCATAAGTTTCGGTCAGGCCGTACAGGTGCGTCAGCTGGAAGCCGGCATCCGTCATCGCCGACAACACGGCTTCAGGCGGCGGCGCTGCGGCGTGATTGAAAGCGACGACGTGCGAAATGTCACGCTTCTCGTCCGGGCTGGCGTTGAGCAGTGTCGACATGACGATCGGCGCACCGGAGATGTGGGTGACCTTGTGTTCGACGATGGCGTCATACATGGCCTTGGCGCGAACCCAGCGAAGACACACATGCGTGCCGCCGACCATCGAGATCGACCACGGAAAGCACCAGCCGTTGCAGTGGAACATCGGCAACGTCCACAGATAGACGGGAAATCGCGTCATGCCGGTGGCAATCGTGTTGGCGTAACACATCAGCGCCGCGCCCCGATGATGATAGACGACGCCTTTCGGATTGCCGGTGGTGCCGGAGGTATAGTTCAGCGAAATCGCGTCCCACTCGTCGGCCGGCCAGCGCCACACGAACTCGGGATCACCGGTGGCGATGAACGCCTCGTAGTCGTCGGCCGACAGCGCCGCGCCGGACTGCGGGAACTCGGGGTCGTTGTAGTCGATGATGCCCGGTGTAACGCTCGCCAGTTCGAGGGCGTCTTTGACGGTCGATGAAAATTCACGGTCGGTAATCAGAAGTTTGGTTTCGGCATGATCGAGCTGGAAGGCGATGACGCCGGCGTCGAGACGGGTGTTGATGGTGTGCAGGACGGCCCCGGTCATGGCGACGCCGAAGTGGGCTTCGAGCATCGGCGGCGTGTTGGCGAGCATGACTGAAATCGTGTCACCGGGACCGATGCCGCGTTGCACGAGGGCGGACGCGAGCCGGCGGGCGCGTGCGTAGAATTCGCCGTAGCTGACGCGCTGGCGGCCGTGAATGATGGCCGTGTGGCGCGGTGAGACGAGCGCTGTTCTTTCGAGAAACGAGATCGGCGTCAGCGGCTGATAATTGGCTGGCGTCTTGCCGAGGTTTTGCTCGAACGGATTGGACGTCATAGGGCGGGCATCTCCAGCGCGGGGCTTTCGAGCGACGCTAACGAATGTGCCGCGCGCCAGCAATGGCCCGCATGGCGAACGATGCACAAGGCCATCGTTAATGGCTTAATAAATTCAGGCTGAAATCGCCGCCGTTTCGCCGACTTGCAGCACGCGCCGGCGCCGCGCTGGCGCGGCTGTGGCGGCCACCCGGTCGCGGCGCTCGACCCAGGCGACGCTGGCTGCAAAAATCGCCAAGCCTCCGACAATATCGATGCTGTAGTGACCGCCAACCGGCAGGGTCGCGAAAATGACGACGCACGAGAACAACGCCGATGGCCAGAAAATCCAGCGGATCGGACGGACCGCATAGGCGGCCGTCAGCGTCATGATGGTGTGGAACGACGGAAACGTGGTGATGCCACACCAGTCCGTCGTCGGGAATACGCGCAATGTGCCATCACGCAAGGCGAGGTAGTGGGCGACATAGCCATCCGTGCCGGCGTTCGTCAGATAGCCCGAATCGACGGCCGACATATTGAGATACGGATAGGCGCCGAGCGCCGGGATGAGTGTTGAAAACACCATCGTTGCCGTCGCGCCGAGTGTGTAGATAGAGGCCGATTTGCGCAGGCGTTGGAAATCGTCACGCAACAGAAACAGGATGAAGACGCCGAGCAGCATCTGATTGCCGGTCTTGTAGTAGGCGAACTGCAAAATGGCTGAAGCCATTTCGCTTTGTCCAACCGACGTTCGCAGCGCCACGAGATCGATCCCGAGAGCGGTGTCAAAGCTGAGAAGTCGCGCATCTTGTAGCGGGAAGTTTAAAGTTGCGAAGGCGTAGGAGCCGTGACCGAGCACCATGCTGACGCAAATCAACCAGGACGTGAAGGTGATGAGCGTGACCCGGGCGAGGGCCATTTTCTGGGCGTTGGCAATGGAGGCGATCAAAAGAGCGCCGAACGTCGGGACCAGATACAGCACCCACTGGCCGGTATCGTCGGGCACCGCGAAGCCCGCCGTGGCAGCGGTATAAACCGTCGCGACGAATATTGCGAGGAGCAGCCACCAGTCGTGAGGGTGGACGGCATCTGGAAATTTGAGCATCGCGGGCCCCTGGGTGGCGAACAGGCCGACCATAGGGGCTCGTGATTACTTGCCGGTTAAACGCTCTAAGTGTGAACTTTCAGAAGGTTGTCCATTCGGTCCGGTCCTGTGAAGCTGATGTTGCAACACGTCAGCACTTCACGGGAGAACCGAATGGACGTTCACAAGAATGCCCGCCTCACGCCCAAAGGTCGAGAGGCAATGGTAAGCGCCGTTATCGAACACGGCCTCACAAAAGCCGAGGCTGCTCGCCAGTTCAACACGACGGCCAAGACTGTCGCCAAGTGGGTCCAGCGGGTCCGCACCGGAGGTGTCGAGGCTTTGCGCGACCGGTCCAGCGCCCCTCATTCATCGCCGAGCCAAACCCCGCTCGCCATGCACGACGCCGTCGAGGCTCTGCGCCGACAGCGCCGCACCCAGTACCATATCGCCGCACAACTCAATCTCTCGGCAGCCACAGTCTCACGCATCCTCAAACGCCGCGGGCTCAGTCTGCTGTCGGCGCTCGAACCCCAACAACCCCGCCCACGCTACGAGCGAGAAACGCCCGGCGAGATCATTCATATTGATATCAAAAAGCTCGGCCGTTTCAGCAGAATAGGCCACCGCATCACCGGCGACCGCACAGGCCAAGCCAATACACGCGGCGTCGGATGGGAGTTCGTCCACGTCGCGATCGATGATCATTCGCGCGTTGCTTTCAGTCAGATTTTTCCGGACGAAAGGAAGGAATCCGCCATTGCTTTCCTTAAGGCCACTGCCGCTTATTACAAAAACCTTGGCGTCAGCATCACGCGCGTTATGACAGACAACGGCTCCTGCTACATCTCCAAAGCCTTCACGCAAGCCTGCAAAAGCCTCCGCATCAAACACATCCGGACCAAACCCTACACACCGCAGACCAACGGCAAGGCCGAGCGCTTCATCCAGACGGCGCTCAGAGAGTGGGCCTATGCCACCGCCTTCGACACATCAGATCAGCGTCGCGACGAATTGCCGAGGTTCATGCACCGATACAACTGGCACCGGCCGCATGCTAGTCTCGGCCGGAAGACACCCATCAGCCGCATCGCTATGACTAGGAACAACCTCCTGAAGACTCACATCTAAGCGCCGGGCTCGTCATCCTGGCCACCCGACATGCCCTTGAGGCGGGCGAGCACGCGGGCCTGCTCTTGCTCGGGGGTTTCTTCGGGCGCGGCCTCTGCAACCTTCGGCGCCAAAATCTCGGCCGTGTTGGTGCTAACCGGAGCCGCAGGCTTGGCGGTCGTATCGGCAGTCGCCATCAGCGTGCCGGCCCTGTCGCCGCTGCCCTTGCCCGATTCTTTGTTATCGCGATCGACGCGTCGCGCCGCTTTGGCGACTTCGGCGTCGAGATCAATCTGCGAGCACAGCCCCAGCGTCACCGGATCCTGCGGCGTCAATTGAGCCGAGTTCCAATGCGTGCGATCGCGGATCTGAGCAATGGTCGGTTTGGTCGTGCCGACCAGTCGCATCAACTGGCTGTCTTTCAACTCGGCGTGGTTGCGCAACAGCCAAAGCACCGCATTGGGCCGATCGTGGCGGCGCGAAACGGGCGTATAGCGCGGGCCTTTACGGGTCTGCGCCTGCACCGGCAGTTCGACTTTGCTTTCAGCAAGCTTCAGCTTGTAGCCATGATCCTTTTCACCGCGTGCGATCTCTTCGCGTGTCAGCTGGCCATTGTTGACCGGGTCCATACCCTTGATCCCCTGGGCGACGTCGCCGTCGGCGATGCCTTTGACTTCGAGCGGATGCAGGCCGCAAAATTCGGCGATCTGGTCAAACGCGAGGCCACTGTTTTCCACCAGCCAAACAGCGGTCGCCTTTGGCATCAATGGTCTGCGGTCGCTCATGGGGTGGTTCTCCGGTCCTTTGCGGGGGGTCCGCAACGGCCAATGGGTCTTGGATGGGAAGGGGATTACCGGCTTATAGCGGTCAAAACCGCTGAAAAGCAACCGCCAAGTAGGGCGCTGCGGGCTGCGACGAGGCCGCAGCTACCGATCGCCCCTGGCGAGTTGCGGGCCGTTACCCCGACAGATAGTGTCGAAATCCATGCTGCACCGGACTTAGGGTGTTCGGTGGCCGGTCGTCCGTTAAATGTCCGTAAATGCACGTTCCGAATTAAGGATACGCCTGATGCTCGCGACCGCCGGCCGCACGAAGTACTTTGAGGATTTGCAAGTCGGCCAGGAGGCGTCGATGTCGCGCGTGGTGTCGGAGGCGGACATCGTCGCCTACGCCGCCCTTTCGGGTGATTACAATCCGGTGCATCTCAATCAGGATTACGCCGCCAGCACGCAATTCAAGGAGCGGATTGCGCACGGAATCCTGTCGGCGGGTTACATCTCGGCCCTGTTTGGCATGAAGCTGCCGGGGCCGGGCGCGATTTACATTTCGCAGACGCTCAACTTCAAGGGCCCGGTGAAGATCGACGACCGTGTCGAGACGCTGGTGCGATTGATCGAGTTGATCGCCGAAAAACGCCGCGCCAAATTCGACTGCCTGTGCACGGTCAATGGCAAGCCGGTGCTGACGGGCGAAGCGGTGCTGCTGGTGCCGGGACGGCCGGCCTGACCATGGTTTATGTTGATGCGCGCTCATCAATCGTGACCTGGCAACAGGGCTGAGGCTGCGATGCAAATTGTTCACGGCCATACTCATGTCCCGGTCAATGCCCGTGCCGCTGTCGTCGCCATCGGCAATTTCGACGGCATCCATCGCGGCCATCGCGCGCTGATCGCTGAAACCGTGCAGCGGGCCAAATCGCTGCAACGCGCTCCTGGCGTGATGATTTTCGAACCGCATCCGCGCGAGTTTTTCCAGCCCGCCGAGCAGCACTTCCGGTTGACACCGCTCAATCGCAAGCTTCGACTGTTTGAGCAGCTGGGGCTGAAGCTCGCTTTCGTTGAGCATTTCGATGCGAGCCTCGCCGGCATGATGGCGGATGAGTTCATCGAGCGCGTTCTCGTCGCGGGGCTTGGCGTCGCGCATGTCGTCATCGGTTATGATTTTTATTTCGGCAAGAAGCGCGGCGGCACGCCGGAGTTGATGATTGCAGCGGGGCACGATCTCGGTTTCGGCGTCACGGTGATGCCGCCGGTGGCTGACGCTGGCGAAGTGTTTTCATCATCCACCGTGCGGCTGCATTTGGCGCAGGGCGATGTGCGCGGCGCGGCCCAGATGCTCGGCGCGCCGTGGCATGTGCAGGGCCGGGTCGTCGGCGGCGCCAAACGCGGCACCGGCATGGGCTATCCGACCGCCAACGTTCCGATGCCGAAGGGCACGAGCCTCGGCCACGGGATTTACGCCGTGCGCGCCCACGTCGACGGGCTCGCGCATGATGCGGCGGCGTATCTCGGCACGCGGCCGACGTTCGATGACGGCATGCCGGTGCTGGAGGTTTTTCTGCTCGATTTCGATGGCGATTTGTATGGTCATGAGATTGACGTCGAGTTCGTCGATTTCATTCGCCCGGATCGTAAGTTCGAGACCGCCGAGGCGCTGGTCGAGCAGATGAACCACGACGTGGCGAAGGTGCGGGCGGTGTTGGCGGGTGACGCCAACACCAGAACCGCCGTCTGATCTCCGTTGGCCGGCGCTGCGGCCGGAATGTGTTCCGCATTTCCTGGATGCCCGCCTCGGACGGTGGCCATGGAGTGGTGTGTGGTGCGAAGTCTGATAACCACCGTCATCCCGGCGAAGGCCGGGATCCACGACAGGCTTCCGCGCAACAGACGTCGATCGCTTCGTTGAAGTTGCCTCGTTTTGAACGCAGCCGCCGTCGCGTCACCAATTGAGCACGCCACGCCACCAAACATCCGGCGCGTTGTCGTGGATCCCGGCCTTCGCCGGGATGACGCAGTCTGTGGATAGCGATGACGTACACACCAGCACCGTCATCCCGGCGCGACTCTGTAGAAGTCCTTTTAGGGTAAGGCCGGAATGACGTCCGTCGATGGGGAGTCGTCCTATTCGGGACATCCGCTTTGCCATGAATGCCGCCACTTGCTAGAACGCGGCGTGATTTGGTTCAGACATGATCGCGCCAGTGGCTGGGCCGCCGACCCGAGCATGCAACCCCGGAAAGACCGTCCGAATGTCGAAGGATACGCGCGCCGCCGATAAGGGCTTGGCCGATGCCACCGATGCGGGCGGCGGCACCCACGGCGACGGGAAGGCGGCGGGCCGCGATTGGGGCGCGACACTGTTCCTGCCACAAACCGATTTTCCGATGCGCGCCGGATTGCCCGAGCTTGAGCCAAAGCTGCTCAAGCGCTGGGCCGAAATGGATCTCTATCGAAAGTTGCGCGAGCAGAACAAGGGTCGCACGCGCTTTGTGCTGCACGATGGCCCGCCGTATGCGAACGGCAACATTCATATCGGCCATGCGCTGAATAAAATTCTGAAAGATATCGTCGTCAAGTCGCAGGCGATGGCGGGGCATGACTCACCCTATGTGCCGGGTTGGGATTGCCACGGCCTGCCGATCGAATGGAAGATCGAAGAGGCGTATCGGGCCAAGGGTAAAGCCAAGCCGGATTTTTCGGACGCGAAAGCCATCAACGCGTTTCGCGCCGAGTGCCGCGCGTTTGCCAAGCAGTGGCTGGACGTGCAGCGCGAGGAATTCAAACGGCTTGGCGTCGTTGCCGATTGGGACAATCCGTATTCGACGATGAGCTTCAAGGCAGAGGCAACGATTGCGCGTGAGCTGATGAAGTTCGCGGCGACGGGGCAGCTTTATCGCGGCTCGAAGCCGGTGATGTGGAGCGTGGTCGAGAAGACGGCGCTGGCCGAAGCCGAGATCGAGTATCAGGATTACCAGTCCGATATGATCTGGGTGAAGTTTCCGGTGAAATATTTAGTCGGAGCAGGCAAGTCAACGGACAAAATCGATCGATTGTTGCCTGGACAAAGTATTGTAATTTGGACAACCACACCGTGGACGTTGCCTGGAAATCGCGCGATCTCATTCTCTTCAAAAAACGATTACGGTCTTTATAAAGTCACTGATGCATCTGCGAATAACTGGGCTCAAGTTGGTGACCAATTAATTCTTGCCGACAAACTCGCACCTGACGTGATGAAGGCGGCCAAAGTGGATGGCTTTGAACGGCTCTCGACCGTTTCTGCTGTGGTTCTTGGAACGGCCAGATGCGCGCACCCGCTCGCCTCCCTTGGCTACGATTTCGATGTGCCGCTGCTCGATGGTGATCACGTCACGGACGATACGGGCACGGGCTTTGTGCATACCGCGCCCGGGCATGGTGCCGACGACTACATCATCTGGACTAAAAATCAGAAGGCGCTGCGCGATCGTGGCATCGATACAACCGTGCCGTTCACCGTCGATGCCGATGGGGTAATGACGGACGCGGCTCCGGGCTTCACGGGCCGTCGCGTGTTGAAAGAAAACGGCGACAAGGGTGATGCGAACGACGCCGTGATCAAGGCGTTGCAGGAGGCCGACAACATCATCGCGCGTGGCCGCCTGAAGCATCAGTATCCCCATTCGTGGCGGTCGAAGAAGCCGGTCATTTTCCGCAACACGCCGCAGTGGTTTATTGCGATGGATAAGGCGCTAGACCTTAGCCTCTCCCCTTGGGGAGAGGCGGGCGCCGCAGGCGCCGGTGAGGGGGCGGGTTCTACA
>JAIEPV010000115.1 GCA_019748215.1 Hyphomicrobium sp.
GATGATCGAGCTGACAGCGTGGCGCGATATTGCAGTGCCTGAGCCGCTGCCCGATGAAATCTACGCGACGACCCTGTTTGATCGGGCGTTCGACTTTCATGGCCTCAAAGCGCTGCTGGGAGCGGCTGATTTCGACAAGGCCGGTGATCGCCTGAGCGGGCTCGCGGCGCGCGACGAGGTTGAGCGCGAGGCGGCGCGAAAAATTCTGTCAGGGTTGACGTTGCGGCATGTGTTCGATCGCCCGCTGGTCGATCACGAGGGCCACGTCGATAGCGTCATGCGCGTGAATTACGCCATTGATCGCGCTGCCTTCGCCGAATACGCCGAGATGACGCTGGGCGAGGTGAAGGACCGATTGCTCAAGTGTAAGGCGATCGAGGCGAAACACATCGGCGGTGCGCTGACGGGTGTGATGGCAGCCGCTTTGTCGAAGATCATGGACGTGCATGATTTGGTGTTTGCCGCCAAGAAACTGAAGCGCGAGGCCAAGGCGCGGACGCTTGTTGGCGGCGCTGGTACGCTGTCGTCGCGGCTGCAACCAAACCATCCGACCGACGATCTCGATGCCATGACGCTGCTGGTCTACACCGGTCTTTCGATGGGATCGGGCGATGCGCTGATCGGGCTCAATCCAGCGATCGATACGGTCGACAACATTTCAAAAACGCTGCGCCACCTCGACAAACTGCGGCGCGACACCGGGGCACCAACGCAGATTTGTGTGCTGTCGCATGTCAAAACGCAGATGGCGTGCCTGGAGCGCGGCGCGCCCGTCGAGATCATGTTCCAAAGTCTGGCCGGGACGGATCGCACGCTGATTGAAGAATTCGATGTCACCGTCGATGTGCTCGATGACGCGCAACGGTTAATGGCGAAGCAAGGACCGCTGGCGGGCGACGCCGAGCAGTTCATGTATTTCGAAACCGGGCAAGGCAGCGAGCTGACCTACGGCAAGCACAATGGCATCGACATGACGACGACGGAGGCGCTGTGTTACGGCTTAGCGCGGCGCTACGATCCGTTCATGGTCAACAATGTCACCGGGTTCATTGGGCCGGAAACGCATCGCACGAATTTCGAGATGATCGTCTCGAACCTGCAAGATCATTTCATGGGCAAGCTGCTCGGCCTGCCGATGGGTATGGCACCGTGTTATACGTTGCATTCCGAGATCACCGTCGAAGGCCAGCAGATGGCGACGCAATTGCTGACGGCTGCGGGCGCGAATTATTTCATGGATGTTTATCTCGGCATCGATCGCATGCTGGCGTATTTCGATACGGCCGGTCACGACGACCAGACGCTGCGCGAGGTGCACGGGCTGAAGCCGGCGCCTGAGTATCTCGACTGGGCGATCGGGCGCGGAATTTTCACGCGCGGGGCTGAGGGCGAGATCGAGCGCGGGGCGAATTGGGGCAATCCGAAAATTTTCTGCGCGACGGAGCTGGAATTCCGGCGACTGCGCGAGGCGCTTCCCGCTGCGTATGGTTTCGATAATGCCGGTCCGCGGCCGGCAAACGCCGTGGCGCGTCAGGTCAAGTCCAACCTCGCGGCCGCGCGCGACGCGATCTATTCCGAGGTCGCGCCGGAGCGGTTGGGGGACGTTCAATTCCGTCGGATCGCAACGGCTGCGGAGAGCAAGGGCGCGCATCTCGATCACCCCGACTGGGGCGCGCGACTGGCAGATGGCGACGTGGCGGCGTTGCAACCGGAAGCGGTCGACGTGCAAATTCTCGTCTCTGACGGTTTGAGCGCCGAAGCGGTGCACCACAATATTCCGGAATTACTTCCGCGACTGCTGGACCGGTTGAGTGGTCAAGACATCAGCGTTGGCACGCCGATCCTGGCGCCCTATGGCCGGGTGAAACTTGCCGAAGCGCTCGGCGACGCGCTGCGACCTAAAGTAATCGTCAATCTGATCGGCGAGCGGCCGGGTGGCGATGCCATGGCGGCCCGCTCTATGTCAGCCTACATCGCCTATCGGGTGTCGGACGATGAGACGCGAGCGGCGGCATCGGCGTTCAGTGGCCACGGCGATGTGCGTTACGAGTACACGGTGATCTCGAACATCTATCAGGGCGGATTGCCGCCAGCGGACGCCGCACTGCAAATCGCTGACCGCGTGGCGCAAATCCTCGCCTGCCGGGCGGCGGGCAATCGCCTTGAGCGGATCATCCACGATGCGTCTCACAACGAGCGCGGCGGTATGCGGACGGCCGGGCCGCAGGCGTAGCAAGGGCCGCCGGAATCACTGCGCTGGACGTTGGCGCGCTGACTGCTCCCTTGAAATACTCGCAATGAAGATATCCGCAGCAGCCGCCTTCGGTTGGGCGAGCCCGAGTTTTTTCGCCATTTTCCCCAGGTGAAACCAGCATTATTGGTTAACAAACCATTGACGCCCATGAATTCCCATGGCATCCCATAGAGACCCGACCGCACCGGGTAGAGTTCCGTGGCAGGGCGCCGAGTTGGTAGAGGGCCCAAATTGCGCGACCGCCACGGTCCTCGGTTTTTAATTTGGCGCTTCCGACTCTCCTGCGGGGAGTCTGCCGGAAGCGCCGGTGATTTCTTTCTGGTTTCGGGCGACACGCGTTCCGCGCGCCGGCCGCCCGAAACGAAACTTACCAGCCCCGGCGGCCGGCTCTCGGAACGAGAGTCGCCGGGGCCTAGTCAACACGCGCTTCCGGCCGGCACTTTTTTCTGTTTTCGGGCGACACGCGTTCCGCGCGTCGGCCGCCCGAAACGAAACTTCCCAGCCCCGGCGGCCGGCTCTCGGAACGAGAGTCGCCGGGGCCCAGTAAAGAGGCGTTTCGCTGCAAAAGGATGGATCGCTTTGTCTCGACATTCACCAACAAGATCGACGGCAAAGGCCGGGTTTCTGTCCCAGCCCCATTTCGCGCCGTTCTCGAGCGCGATGGGTATGCAGCCGGGGCGCTCAACAGCGTCTACTGCTACCCCTCGCTGGATGCTCCGGCCCTCGATGCAGGCGGCGAAAGACTTGCAAAAAAGATCGATGGGCTTCTCAGCGGCCTGCCGGACTATTCGGACGAGCGCGATGAACTCTCTGTCGCGCTTTACGGCGATGTCCAGATCCTCACGATCGACGGCGACGGCCGCATCGTCATTCCTGAAGCGCTACGCGCGCACGCCGGCCTTGACGCCGCAGTCACGTTTGTCGGGCTTGGCGACAAGTTTCAAATGTGGGAGCCAGGTCGCTTCGAACAGCGACGCCAGGACGCCCGTACCAAAGTGCAGTCAACGCGCAAACTTTTCGCAGCGGGGAACCGCGTAGCCGGCGCTGAGGCCAGCGACGCCAAGGCCAGCGACGACGGCGGTAACGGGAGCGCACGGGAATGACGCGGACCGGCGACCGGGGGGCCGCTATGCGCGCGCCTCAAGGTCAGCGCGCTCCGCACATTCCCGTGCTGCTTTCGGAAGTGGTCGAGAGCTTGGCGCCTAAAAACGGCGACCTCATCATCGATGGAACATTCGGCGCGGGCGGATACTCGCGGGCGATCCTAGAGGCCGCTGACTGCCGCGTGCTTGCCTTCGATCGCGATGTCACTGCCGTGCGGGCTGCGGCCGCGATGTCCGCCGAGTTTGCGAACAGGCTGCGGGTGATCAATCGTGCCTTCGGCGACATGGAGCAGATCGCGCGCATTGAAGAGACACCACACGATGCGCCGTTGATCGAAGGACCGTTCGTCGATGGCGTCGTGCTCGATATCGGCGTGTCATCGATGCAGCTCGACCAGGCCGAGCGCGGATTTTCGTTCATGCACGATGGGCCGCTGGACATGCGGATGTCGGCGGCCATCGATCCGCTGACGGGCGAAACAGCGGAGACGGGGCGCGGCGAAAGCGCGGCGGACTTTCTCAACACCGCCGCCGAGGAAGCGATCGCCAATGTCATCTACACCTATGGCGAAGAGCATAAATCACGCGCGATCGCTCGCGCCATCGTCAAGGCGCGAACCGACAAGCCACTAACGCGAACGCTCGAACTCGCCGACCTCGTGCTGCGCGCGTTTCATGGCCGCAAGGTGGATGGGCGGCATCCGGCGACGCGAACGTTTCAAGCATTGCGCATTTACGTCAACGATGAACTCGGCGAGCTGGCGGCGGCACTGTCGGCTGCTGAAAATATTCTGAAGCCCGGCGGACGTCTCGTAGTCGTCACCTTCCACAGCCTCGAAGACCGCATTGTAAAACGCTTTTTGAGCGAACGCAGCGGCAAGGAACAGCGCGGCTCGCGCCATCTGCCGGAACAATCGATAAAATCCTTACCGGCAAGTTTCCGAATTGTTAACTCCCGGCCGTTAACACCTTCTAAAGGTGAATTGGATCTGAATTCGCGTGCCCGCTCGGCACGATTGAGGTCCGCGATCCGCACCGACGCCGCCTCGTGGCCGCTCAATCTCGAGACAATCGAGGTGCCGCAGCCGACGCTGAACACGCGCTGACCTTCAGCCGAAGGAAAGTTCGAGTTGAGCGAAAGCGCGGCGAGCCAAGTCCACGTCGCGTAAAGGAGAGCATTGCCCATGCGCCTTTTGAACCTGACTTCAATCTGCTTCGCCATCACCAGCGCGCTGATGCTGTATGGCCTGAGCTATGAAACACGCCGTCTCGAAGCCGAAGTTCAGGCCAAGGAGCGCGCGGCGCAAAAAACCCGCAATGACATCGCCGTTTTGAAAGCCGAGCGCAGTCACTTGGCGCGGCCCGAGCGGATCGATCCGTTGGCGCGGCACCTCGGTTTGCTTCCGCCAAAGCCCGAGCAGTTCACAGCGCCGAGTGCGCTGGCCGTATTGCCCGGTGAGATCGGCGCTGAAATCAGAGCCGACTTGGCGGCAAGCCGGAGCCGTTGAGATGCAGTCAGCGACACCTGAAACCCAACCCGCGCACTATAACGATCCGGCCGTGCGCGCCGATCGCTCGCTCGCGGCCAACGGCCGGTTGATCCGCCAGCGCGTGGCGCACACGGTCGTGTTGCTCGGCGCGATTGCAGCCTTTGGCGGCGTTGGCGCGCAACTGCTGTCGCTTGGCATGACGCCGCGGCCGGTGATGGCGCTGGCCGCCGCTGAGCCGATCGCGACGAGCTACAGCCGCCCCGATATCATCGATCGCAACGGGCGTTTGCTGGCGACCGACCTCGAAGCGCCGTCGTTGTTTGCCGACCCGGCGCTGGTGCTCGATCGCGATGAAGTGGTTGAAAAGCTGGCAACGGTTTTGCCGGAGTTGAACCAAGCGGATCTCCGTCATCAGCTGTCCGATAAAAATCGCCGGTTTGTGTGGATCAACCGCGGGCTGTCGCCGGCGGTGGCGCAGCGGGTCCATGATCTCGGCCTGCCCGGTTTGGCGTTTCGCAGTGAATTGCGCCGAGCTTATCCAGCCGGCATGTTGGCCGGGCACGTGCTCGGCGCCGTCAACATCGACAACAAGGGCGTTGCCGGCATCGAGAAATACATCGATGACGACGTTGGCGTCGATGCCGTTCACTCGGCCCGGTTGTCGACGCGGCCGCCTGTCCGCCTGTCACTCGATATCGGCGTGCAACACGCGCTGGAAGATGAGCTCGACACGGCTATCAGCCGCTTCCATACAAGCGGCGCGGCTGGACTGGTGCTCGACATCAAGACGGGCGAAGTGATCGCCAGTGCGTCGTTTCCGCGCGTCGACCCGGGCCGGCCGAACGCTCAGCCGGACACGGCGACACTCGACAAGATTTCAGCAAGCACGTTTGAGCTTGGTTCGGTTTTCAAGACACTGACCATCGCGATGGCGCTGGATGAAGGCATCGCCAAGCCGTCGTCGATGTATGATGTGCGCACGCCGCTGCAGGCGGGCCGCTACACGATCAGCGATTTTCATGCCGCAGGCCGGCCGTTGAGCGTCGTTGAAATTTTCACCCATTCATCCAATGTCGGAACCGGAATGCTGGCGCTTCAAGCCGGACCTCAGCGCATGCAGAGATTCCTCGACAAGCTCGGCTTGCTCGGCTCGATGAAGACCGAAACAGGCGCCATTAGCGCACCGCAGTTGCCGCGCGCCTGGGAGCGAGCGGAATTGATCACGACGTCCTACGGCCACGGCATTGCGGTCGCACCGCTGCAGTTTGCGGCGGCATCGGCGTCGCTGTTCAATGGACATGGTCGCATCGTGCCGACGTTCCTTCGTGCTGACGGCGCAGCCCACGATCGACCAGCGGTCGTCACGGCGGAAACCTCGCGGCAAATGGCGCGCCTGTTTCGGTCGAACGTGATCGACGCAGAAGGAACCGGCGAGCGCGCCGATGTTGCGGGCTATCGCGTCGGTGGAAAAACCGGAACGGCGGATCTTGCCGGCACGGGCGGCTATAAAGCCAAGTCGGTGATCTCGTCGTTCCTGGCAGCGTTCCCGATGGACGCGCCGCGCTACATGACTTTCGTGCTGCTGTTTGAACCCAATGGGACGGCGGAAACTGGCGGTCAGCGCACGGCCTCGACCAATGCCGCGCCCGTGACGGCCCGCCTGATCACCCGCATCGCGCCGCAACTTGGCGTGGCGCCGGTTCTCATTGCCGCCACACAGTAGGACCAAAGGCCTGCCGTAAAGTGCCGCCGCTGGTAGCGTTGACGCGCGCGTCAGCGCCTCCTATCAAAACGGCGTGCCACCCCCACTAGGGTCTGTCCGCTTGACGTGGACACATGGGCCGACCCTAGCTCTTTGTTTTGTCGTGCTTCTTATCAGAAAACCGGTTCCCACATTTCCGGAAGCACTCTAAGTGCAGCGTTCCAACGAACTCCCTATCGAGACACCATGCGCCTGAGCGATGTACTTCCGTCCGACATCTCAGCGCCTGAGGGCTTCGCGTCGCTCGACGTGACGGCAATTACGACGGCGAGCGCGGCGGCGGGGCCGCGCATTATTTTTGCCGGCGTGCCGGGCTCCAAGGTCGACGGCGCCGCGTTCATCCCCGATGCCGTCGCACGCGGGTCCAAAGCCATCATTGTCGGACGCGGAAAAAACGTCTCGGTGCCGAGTGACGTGGCGTTGATCGAGGTCGACAATCCACGCCGCGTGCTGGCACTGGTGGCAGCCCGCCTTGCCGGACGCCAGCCGAGCACCGTCGTGACGGTGACCGGGACCAGCGGCAAGACCTCGGTCGCCGACTTTGCGCGGCAGATTTTTTCGTACCTCGGCTTAAGCGCGGCGTCGGTCGGAACCATTGGCGTCATCAAGCCCGATGGCCCGATTTACGGCTCGCTGACCACACCGGATGCCGTCGCGCTGCATGACATGCTGGCGGCACTAGCCGATGGTGGCGTGACGCACTTGGCATTCGAAGCCTCATCACATGGCCTTGATCAGCATCGCCTCGACGGCGTGGTGTTGACGGCGGCGGCCTTCACCAATCTTGGCCGAGATCACTTGGACTACCATGCGACGGTCGAAGATTATTTCGCGGCTAAGCTGCGCTTGTTCAGCGAGCTGCTGCAACCCGGTCAGACGGCGGTGATCAACGCCGACGGCGATGCGGCGGCGCGGGTTGCGAACGTGGCGCGCGCGCGCGGTCTGAAGATCATGACGGTTGGCCGGAACGGTCGCGATCTGCGCCTCGTTGGCGTGACCCGGGATGGGTTCCAGCAGGTGCTTGTCATCGAGGCCGACGAGCGCTGGTATACGATCGACTTCCCGCTCGTCGGTGCCTATCAGGTCGAGAATGCGCTGGTTGCGGCTGGCCTCGCGATTGCGGCGGGCGAAGACACCGAAGCCGTCTTGAACGCACTGGAGCATCTCGAAGGCGTGCCGGGGCGGCTCGAAATCGTCGGCAAAGCGAAAGGCGGGCTCGCCATTGTCGACTATGCGCACAAGCCCGAAGCGCTTGCCGCCGCGCTCGAGGCGTGCCGGCCGTTCGTCTCGGGCAAGTTGATCTCGGTGTTTGGCTGTGGCGGCGATCGCGACAAAGGCAAGCGGCCGCTGATGGGCCGCATCTCAATGGACAAAGCCGACGTGACCATCATCACCGACGATAATCCGCGCTCCGAAGATGCAGCCGTCATCCGCAGCGAGGTATTGGCTGGGGCACCGGGCGCGCGGGAAATTGGTGATCGTGCCGAGGCTATTCGAACCGCCATCGCGATGATGGGGGCGGGTGACGTGGTCTTGGTTGCGGGCAAGGGCCATGAAACGGGGCAGATCGTCGGCGACCGCGTCATACCGTTTTCAGACCATGAAGAAATCACTCAGGCACTGGCGCCCTACGTCACGGCCGACGCGGCACCGCTTTGGACCTGGAGCGTTCTCGTCGCGGCCGCTGGCGGTCGCGAAGACGGCGTGCCCGATCACATGATCTCCGGGTTTTCGATCGATACGCGGGCTTTGCAACCGGGCGATGTGTTCGTTGCCTTGAAGGATCAGCGCGACGGCCATGACTTCGTGACGAGCGCTTTCCAGGCCGGCGCTGCGGCAGCGATTGTCGCTGAAACCTATCAGCGCCGTGATGGCGACGGGGCTTTGCTGCGCACGGCCGATCCTTTGCGCGCGCTTGCCAACATTGGCCGGGCGGCACGGGCGCGGCTGAGCGGCGAAGCTGTGGTTTTTGCGGTGACGGGAAGCGTCGGCAAAACCGGCACGAAGGAAATGTTGCGGGCGTGTCTTAGCCGGATTGGCACCGTTCACGCGTCCGAAAAATCCTACAATAACCATTGGGGCGTGCCGTTGACGTTGGCGCGTATGCCGGCCGGCACGCAGTTTGCCGTGTTTGAAATCGGCATGAACCACGCCGATGAGATCCGTCCGCTGAGCGAGATGGTGCGCCCGCACGTGGCGATCGTCACCACGGTTGAAGCGGTGCATCTTGAAAATTTCAAGTCGGTCGACGAGATCGCCGATGCCAAGGCCGAGATCTTTGAAGGCCTCGAACCGGGCGGCACGGCCGTTATCAAGCGAGACAATGCGTATGCCGGTCGGCTGGCCGAGCACGCGCGCAAATGCGGTGCTCACGTCGTGACTTTTGGCATCGACAAGGGTGCCGACGTTTATGCCGACACGCTTGAGCTTGGCGACGCGGGCAGCCGCGGCGTTGCGCACTACGCGCAGGTCGGCGCACCAACGAAGGCCAGCGTGGCGTTCGATATCGCGATGCCGGGGCGCCATATCGCCGAGAATGCGCTAGCCGTGATCGCGGCGCTGCACTTAGCAACGCCGCGCGTGGCCGATGCCGTCAAGGCGCTCGCCTCATTGCCGCCGCCCGCCGGTCGCGGTGCCCGCACACGGCTGATGCTGCCCGGCGGTGAAGCATTGCTGATCGATGAAAGCTACAACGCCAACCCGGCCTCGATGCGCGCCGCCTTGGCGACGCTTGGCAACGTTCCGCGCACCACCTTCCCACGGCGGATCGCGGTGCTGGGCGATATGCTCGAACTCGGTCCGGATGCGGCTGCCTTGCATGCGGAGCTGAAAGGCGCGTTTGAAGCGGCCGAGGTGGACGTACTGTTTGCGTGCGGGCCACTGATGAAAGCCCTCTATGAAGCCGTATCCGAGCCAATTCAGGGCGGATACGCCGAGACGGCATCAGCTCTCCAGGCGCAGATCATGGCCACACTGCGGCCCGGCGATGTGGTGATGCTGAAGGCGTCGAACGGCACGCGGCTTGGGCCGTTGGCCGATGCCTTGAAAACAAGATTTGCAGGACGCGTTGCGACGGTCTAACGGCTGGCGAGGCTTATCGGGGGACTGGCACACGCATGCTTTATGAACTCACCGCCTTCAGCGATCAGATCAGCGCGCTGAACGTATTCCGCTACATCACGTTTCGCACCGGCGGCGCCATCTTCACGGCGCTGCTGTTCGTCATGATGTTTGGCCCGGCGATCATTGATCTGCTGCGCGTCAAGCAAGGCAAGGGCCAGCCGATCCGCGAAGATGGACCGCAATCGCATCAATTGAAGCGCGGCACGCCGACGATGGGCGGTTTGATGATCCTTGCCGGAGTCACCGTTTCGACCCTGCTTTGGGGGCAACTTTCGAATGGCTACACGTGGATCGTGCTCGCCGTGACGCTGTGCTACGGCGCGATCGGTTATTACGACGACTATTTGAAAGTGACGAAGCGATCGACAGACGGGTTTTCAGGCCGTTCGCGGATCGGGCTCGAAGTGCTGGTCGCGGCGATTGCCGGTTACGCGATTCTGAAGCTCGGGCCGGCGGGTTTGAATTCGGCGCTGACGTTTCCGTTCTTCAAGGATCTCGTGCTCGATCTCGGGCCGTTCTTTGTGCTGCTCGCCGTTTTCGTTATTGCAGGCGCCGGCAATGCGGTGAACCTGACCGACGGTTTGGACGGTTTGGCCATTGTGCCGGTGATGATTGCGGCGGCGACGTTCGGCGTCATTGCGTATCTGAGCGGCAACGCCAAGTTCGCGGCCTACCTGCAAATCCATCACATCCCGGGGACCGGCGAATTGGCGGTCATTTGCGGCGCGCTGATTGGCGCCGGGCTTGGCTTCTTGTGGTTCAATGCGCCGCCTGCGATGATTTTCATGGGTGATACGGGATCGCTGGCTCTGGGTGGCGCGCTGGGGGCTATCGCGGTGGCCATCAAGCACGAGATCGTGCTTGCCATCGTCGGCGGCTTGTTCGTGCTGGAGACGCTGTCGGTCATCATTCAGGTGGCGTCGTTCAAAATGACGGG
>JAIEPV010000153.1 GCA_019748215.1 Hyphomicrobium sp.
GCCTTCTCCCTTGGGAGAAGGTGCCTGAACTGCTGCTGGTTTCCCCGACAGCAGCGAACATGCTAGGGCGACGGGATGAATGTAGACGTGACGCCGGCCGCCCTCGGCCAAACGAGCGAAGACCCGCACCGGTACGCCGCCGGGTTGGCGCCGCGCGGGCGGCTGATCGGCATCGACGCCGGGACCAAAACCCTGGGCTTGGCGCTGTCCGATGTCACGCGCACTATCGCCTCGCCGCTCGAGACAATTCTCCGCACGAAATTTACCGCCGATGCCCGCCGCCTGATGCATCTGTGCACCGAACATGACGTGCAAGGTCTCGTGCTCGGCCTGCCGCGTAATCTCGACGGCCGCGAAGGTCCGCGGGCGCAAGCGACCCGCGCCATGGCCCGCAATTTCAATAAGCTCACGCTTCTGCCAATCTTGTTATGGGACGAACGCCTGACAACAGCTTTGGCCGAGCGCATGCTGATCGACGCCGATCAAAGCCGCAAGCGTCGCGGCGAAGTGATCGACAAGCTGGCGGCGACATTGATTTTGCAAAGCGCGCTGGATCGCTTTGGCCAAGACCGCGCGTAAGCGTGGCGCCATGTCATCGAATGGATCGGGGTAAGCGTCTCATCGGCGCCGCAATAGTTGCCTAGACCGAACGCAGCATTGATGTCCTCGCCGGCGTGCGCCGTGAACGGACGCCACACACGAACGGTGCTCAACGCGTGTGACACGCGTGGGCCATTCGAGCCCCCGGGACGACCGTTGGTAATCTACAGCGTTTGAGTCATGTTGTATGAGTGATGCGACACTCGCCTCAGCCCAAAAATCCGAAGCAGCCGGCGCCAAGCCGAATGCGCGCGAGGCGGCAAATTTACAGCCGGACGTAACGGCCATCACCGGACGTTTCCCGACGCGCATTCGCCGCGAAGTGACGCGACTGTATTTGTCGTCGCCGCGCGTCGCAGATTTGGCGACAGTCTATCCGGGAATGCTCGCCGCGTTGGCAGCGCGCCGTGGCGCATCCTCCAGTCGCATGAAAGCGCTGAAACTCATCGAGGCCGGTGCGCCTTTGAAGACCGCAGCCCGCGCCCTCGATATGCCGATGTGGATGCGCCGTCTGCCGCCTGAGGCCTTCGTGCGATTGCCGCCGACGCTGCCGCAAAGCGAGACATTTTCGCGCCGCATCGCAGCCCGCTTGCCGAGCCCCTCGGACGATTGCGCGTTCTGGCTGGAGAGCGTGCTGTTTGCCGAACAGGCGAGTGGAGAAAACTTTGCTCTGTGGCTCGCGGGGCAGCCGGTGTTTACCGAACGCTCGGCCTGCGAGCCGATGTTTTCAGTCCTCTCGGCGTATGCTTGGTTTTCGCTGCGGCCTTCAGTCGAGGGGCATCGCTATATCGTTGTGCCCTGGCGGCCGGAGATTTCATTCGACACGGCGCTGTGCGCGGCCAAGAGCTGGTTCAATCGCGTGCGCCTGGTGTTGCAGCTGCCGCCTGGCACGCTTGACGATTGCTGGCTGAAGCCGGAGACGGTCAACGGCTATTCATTCATGCCGCTGCTCGATCACACCGAAATTTTCGCCGAGGCCCAGGCGATGCAAAATTGCGCCGATCAATTCGCCGAACGCCTGGCGCTCGGCACCTGCCGACTGTTCTCCATTCGCCGCGCCGGCCAACGCGTCGCGACCCTCGAAGTCGCGCAGCACGAGCGCGAAGTCGGCATTTTATCGATCCGCCAACTGAAGGCGCGCCACAATATGCCGGCCGCCACCGAGGTCTGGCAGGCCGCCTACGCATGGCTCGCCAAACAGGACAATCTGCGTCGCATTCCGCCGCTGCTGGCAACACGAAATTTGAGCGCATTGCTCGATCAGCCGGCGTGGCAGCGGATCATGCAGCCCTATCGCGACGATCGCGGCGGGGCGCCATGGCTCGACGAAACTGCCTCGTACACGCAATTCTGCTTGTTCGACCAGCACATGGCCGAGTTGGCGCGGCGCGGCGGCGTGTCGTCGTGGCTGTTCACGTGATGGGGGCCCCGCCGATAGGCCGGCCGATGCCGCAGCTTTTTCAAAGCTGATTAAGCACGCTTTGCTTGCCGACCTGCAGTTGACTTGCGGCGAGGGCAGAGAAACCCTATAGACACCGCTTTAATGACCCAAAAGAAATCCCACAGCGCGCCGGTTCTGTTTCCGCGCCGCCACCTGCTGACCTGCGAAGGGTTGTCGGCGGACGAGATCACCGTTTTGCTCGATCTCGCCGACCAAGCCGCCGATCATATTCGCCAAGGCGGACGCAAGCGCGATGTGCTGGCCGGCCGCACGCTGATCAACCTGTTTTTTGAATCGTCCACGCGCACGCAAGCATCGTTTGAGATGGCGGGCAAGCGGCTCGGCGCCGACGTCATGAACATGAACGTCGCCACGTCGTCGGTCACCAAGGGTGAGACGCTCATCGATACGGCCGTGACGCTGAACGCCATGCGGCCCGACATCATCGTCGTGCGCCATCACGCAGCGGGCGCGGTGGAGTTGCTGTCGCAGAAGGTCGATTGCTCGGTGATCAACGCGGGCGATGGTGCGCATCAGCATCCAACGCAAGCGCTGCTCGATGCCTTGACGATCCGCCGTGCCAAGGGACGCATCGCCGGACTGACGGTCGCGATCTGCGGCGACATTCTGCATTCGCGCGTGGCGCGATCGAACATCAACCTGCTCAATACGCTCGGCGCCCGGGTGCGCATCATTGCCCCATCGACGCTGCTGCCGTCGGCGCCCGAACGGCTTGGCGCGGAAGTCTTCACCGACATGTGGAAGGGATTGGAGGGCTGCGACATCGTCATGATGCTGCGGCTGCAGCGTGAGCGCATGGATGCATCCTACGTGCCGTCCGTGCGTGAGTTCTTCCACTTCTTCGGTCTCGACCATGAAAAACTCGCTCGCGCAAAACCCGATGCGCTGGTGATGCATCCGGGCCCGATGAATCGCGGCGTTGAGATTGCATCCACCATCGCCGACCATTCGCGCAGTGTCATTCGTGAGCAGGTGGAGATGGGCGTCGCGGTACGCATGGCCGTGCTCGAAGCGCTGTCGGCGCATCTCACGCGTTACGAAGGGGCGGCCTGATGAAATCCGCCAGCAAATCGCTTGAGAAGACGAAGATCACCGGCGCGGCGACGGTCTATATCAACGCCCGCCTGATCGATCCGGCGAGCAATCGCGATGAACCCGGTGGGCTTCTGGTCAAGGATGGGCTGATCGCCGATCTCGGGGCCCATCTGCGCCGCAACGCGCCGGACGGTGCAACGGTGATCGATTGCAAAGGCCATGTGCTGGCGCCGGGCCTGATCGACGCGCAGGTGTTTGCCGGTGAACCCGGATACGAGCATCGCGAAACCTTGAAAACCGCGAGCCATGCCGCCGCCGCCGGTGGCGTGACGTCCATCGTCGTCATGCCGGAAACCGATCCGGTGATTGATTCCGTCGCGCTGGTCGATTTCATCCAGCGCCGCGCCCGCGACAACGCCCTGGTCCACGTCCACACCATGGCGGCGATGACCAAGGGCTTGAAGGGCGAAGAGATGAGCGAGATCGGCCTGCTCAAGCGGGCCGGCGCCATCGCTTTCTCGAATGGCAAATCAAGCCTCGCCAATACCCGCGTCATGCGCAACGTGCTGAACTACGCCAAGGACTTCGGCGCCCTCGTCGTGCATCACACGGAAGATCCTTTTCTGTCGGGCTCGGCGGCGATGAACTCGGGCGAAGTGGCGTCCCGGCTCGGCCTTCCCGGCGCGTCGAAACTGGCCGAGACGATCACGCTGGAACGCGATGTCCGCCTCGTTGAAATGACCGGCGGGCGTTATCATGCGGCGACTATCAGTTGCGCCGAAAGCCTCGACGTGGTGCGCGACGCCAAACGCCGCAAACTTCCCGTCACCTGCGGCGTTTCGATCAATCATCTGACGCTGAACGAAAACGACATCGGCTCCTATCGAACCTTCTTCAAGGTGCGCCCACCCTTGCGCCGCGAGGAAGATCGCATGGCGATGGTGCGCGGCATCGCCAGCGGCGACATCGACGTCATCGTCTCGAGCCATGATCCGCAAGATGCCGACACCAAACGCCGCCCGTTCGCTGAGGCCGCCGATGGCGCGGTGGGACTTGAAACCTTGCTCGCCGCCGCGCTGCGCCTCGTGCATTCGGGTGATATGAGTTTGATCACGATGCTAAAGGCGTTGACGATCAATCCGGCCCGCTTGCTCGGGCTGCATTCGGGCCGACTCGCCAAAGGCGCCATTGCCGATCTGGTGCTGTTCGATCCCGGTGAGCCGTGGGTCGTCAACAAAGACACGCTGCGCTCGCGCTCGAAGAACACGCCCTTCGATGAGGCCAAGATGCAGGGCCGCGTGCTGCGCACGGTCGTTGCGGGCGTGGCGGTGTATGAGTACGCGGGGGTTGAGCGGACGTGAGGGGTGGGGGCGGCGTGGGGGCGCGTCGTCGCCCTGCATCCCTGCCCCTCCCCGCTGGGGAGGGGGTCACTCCGCGCTCGCCATTGCCCGCGCCTCGATGGTTGCCAATTCCTTCTCCCCTTGGGGAGAGGGCTAGGGTGAGGGGGCGGTAACTGTGAGGGGACGGTAAGGGTGAGTTAGCGGTGACTGTAATAGCGCGCTCATTAAACGCCCCCTCATCCGCCCTTCGGGCACCTTCTCCCAAGGGAGAAGGCTAGCTATCCCCTCTCCCCTTGGGGAGAGGGTTAGGGTGAGGGGGCAGTGACCGTGAGGGGGCAGTGACCGTGAGGCGACGGCGAATGTGACGGCGCGCTCAATCCAACGCCCCCTCATCCGCCCTTCGGGCACCTTCTCCCAAGGGAGAAGGACACTTGCCGCACTCCCCACTGTCCATTCCCCTCCCCTCAGGGGAGGGGTTAGGGGTGGGGTGAGGCCGCAAGCGAACGCCGTCCACGCGACCGGTGCGACCAAACTCACCGCGGATACGGTTTTAAGGCCAGGCCGCCGGCCTTGTGCCCAGCTGTCGCCGTCGCCCCGGTTGCGTCGAACCGGTCGAGACCGTTAAGAGTGCGGCAGCCATCTGCCAAACCTTCTCCGCCCAAGGATCTCCCCATGCACGTCGATGAAGCGACCGTCCGGCGCATTGCCCGGCTGGCGCGCATCAAGATTTCCGACGCCGAGGCCAAAAGCCTGGAGGCCGAACTGTCGAACATTCTCGACTGGGTGGCGCAACTCGACGAGGTCGACACCTCGGCGGTCGAGCCGATGACCCGGGTTGTCGCCCAGGCCATGAAGATGCGCGACGATGTGGTCGCCGATGGCGAGATCGCCGATCTCGTGACCGCCAACGCGCCGTCGTCGGAAGACAATTTTTTCGTCGTTCCCAAAGTGGTGGAGTAACCGCGATGCGCCTTCAATTGACGTTTGGCCTCGCCTCTCTCGCGGCGTGTCTGGCCGCCGCCGCACCGGCAGTTGCAAAACCCAAAGGCGCGTTCATCGGTCCCGGCACCTATTCGCCCGCCGACGGCTGCCAGAAGTTTGCCAAACTCGCCGCCGGAACCTTGCTGCCGAACATCGAAAACTATCCAGACAAACTCACGGCCGACGGTTTCTACAGCTGGGAAGGCGGGTGCACGTTTCTCACCGTGCGCAAGCTTCGCGCATCGGTATGGGTCACGCGCATGTTCTGCGCCGAAGGCTCGGTCGAAGAACGCAACACGACCACCTTCGTCAAACTCAAAGGCGACCGCTGGCGCGTCACCGGTAACGGCGGCGGCCTGACGTACAAGCGCTGCAAGTCTGCAAAGGAATAGCCGGCCGTGACGGACCTGACGAAATTCTCACTCGCCGAGGCCCGCGATGGCTTGGCAAAAAAATCGTTCTCGGCGCGCGAACTAACCGACGCGTTCATCACGGCAATCGAGGCCTCGAACGGCGCGCTCAATGCCTACGTGCTGCCGACGCCGGAGCATGCCCGCGCACAAGCCGCTGAAAGCGACAAGCGGATCGCCGCCGGCACAGCGCGCGCTCTCGAAGGCCTGCCGCTCGGCAACAAGGATCTGTTCGCGACCAAGGGCATCCGCACCACGGCGTGCTCGAAGATCCTCGATGATTTCAAGCCGCCCTATGAATCGACCGTCGGCCAAAACCTGTGGGACGCCGGCGCCGTCATGCTCGGCAAGCTCAACAACGACGAATTCGCCATGGGGTCCTCGAACGAAACGAGCGCCTTCGGCAACGTCGTGTCGCCGTGGCGGCGGCTTGGCCGCGATGGCAAGCGTTCAACCGATAAGCTCGTGCCGGGCGGATCGTCAGGCGGGTCGTCAGCGGCCGTCTCAGCGAATTTGTGCCTGGCGGCCACCGCCACCGACACCGGCGGCTCGATCCGCCAGCCGGCGGCGCTGACAGGCACGGTCGGCATCAAGCCGACGTATGGCCGCTGCTCGCGCTGGGGCATCGTCGCCTTTGCATCCTCCCTCGATCAGGCAGGCCCGATCACCAAGACCGTGCGCGACGCGGCCATCATGCTGAAAGCCATGGCCAGTCACGATCCCAAGGACACGACGTCCGTCGATGCCCCGGTGCCCGACTATGAAGCAGCACTTGGCAAAGGCGTCAAAGGCCTGCGCGTCGGTATCCCGAAAGAATACCGCGTCGATGGCATGTCGGCTGAAATTCAAAAACTGTGGGACGATGGCATCGCCTGGTTGAAAGCCGCCGGCGCGACCATCCACGACATCTCCCTGCCGCACACCAAGTACGCGCTGCCCGCGTACTACATCGTCGCGCCGGCGGAAGCCTCATCCAATCTCGCCCGTTACGACGGCATGCGCTACGGCATGCGCGTCACCGGCTCGAACCTGACCGACACCTACGAGCTGACGCGTGCCGCAGGTTTCGGCCGCGAAGTGCGACGCCGTATCCTGATCGGCACCTACGTGCTGTCGGCTGGCTATTACGACGCGTACTATCTCAAGGCGCAAAAAGTTCGCACCCTCATCAAGCGCGATTTCGACGAGGCCTGGAACTTTGTCGATGTCGTGCTGACGCCGACGACGCCATCACCCGCCTTCGCGTTCGGCGAAAAATCCGGCGATCCGCTCGCCATGTACCTCGAAGATATTTTCACCGTCACCGTCAACATGGCGGGTCTGCCCGGCATGTCGGTTCCGGCCGGATTGTCGTCGCAAGGCACGCCGCTCGGCTTGCAGCTGATCGGCAAGCCGTTCGACGAAACGACCTTGTTTCAAACGGCGCAGGTGATCGAAGATGCCGCCGGCCGTTTCCCCGTGCCCGACCGCTGGTGGATGAAAGGCTGATCGTGATGGACCCAAAACGCCCATGGGATTGCGCCGATATGAGCCAGGTCCGCGCCGAAATCGATCGGCTCGATACCGAACTCGTCACCTTGATCGCCGAGCGCTTCAGCTACGTCGATCGCGCCTGGCAATTGAAAATGCATTCAACCGAAGGCGCCGTTGTGCCGTGGCGCATCCAGCAGGTCATCGACCGCGTCAAGGCGCAGGCCACCGAGCATGGCCTGCCGCCGGAAATGGTCGAAATGGTCGGCGCCCAATGGCGCAACATGATCGGTTGGTTCGTCCAATACGAGGAAGAGAAATTGCGTAAAGCCGCTGACGAAAAAGCAGGTGCTGATATGTCAGGGACCGGCCATGGGTCCTGAGCTCCAGCCCGATGTGCCGCTGATGGAAGTGGCGCTGTACGCCATTTTCAATCCAGCGACGATTGCCGTGGCGTTCTGGCTCGGGCGCAAAGCCGATGCCAAGAACAAGCTTTTGATCGCCGCCTTCGGCGGGGCGATTGCCGGTGTCGCCGCGCTTTATATCGCCGCTTTGCTGCGCATCTGGGACGCGCCGACGGTCGGCCGCGCCGCAGCCGGCGTGTTCGTTGCCTCCCTCGTAACGGGCCTGATCTATGCCCGCATCGGTTATGCGACGAAGCGCTGACTTCAGTTTGGAGCCCAACTATGACAAGCGCCGCGACCAAGTCTAAAGCCAGCCATCTCATTCCCGGCGCCACCGGCGATTGGGAAGTGGTCATCGGCCTTGAGGTTCACGCTCAAGTCGCCTCCAACGCCAAGTTATTTTCCGGCTCGTCGACGGCGTTTGGCGCCGAACCCAACTCGCATGTCTCGCTCGTCGATGCAGCCATGCCGGGGATGCTGCCGGTCATCAACAAGGAATGCGTGGCACAGGCCATCCGCACCGGCCTCGGCCTCAAATCCCAAATCAACCTGCGCAGCATTTTCGATCGCAAGAACTACTTCTATCCCGATCTGCCGCAGGGCTATCAGATCTCGCAGTTCAAGCACCCGATTGTCGGCGAAGGCGAAATCGAAATCGATGCCGACGGCGAAGCGCTGATGGTCGGCGTCGAGCGCCTGCACTTGGAGCAGGATGCCGGCAAGTCGCTGCACGATCAGCATCCCGATTATTCCTACGTCGATCTCAATCGCTCGGGCGTCGCGCTGATGGAGATCGTATCGAAACCCGACATGCGATCGTCGAAGCAGGCACAGGCCTACGTCACCAAGCTGCGCACCATCTTGCGCTATCTCGGCACCTGCGACGGCGACATGGAAAAAGGCAATCTGCGCGCCGACGTCAACGTCTCGGTGAGAAAGCCGGGCAGTCCGCTCGGCACGCGCTGCGAAATCAAGAACGTCAATTCGATCCGCTTCATCGGCCAAGCGATCGAAGTCGAGGCCCGGCGCCAGATCGACATCCTCGAAGCCGGCGGAAAAATCGATCAGGAAACTCGTCTGTACGATTCCGCGCGCGGCGAAACCCGCTCGATGCGATCGAAGGAAGAGGCGCACGACTATCGCTATTTCCCCGATCCCGATTTGCTGCCGCTCGAATTCTCGCAAAACTACGTCGATCAATTGAAGGCCAGCCTGCCCGAACTGCCGGACGAAAAGCGCGCCCGCTTCGTTAAGGACTACGGGCTTTCAACCTATGACGCCGCCGTGCTCGTCGCCGAACGCACCTCGGCCGATTATTTCGAAGCGGTCGCGAAAGGCCGTGACGGCAAACTCGCCGCCAACTGGGTCAACAACGAACTCTTCGGCCGCTTGAACAAGCAGGATCTCGACATCGCCGACAGCCCGATGTCGGCCGCCCAGCTCGGCGCCATCGTCGACCTGATCGCGTCCAACGCCATTTCCGGCAAGATCGCCAAGGATCTGTTCGAAATCGTTTGGAGCGAGGGCGGCGATCCCGCCCAAATCGTCGAAACGCGCGGCATGAAACAGGTGACCGACACAGGCGCCATCGAGAAAGCCGTCGATGACATCATCGCCGCCAATCCGGATAAGGTCGAGCAGGCCAAAGCCAAACCGTCGATGCTCGGGTGGTTCGTCGGCCAAGTCATGAAGAGCACCGGGGGCAAGGCCAATCCGGCGGTGGTGAACGATGTTCTACGGGCCAAACTCGGCCTATAGTCGCAGCCTGGTTCGACGACGGGGGACAAGCAATGAGCCTTCCGGATTGCTTCGACTGCAAATACGGCGGCCTAGAACATCCGTGCCGGACGTCGGCTGGCGGTTATGATTTCGCCAAGGCCGGGGCCGCCATCGTCGCCCGTGGACGAAGCTACCGCGACGATGACGAAGACGGCGACGACGCCAGCGCCAGTCGCGACCGTGTCGACAGTCCAGACGATTGGATTGCCGACTGCCAGTACGAATTGATCGAGGACCATCCGGCACTCATCATGCCGCTGATCGTTGCCGCCATCGACGCGTGCGAGACGCCATCGGACGCAGCCTTCGTCGCCGCCGGCCTGATCGAGAACGCGCTCGTCAAGCATGGTGCGGCGCTCATCGGCGACCTCGAACGTCTGGCCGCGCTTAGCCCCAAGGTGCCCTATGTTCTCTCCGGCGTCTGGAGCCAATCCGGCAGTGTCAAAGCCTCGGTGTGGGAGCGTCTCGGCAAAGCCATCGGCGCCCATGGCCGCATGAGCGAAGATGCCCGCGAAGCCCGCGATGGTTCCCCCGTCACCGTGTTGAGCGAAGCGGCCGCGACCGCCCTGATGCGTGATCGCATCGGCCCTGCCGCCGTCGAAGCCGGCATCATCCCCGCTGCATGACGTTTCACGCTCGGCTTATCGGCGCAGTCGTCAAGGCTACACAGCCGGTCCGCCCGAGCTTGGCTGCTGCCGATACGCGCTCGTCTGAACCAGCAACACCGCCGCAACGATCACGATCGCACCGAGCCAGTTGATGAGGCCAAGCCGCTCGCCGAGCACCAGCGCGCCGGCAAGCGACGCGAACAGGTTTTCTGTCGAGAGAATGATGGCGGCTTCGGCCGGCGGCGCATGGCGCATGGCGCTGACGAACAGCGTGAAGGTCAGCGCCGTTGATATCAATCCGACATAGGCGATTTCCCATCCCGCATCCGCGAGCAACGCCAGTGACGGCGTCTCGAACGACACGGCCGCCACCGCCGCGAGCATTGCGACGGCCGCAAACTGCAAGGCCGTGAACAGAAACGGCCGGCCGGCCTGCGCCGCCAATCCGGTGAGGATGATATGCACAGCCCACAGCGGCGCCGATAGCACGACGAGGCTGTCTCCAACCGACAAGGCGCCGACGGTCGCGCCGCCGAGCAGCCAAACGCCAACGAGCGACAGCGCCGCCGCCGGCCACACGATCGCCGCCGGTGGCGCCCGAAAAATAATCCACACTGCAAACGGTGTGCAAACGGCATAGAGCGCCGTCAGGAAACTGGCGCTGGT
>JAIEPV010000102.1 GCA_019748215.1 Hyphomicrobium sp.
GATCTTCGCGCCGTCGTCGAAGCGAGCGACGGCCAGCTCTACATGGTGTCGCAATTGATCAAATTCGCGGGTGGCCAGTCGTCGTGCTCGGCCCCGGCGATGGGCGACCCTGCGGAGATCGCCGCCAACATGGGCAAGATCCAACTTGCGCAACTCGGCAGTAAGGCACCGTCACCCGCGTCATCGGCCGTCGCCGTTGCAAAGTTGGAGCTGAACCATCCCAACCATACGGGCATGGCCATGGATCAGCAGACGCTCCTCTACACGCCAATGAAGATGATTTCGGAAATCTCAGTTCGCTCAGGCGAGGCTTTGGTCTTCACGGCTGCCGGTTCGATCGCTTTGTCGCAAAACCCGATGGTTGAATTCGATTTTGTGCGGTCCGCGGCCCACGATATGACCGTCACATTCAAAGATACGGATGGCGGGTCATGGGAGCGCAGGTTTGCGATCGGCCCGCAAAGCTAGAGCCCTTCCGACTTAGATTGACCAATTCTGTTCGCGCCGGTTGAGCTGATCCGGCAGGCGGTGGGCGCAGTGCGATGCCTAAGCATCGGACAAGCCCGCCAACGAACCGGGCGGCCAACCCGCGCGAACCCGACAGGGCCACCCTACATAGGGACGGGGGCTTTTGCGCTGATCCACGGCGGGCTTCGTCTCGGCCGCACATCGGGTGCGGCCGTCGCCAAATCCCTTGGTCTCAGCGCAAAATCCCCTCGTCAGAATGGGTCGATCTAAGTCGGAAGGGCTCTAGGGTCGGTCGTCACGGCTTTCAAAGCGGAACGGCGAGCGGATGTCACCATCTGCTCGCCGTTATTATTTGAACAACCGGAAACGGCCTCTAATACCGCCGATCATAGCCCGGTTCGGAACGTGGATCCCAGTGTGTGCCATCATCGCGCTGATCGTCGCCGTCACGCCCGCGCCGGTCGTCGTAGCTATCGTCGCGACGGTCATCTCGACCGCGATAATCATCGCGGCCGCCGCGCTCATCGACAATCGGCTCGCGATCGTAGACGCGCGGTGGCGGTGCGGCGCTCCTGTCGGCAATCAGTGGCGTGACGCGGCGAACCGCGGTGCGGCGGTTCAGCCGCTCCGGCGCTTCCGTCCTGATTTTCAAAAAGTCCTCGCCGTAGCCCTGAGTGACGAGGTTCTCGAAGGGCACGCCAAATTCGCGGCTCAGGATATCAGCGACGCTTTCGGCGCGCCGATCGGACAGCGTCAGATTGTCGATGCGGGATCCGACGGCATCGGTGTAGCCTTCGACGAGAAAGACCTCGTCGGGATTGCGTTGAATGACACGGCGCATGGCTCGCGCCACACGCTCGAGCTTGCGGTATTCACGCGGGTCGATCTCCCACGACCCAAAATCGAATGTTACGTCGTCGAGATCAACGCGGCGCATGCGTTCGCGAAGATATGGCGTGGCGCGCACTTGATCGAGCGTATAGCGCTGATCGATGCGATCGACCGGCGGGGCTTCCAGTGCTTCGTAGACATCATCCTCGCTCGCGCCTTCGTAGCGCACGATGTATTTATCGCGCGGAATTCTGACGCGTGGCGGCGGCACGCGGACCAGCGAATTTAGAATGGCCGCACCGGCGACCACGCCGACACCGATGCCGGCTCCGACCGCGAGATCGCGACCGAAGCGATTGCGGCGGCGGTTGTCGATGATGTCGCGTTCGCGGCCGTCCCGGTCACGGCGGTAGCGACGCAACAGCTGGCCGCGATCATCGGTTTCGGTGACGATCTGCTGGCTGCCCGGACGATCGACAATCGTCACCGAGCGGCCGTCGCGACCCCGCTCAAACCGGGAGTTGGGGATCGCACGTCGCAGGCGCGCCGTCTCATCCTGCTGAATGATGATTTTGTTGTCCTGTTTGACGATGACGCGTCCAGGCTCTTCGATGATCACGCGCTTGCCGCCATCTTCAGTCCGCTCGCGTCGCGCATTCTTGATGTCGTCGATGTTGCGCGGACGACCTTCAACGCGACCGCGACGATCGTTGTCGGGCCGTTGCGCTTGGCCGGGGGCCGGTGCGTTGGGCTGCGTGCCGGCGCTTGGATCGGGCCGACGCTGGTCGCCACCTCGATCGCGATTGGCGCCTTCGTTCGGGTCCGCATTCCAGCGGCGCTGCCATTCCGTCTTTGCCGGAGGAACGTTACCGCCATCGCGCACCCGCCGCTCATCAGCGGCGTTGGCCGGGTCGCGCTCGCGCGTCACGCCGCGACGGCGATCACGATTTTGATCGTTCTGATTTTGTGGCTGGGTTGCGGGTTCGGCAGCTTTCGCTGCAGGCGGTGCGGGAGGCGTCGGCACGGCCGCCGGTTCAACCGGTGGTGGCCGATTGATGATCTTTGGCTGCGCCTGATCGGCGTCGGGCGGACGACGCTCGCGTTCGGATTGGCGTGGTTGATCGTTGTTCGGTGTGCCTTGGTCGTGCTGCCCCTGGTCGCGTTGAGCCCGATCGGGTCGCCCCTCTCCACGACCCTCACCACGCCCTTCTCCGCGTCCTTCTCCACGTCCTTCTCCGCGTCCCTCACCTTGGCCATCTGGCCGGCCCTCGGCTTTGGGTTGTGGCGTGGGCTCAGCGCGCGGCTCGGGTTTGGGCTCTTGTTTTGGCTCCGGCTGTGCTTCACGGCGCGCTTCCGGCGGGGGCGCAGGCGGAGCACTTTCCTTCTTTTCCTTCTTCGGGCCGTTCTCGCGCTCTACATCCTGAAGCGTCTTTTTATCGCTCGGGCCGTCGAAAAGTTGGGCGAAGCGCTCGCCACTATTGGTGCGATCGGCGAAAAGCGTGCTTTGACCACCAGCATGCACCGCAGTGCTCATGGCAAGCGCTGCGGCCGATGTCGCGATCAGCAAGGCGGATTTCAGTGACGTCATCGTACGGTCCTTTCGTAATCGGCGAGATGTTTCACACGCCGATTCATCCGCATGTTTCGAGCAAGCGCACCTGGGCCGTGTTACTGGCCAGATTGCGGCGGCGCTTTGTGCGGATTGTGGAATTATCAGCGCCGCCGCCCGCAACGATTGCCATCGTGCAGCCTATCAAAACCGAAATGACATGAATGCCGGCTGAATTCGTTGCCGTATTCGGGCAAAGCCCTGCTAGGTTTGGCGGTGACGATGGTCGCGATGCCCTCAGGCGGATTGCCACACCCGGATATTACACCAATGGCTGGCAGCGACTTATCGTGGACGCACGATCGCGTCGATGGTGATATCGACGTCTTCGTCGACCAGGGCCTGCCATGCCGTCATGTTGAAGGCGCTGCGCTGTATCCGCGTCGTGGCGATAAATTCTCGCGCGCCGACGTCAAACTTGAGGGCTGGGTCGTCATGCGGCTTGAGGCTGACTTTTAGAACCACCGGCTTGGTGATGCCGTTGACTGTGATCTCACCCGTCACGTCCGCGGCGGTTGGCGAACTGGTGCGGACCGCGATGCTCTTGAACGCGATGACAGGCGACGCCTCGACGTTAAAAAACGCTGCGCCTTTGAGTTCGTTGTCGACGAGTGCTTCACCCGTTGTCAGGCTTGCGGCAACAATTGATGCGCTGATCTTACTTTTGTTGGGCGCGGCTTCGTCGTACTCCAGCGTTCCGCTGACCTTTGTGAAGCGGCCGCGCTGCGTCGAGTTCGCCATTTTATATACGAAGCGGACCTCGGTACGGCGCTGGTCGAATTCCAAGCGGCCTGCGTAGGCCTGTGGCGCTGCGGCCCAAAGCAATGCCGTGCTGATGATGACGGAGCAAGCCACTCGCACATGAGCCTGGACAAAAATCGGCCATCGTAGCTTCGCGAATGGGCGGTTGCGTGATCCGCTTGCAATTGCGGATGGATCAGTTTCGTGATCGTCTTGACAAACCGTGGTCATTTTCATCGCTCGGCCTTTCATACTTTAAGCATCGCAACATTGGGCCATTGGCGAGCCGGTCGAGCCGCAATCTCAAGTCTCCCGCCTGACATCACGATCGAATTGCTGCGGTCTAAACAAAAGTGCGCAAGCTTTTCTCGGTAAGCTTCGCGGTGTCGTCGATTGCGCTGGGCCGGGTCAAAGCCTCGACGACCTCTGAAATTTCATCTTTTCCAGCCAGGGCGTTAAAGGCGATGCCCCAAGCGGCAGCGATCAAAACGAGTGGCCACAAGAATAAAAAAATCAAATCGAGAAATGCCGTCGCCATCACGCAGCCTCCCGCGTCATGCTTGGATAAAAGGGCGCGCCGTTTCGTTGCCGTGCAATGGACGCGCGCGGCCAATTCTCAATTAATCGAGAGGCATCTCGCTCACATATTGAATTAAGAGAGATCGAATTTTGCTGACCGGCGTCATGCCAATTGTCAGTCGCCGCAGCATCTTCCCAAATTGCGCCGGCCACGCCGAGCGGCAGTGCGAAGTTTGTGCTGCCATTCGCGCGCATCCTGCGCACAATCAACCGTTTTTGGTGCAACATGTCTCGCCCCCAATTCTCAACTCGCTCGATGTACGATGCGTCCCCGCAGCGACAACGCGATCAGAGAATGGCGAAAATGGGTTCGAGAAATACTCGCTGTCTTGTAATCACGACAGCAATAGGCAGTCCTATTCAGTGGGCAATGGCCGCCGTTATTCGGCTAGCGGAGTTTCTACGATGCGCGAGACGTGATGAGCATTTCACGATCACATTTCATTTCCGGTTAGTTCATATGCCAGCCGTGACTGACGATAATACTTTCCCCTGTGAGCGCGTTGGTTTTGAACGCAGCAAGCATCAAGGCAACTTCGGCGATATCCTCGACCATCGTAAATTCTTTATCGACCGTTTCGCCCAGCATGATTTCTTTGATCACGCGTTCTTCGGTGATGCCAAGTTCCTTGGCCTGTTCCGGAATTTGCTTGTCGACCAGCGGCGTCCGCACAAATCCCGGACAGATGACGTTGGAGCGAACGCCGTGTTTTGCGCCTTCCTTCGCCATCGTTCGTGCCAGCCCGAGCATGCCGTGTTTGGCGGTGACATAGGCCGACTTCAAGGCCGACGCCTCGTGACTGTGAACCGATCCCATGTAGATCAGTGAGCCGGAGCCCTGCTTGTACATATGCTTGACGCACGCTTTCGTCGTCAGAAACGCCCCATCAACGTGGATGGCCATGATTTTTTTCCAATCGGCGTAGGGGAACTCCTCGATCGGATGCACGATCTGGATACCGGCGTTCGACACCAGAATGTCGACCGTGCCGAAGGCCGCGACTGTCTTTTCAACCCCTGCGTTGACTTGCTCTTCGCTCGCGACATCCATCGCGACGGCCATTGCGACCTTGCTGTCGCCGAGGTCTTTGGCGGCGGTTGTTGCCGCTTCAAGATTGAGATCTGCGATGGCAACGCGCCCGCCGGCCGCGACATAGCGCTTGGCGATCGCATGTCCAATGCCGCTTGCGGCCCCAGTGACGAGAGCGACTTTGCCGTCGAGATTCATGGCGAAATGTCCTTTGTCGGTTTGAGATAATCGTAGACGACTTTGCCCAGCCCGAGCGTGAGATCGGCGAGAATATGCGTTGCCGAAATGATTTCGCGAACCGGCAGATCAGCAATCGGTGCTAGCGCGTGCGGGCGAAGATCAAGCGCGGCTGGCCCACTCCACGCGCCTTTCACGACGACGTCTTCAAGCCGATAATCGACGATTTCCAGGATACGCGGCGAACCGTCGACGTGCGGAATAATTTTCAGAAGATAGTTCGGGTTGAGCAATGACGACCGCACCGCGTTCAGATCTAGCGCCTTGTGTTTATACCCCATCGTCCCCGTGGCGATGCGCACCGAGCCGTAATCGAGCGTGCCAACCAGCGTGTCCTTGTCAGGCGCCAGCGATGGCTGCGCGTATTTTTTCGGAAAGCCCCACAGTTCTCGCCCTCCGTAAATCGGCGGTCCGTCATTCAAGAACATGGCGTGGGTGTAGCCACCGTCTTGACCCTCGAAACGGACTGGGATCACCTGCCCCGACTCGGTGTAGTCGCCAAACCCTGTCGAATTGGGCATGCGAATGAATTCATATTTGACGATAGGCTCGTCGAACGTCAGCGGTTCAGGCACAACGGCTTCAAGCGCCGCTCGATCCGTCCGATAGGTGATGATCAGGTATTCGCGGTCGATGAAGCGATAGGGTCCGGGTGGAAACGCCGGACTCGTCAGTGGCATTGCGAACGCACGCTGAACGACGTCATCAATCTTCATGATTGGTCAGGACGATCGAGGGTCCAGCTCCTTTGTCAGATCAAGGACGGCAACGCCCTCGGTTGGACGTACGCGATTTTTCCAGGCCGGATTGCGGAATGTCCGCTCGACGTCGTCTTTGCCGTCGCGCCAGTGTTCGTCCACCGTGTAGCGCGAAAATTCATAATCGTTGGATTGCGTCGCGTAAGCGGCGCGCCTGTGGATCAAATGGACAATCGTGATAGCGGCATCACAGCTCATGGCTTGCAACGATTTCCAATCGAGCGACGCTTTAACGTCATCTGGAAGTTTTGCCTCGAGACGGCGAATGGCGCGCCTCGCTGTTTGTAAGTCGCGAAAAACGTCCGTATTCAGCCGCGTGCGACTGGAAAATCGGATGTCTTTTTCCCGCTGAGATACATCGAAGAGTGTTTGCGGAATGGGTCCTTTGGCGCTGAAAAGGTCGAATTGAAAGATGCACATATCGGCGCGTGGCGTACCTCCATCGAGCACGTATTGCAGCGGCGTATTGGAAACCAGTCCGCCATCCCAGTAGAATATATCGTCGATTTCAACGGGTGGAAATCCAGGTGGTAGCGCGCCGCTCGCCATGATGTGCTCGGGCATGATCGTATCGCGCGTGCTGTCGAAATATTTGAGGTTGCCTGTCGCCACTTCGACCGCGCCGACGCTCAATCTGACAGCGCCCGAATTGACGAGGTCAAAATCGACAAGCTCCAGCAGCGTGCTGCGCAACGGCGACGTGTCGTAAATACCGATGGCTCCCGGTGACCCGGGTGCCATAAAGACGGCCGGTGGGAAGCGTGGTTTGAAAAAGCCAGGCGTGCCCGTTGACGCGACGATGGCCGCACTCGTTTCGTTGAACAGTTTTCGTGACGCCGTGTCAGTCGCGATCGGAGGCACTGTCAGGCCGCTGGACACGCGCTCCCAAAATTCACGGAGGCGTTCGACGCGGCGTTCCGGCGGGTTGCCTGCAATGATCGCCGAATTGATCGCGCCAATTGAAATTCCGGCGATCCATTCTGGCATTTCACCGGCGGCAGCGAGGGCTTCATATGCGCCAGCTTGATAAGCGCCAAGGGCGCCGCCGCCCTGTAGAACGATCACGGTCTTCTCGCGCCGACCGTTGCTATCCGCCATATATTTTGACCTGCTTAAATAGTCGCCTGAAATATTTTTGTATCATTCAGAAGATCGTATGAGGCGACATTTTGATCTGAATATCCGTCGCGCACCAGTATGAAGAAATTATAACAGCGCGACCTGTTCAGATGTTCCGTATCTGCGCCCGCAAGCCTGCCGGTGATTTTTTTGCGCCTAATCATGACCGATGCCGCTCAAACTCACGCAGTGATCACACTGCTGAAGGCGTGTCGCGAAGCACGGTAGGTTTTGAGAGCCAGCGCCGTGCCGGTTGTTCAAAGAAAATGAGCGACAAGTAAGCGACGCCAAAGAGCAGCGGAAGACAAGCGATGACGGCCACAAGCTTGGCGGTTTGGGGGAGATGCAGAATGCGGTCGAATACGAGCGTAAAACCGACAGTGACGAACAGCGCATGCAGCATATATACAGAATAAGTCAGCTGCCCGAGCGGCGCGAAAGTCCGCACCAACTGGCTGGTATGACGTTGCGCATCCGCAGCCACGCCACAGGCGACAATCGCATAACTCATCGGGGTCAGGAGGCCGTGCCAAGCGCCGGCCGCCGCAAGCGGTAGATAGGCAATCAACATGACAAACATCATCGGTGCGGCCGCCGGGAGCTTGGCGAGCTGTTCTCGCATGCTGTAAAAACTGATGCCGAGTGCGAATGCCGGCAACGCTCGCCACACGGACCATTCAAAAGTCCATTCAAACCAATATCGGTGCAGTGGGCCGGCCGGGCCGAGTGCGTACAACACAGTCAATATATTGAGAGCAAACAGGGCGGGCAACCACGCCCTGATCCGAACCAGCCATAGTACGCCTGGAAACAATAGATAGCATGCCATCTCGGCGCTGATCGACCAGCTTGGAAAATTGAAAGATAGATCGCGACACGTCCCAAGCGAGTGCGCGAAAAGCAGATTCGGAACGATGCAGGCCATGTCGTATTTGCGCGGCTCTGACAAGGCAATGCCGGCCGCAGGTGCGGCCAATCCAATGGCGACGTAGATCGCAAGCGTTAAATAGTGAAGCGGCGCCAGTCGCGCGAAGCGCTTGCGCAAAAAATGCAAAAACGCGCTGGCTGTGCTCATGCGGCGCGCATACACGTGGCAAATAATAAATCCGGAGATGACGAAAAACATGTCGACGAACGATGAGAGCGAGTCGATGAAAGTCCATCGATCACTTGGGCCCGGCAACGTGACCGACGCACGCCAATGGAAAACGACGACGCCGAGCGCCGCAATAATTCGCAAAAAATCCAAATGCAGAAAGTCTTCGCTTTCGGCATAAAGTCTAGGAAAGCGGGCGATATTCATGAATGTGTCGACGCCTTAGACGTAACAGCACAGCCTGTTGCGCATTCATGATAGCTAATTGTCGAAGGCCGCGAACGAAGCAAAGAAACGGTCTAACGCGGTTCGAATACTTCAAGATTGGGCAAATTATGGTGAGGGATGGCGGTCGTCAAGAGCGCGCGTGTTCGTTCGGCAATAATGCTTAAAATCGGCGAATAGAAATAAACCGCGAGCGAAGGCTGGCGATTGCACCGGCAAAAAATCGCGCGAGAGATCATGCAAGTTTGTCGCGAACGGCCGCGGCAATCTGGGTGCTAACGCGCCGGCAAAACTTGCGCTGCGATCGCTTGCGACGTGATCCAAACCACCAGCCGAACGACCAACACGCGCAAAACACGCATATCAGATGCGCAGCCGTGTAGCCCAGCAGCCAAAATATTCGAGCCGTTCAGATTGGCTTGAATCGTGGCACAGCGAGCGAAAGAGTATTCAAGCGCATCCGGACCGAGCGTTACGACTGCTCTGCCGGGTGAACGGCAGCCGATGCGGAGCGCCGTGGGCGCGTGAGACAAAGACTGGCGCACCCGGCAGGATTCGAACCTGCGGCCTCTGCCTTCGGAGGGCAGCACTCTATCCAGCTGAGCTACGGGTGCTAAGCGCTCCGGCGTGATAGCCCATTCCCCGCTGCTCCGCAAATACGAGGTGCGACGTCGCGGGTGTCGAGGAGGCGCCGTGTGATCAATGGCGCCTCGCTCGCTCTGTCGTCCGAGATGATTTGGACCCAACGGATGGGCTGCGGCCGCAAGCTACTGGTGGCAAGGCCGCGCGGTGACAACGCATTTGGCTTGCAAAATTGCGCCCTTCTTGCAGTCCCAGCGGACGTTGCGGGCCTTGTCGAGATTGCCATACTGGTAGCCATAGCGGTCGGTCGCAGCAGCCTCGAAATTGTAGCGAGCAATGCGGCGCGCTTCCTTTGTCCCCGCGCCAAGCACGCCCGTCGATGTGGCGGTGGCTTCCAGCAGCGGCTTGCAGATTGAATAGCTGGGTTTGCGTTTCGCTTCGGCAGATCGAGGACCGGCTACGAAAAGTATTGCTACGGCCGCCATCGCGACGACGAACATTTTATGCGGTGTCATAGAACCGTCCCTCCCCATCCAAATCACAAAAAAACTGCTGAGCCCGTGGCCATACGCATGACGCATAGCCCTCGTGAGCGGACAAAGCCATGCCGCTGCAACCCTGTCAACGAACCGGCCCCGGATCAGCAACACCGAAACAATATTCGCAGAGCGCTCGGGGTGGCGGTCCTCAGGGAAGCTCCCCTCGCTCGTTGACGAGCTGCTTTCCTTGCGGGTCGTTCTGCCTATATTGCTTGCGCATGAGCGAAAAAGCCAAAAAGCCCGCCGAAAAGAACGCCACAACCTCGACCGTGCCTGATGGCGAGGCGGTGCCCGTGATGAAGGGCAGCCACGTCTATCTGATCGATGGTTCGGGCTACATTTTTCGCGCCTTCCATGCCTTGCCGCCGCTTACTCGTCCATCGGACGGGCTGCCGGTCGGCGCTGTGCACGGGTTCTGCCAGATGCTGTGGAAGCTGCTGGCTGAAAGCAAGGCCAGCGAGGCGCCAACACATCTCGCGGTCATTTTCGACGCTGGCCGGCTGACCTTCCGCAACGATATTTATCCGCAATACAAAGCCCAGCGGCCGCCGCCGCCTGAAGAACTGGTGCCGCAATTTTCACTGATCCGTGACGCCGTCCAGGCGTTCAACGTCGCCTGCGTCGAGCAAGATGGTTTTGAAGCCGACGATCTGATTGCAACTTACGCGCGCCAGATCGTCGAAGCCGGTGGTGACGCCACCATCGTCTCGTCCGACAAGGATCTGATGCAGCTCGTGCAGCCTGGCGTGGTGATGTTTGACGGCATGAAAGCCAAGCGGATCGGCCGCGATGAAGTCGTCGAAAAATTTGGCGTGCCGCCTGAAAAGGTCGTCGATGTGCAGGCGCTTGCCGGCGACAGTGTGGACAACGTGCCGGGTGTGCCAGGAATTGGCATTAAAACCGCTGCCGAACTGATCATTGCCTATGGCGATCTCGATACGTTGCTGGCGAACGCTGGCGATATCAAGCAGCCCAAGCGGCGCGAAAAACTGATCGAGTTCGCCGATCAAGCGCGGGTTTCCCGCCAACTCGTGCGTCTCAAGGATGATGTGCCCGTCGTCGTGGCGGTCGATCACTTCGGTGTTCAAGAGCCAAATCCGACCGCGCTGCT
>JAIEPV010000031.1 GCA_019748215.1 Hyphomicrobium sp.
TCGCAATCAATGGCAGGCTTTTATGTTCGACCGTGATCACGAACGCTGCGGCTTGTGCTTGGCGTCTATGATCGCTGCCTCATGATACCAGCTTTCGCCACATGCCGTCATGGCGACGTGGATTTGAGTGACCGCAGCACTTGTGTTGTCCAGCGGCAAGGCGGCGGGCCGGGTCGAGCGACCACGTGCCGGGAACTCGAAAACGTTGGTCGAATTTGGCAACAGTTTCGGGGTCATTGGTGACTGTCCTCTCTAACATCGGCCGTCGATGCGTCGTGGCTGACGCAGAGTGTACGCTTGCTGGGGAAAATTGCATTTGCCTAGTTTCGCAACAGCGAATGCCTGAATTATTGGCATGCCAGCTTTTGCATCTTTGGCTAGCATTCCAGCGATGATGAACGCTTGCCACTACCGCCGGTTCCCTTTTGGACCCCGGGCTGCGGGCGGCTTGTCTGGAATTTCGAAAGATGTCGGCACATTCGAGCAAGGTTTCGCGTAACGCCGTCGCGTGGTCGATGGGCGGTAATCGAAGACGAGCAAAACCACTTGATTATCTCGTCCTAAATTTGAGGAGCACTTTAGAATGACGAAGTACAAGCTCGAATACGTTTGGCTCGATGGCTACACGCCGGTGCCAAACCTGCGTGGCAAAACGCAGATCAAGGAATATAGCGCATTTCCGGAAGTCGAAGACTTGCCGTTGTGGGGATTTGACGGCAGCTCGACCATGCAAGCCGAAGGCAGAAGCTCGGACTGCGTTCTGAAGCCGGTCCGCGTATTCCCAGACAGCGAACGCATCAACGGCGTGCTGGTCATGTGCGAAGTCATGATGCCGGATGGCAAAACTCCGCACCCGTCGAACAAGCGTGCAACTATTCTCGATGATGAAGGCGCGTGGTTCGGCTTCGAGCAGGAATACTTTTTCTATCAGAACGGCCGTCCGCTCGGCTTCCCCGAGTCCGGCTATCCCGCACCGCAGGGCCCGTATTACACCGGCGTTGGCTATAGCAAAGTTGGCAGCGTCGCCCGCAAGATCGTCGAAGAGCACCTCGACATCTGCTTAGCCGCCGGCATCAACCACGAAGGCATCAACGCCGAAGTCGCCAAAGGTCAGTGGGAATTCCAGATCTTCGGCAAGGGCTCGAAGCGCGCCGCCGATGAAATGTGGATGGCACGCTACCTCATGGAACGGCTGACGGAGAAATACGGCATCGACATCGAATATCATTGCAAGCCGCTCGGCGCCACGGACTGGAACGGCTCGGGTATGCACGCCAACTTCTCGACCACGTATCTGCGTGAAGTCGGTGGCAAGGCGTACTTCGAAAAACTGATGGCAGCATTCGAAGCCGCGCGCGAAGACCACATCGCAGTCTACGGTCCTGACAACCATCTGCGCCTGACGGGTCATCACGAAACGCAATCGATCCATCAGTTCAGTTACGGTGTTGCCGATCGCGGCGCGTCGATCCGCGTTCCGCACAGCTTCGTCAACAATGGCTACAAGGGCTATCTGGAAGATCGCCGCCCGAACTCGCAGGGCGACCCCTACCAGATCGCTTCGCAGATTCTGAAGACCATCGCGTCGGTGCCGTTGGAAACCGGCGCACGCGCCGCAGCTTAATCGATTGACGGGGGACTTGCGCTGACGCCACCACGCTCACCGGAGCGTGGTGGCGTTTTTTATGTCAAAGACCAGGAGGGTCGATCCCCGAAACGTTTGACAAGAAAATCGAGGAACACGCGAATGGTTGTCGAAAGGTGACGGCTGGGAGCGTACAACGCCGAGATCGTCAACGGCGCCAACTCGTAATCGGTGAACACCGTCTTCAAGCGTCCAGCCTGCACGTCGGGGCCGACGATGAAAGCCGGCAACAGCGCAATACCCGCGCCTTTGATCGCCGCCGCCCGCAAAACCTCGCCGTTGTTCGAGCAGAGCCGGTAGCGCACAGTGACGCTCTCAAGCGATCGCTGACCTTTGAGTTTCCATTGAGTGCCCGACGCCGACAAACCGTAATGCAAGCACTCATGGAGCGCGAGATCGGCTGTCGTCTTTGGCGCTTTGTTGGCCTTTAGATAACGCGGCGAGGCGCACAGCACCATCTGCGTCGAGGTGATCTTGCGGGCCACCAAACTGGAATCCGTCAAGTTGGCGATGCGGATCGTGATGTCGTGGCCGTCTTCAATTGGATCGACCAACCGATCATTCAGCGTCAACTGAATGGAAATATCGCGATACTCCGCCATGAAGTCGATGACGGCATCGGCGAGATGCAGCGTGCCGAAAGACATCGGCGCGTTGACCCGCACCAAGCCGCGTGGCGCACCCAGCGAACCCGAGATCGAGGCATCGACATCGGCCACTTCGGCGAGAATGGCTTTCGCCCGCTCGAAGTAGGCGAGCCCTGCGGCGGTCGGAGATACGACCCGGGTGGTGCGCTGAAGAAGCTGGATACCAAGCTCCGCCTCAAGCGCCTGGATCGATTTGCTGACAGCCGATCGTGACACGTTCAGCCGCCGCGCCGCAGCGGCAAACCCGCCTTGCGACACCGTCTCGACAAAGGCTGCCATGCGCGCAAATTTATCCAAGAGTTTATTGTCTCACTTTACACTACAGTCTGGAGAATACTCGCATAATTGTAGACCTTGCACCAGGCGCCTATGTCATGGCCCAACGTAGCGGCGCTATTGGTCCGCTCAGAGTTGAGGAGAACCGACATGATTGCCATTCGCAAAGCCGACGATCGCGGCAAGGCCAATTTCGGTTGGCTGGATAGTCGCCACACATTTTCGTTCGGCCAGTATCACGACGAACGTCATATGGGCTTTGGGCCGTTGCGGGTGATCAACGATGATCGCGTCGCGCCCGGCCGTGGCTTCGAAACGCATGGCCATAAGGATATGGAGATTATCTCCTACGTCCTGGATGGCGGGCTGGCGCACAAAGATAGCATCGGCACCGGATCGGTGATCAAGCCGGGCGACGTGCAAATCATGTCGGCCGGCACCGGAATTCGCCACAGCGAATTCAACGCCTCCGCCACTGAGCCCGTTCACTTCCTGCAGATTTGGGTGATCCCGGAGAAGAATGGGTTGCCGCCCCGCTATGAGCAAAAGGCTTTTACGGAGGCCGAAAAGCAGGGCGTCCTGAAACTTGTCGGATCGCCAGACGGCCGGGATGGCTCGGTCACGATCAACGCCAACGTGGATTTCTACGCCAGCCGACCGGGTGAAGGCGGTCGTCTGCAGCACACACTACCTGCCGGGCACACGGGCTGGCTGCATGTCGCAACCGGGAAAGTGACCGTCGGAACGGCGACGTTGTCAGCTGGCGATGGTGTTGCGTTCGGGCCATCTGAGACGATTGCCATTCGCGGCGACAGCTCCGACGCCGAAGTGCTGTTGTTTGATATGGCTTAACGCGCGCTCGCGGGCTGCCGCACGATCTGGCGGCGGCCCGCAAAAAATATTCGCCAGAGATGTCGAAATCACGTTTGCTCAAGGCTCATGGGGGCAGAGGCCGGCACAAGGCCAGGTTCGCCGGGTAGCACCGATCCGGTGCTGCTACCCAAAAAAGGAGATTTCGACCCATGCAGTATATGCTGATGTACACTGAACCGGAGAGCAAATTCGCCGAACGCAATGATCCTAAATCGGCGCCGGACTATTGGGGAGCCTGGAGCGCTTATATCGGCGCGATGTCGGCGGCCGGCATCGTCGTCAATGGAGATGGATTGCAACCACCGCATATGGCAACGACCATCCGCATTCGCGACGGCCAACGCGAGGTGCAGGATGGCCCGTTCGCCGACAGCAAGGAGCAGCTTGGCGGATACTTCGTCATCGACGTCCCTGGTCTCGATGAAGCGATGACGTGGGCGGCGAAATCTCCATCCGCCGTCTATGGTTCGGTCGAAGTGCGACCGGTTCTACCGCCGATGAAACCGTAAGGAGAGCGGCCGTGATCGACGCGCGCCAGGCTGCCGAAGCTGCGGCACGCGCCTCCTACGGCCGCCTGGTCGCGCTGCTTGCCAGTCGGACACGCGATATCGCGGCTGCCGAAGACGCGTTATCGGAAGCGTTCGCGACGGCGCTTCGCGTCTGGCCCGAACGCGGTGTACCGGACAAGCCGGAGGCATGGTTGTTGACTACGGCGCGGCGCGAACTCAGCCACACCGCCCGCGCCGCCAGCGTCCGTGCATCCGCCCAACATCTGATCGAGCTCGCATCTGCGCATGTCATTCAGCCTGACAACACGGCGTTTCTCGACGATCGGCTGAAGCTTCTGTTCGTTTGCGCGCATCCAGCAATCGATGCCGGTATACGCACGCCCCTGATGCTGCAAACCGTGCTTGGCCTCGATGCCTCGCGGATCGCCGCCGCATTCGTGGTTGCTCCATCAGCCATGGGACAACGGTTGGTTCGAGCCAAAGCAAAAATTCGCGATTCAGGGCTTGAGTTTCGCATCCCCGATTGCGATGAGCGCGCGACCCGCTTGGCGGATGTCTTACAAGCCGTGTACGCCGCCTTCAGCACCGGCTGGGATGATGTCTCCGGCGCCGATGACACCGTTCGAGGGCTTTCGGGGGAAGCCATGTTTCTGGGCCAGCTTTTGGTCGCGCTAATGCCGAGAGAACCGGAACCCAAAGGGCTGCTGGCTCTGATGTTGTATTGCGAGGCACGGCGGCCAGCGCGGCGGTGTCGTAACGGCGGCTTCGTTCCGCTTCGCACGCAAGACACACGGCTCTGGTCGCGCGACATGATCATCGAGGCCGAAGGCCTGTTGACGTCGGCATCACGCGCAAAAATCTTTGGGCGGTTTCAGTGTGAGGCGGCAATTCAATCGGTCCATTGCCAACGCGGCGTCACCGGCCGCACCCATTGGCCCGCGCTCATTCGTTTGTACGATCTGCTCGCTCATCATGAGACAACGCTGGGTGTGCTGGTCAGCCGCACAGCCGTGATCGCTGCAAGCGGCGACGCTGCTTTGGCCAAACAATCGCTCGATCAATTGCCCATCGAGCGCATCGACAGCTATCAGCCGTATTGGGTCACGCGAGCCTACATTTACCGCCAACTCGCTGACCACAAGGGAGCGCGCGATGCCGCACGCCGGGCGATATCCCTGACGCACGATCCAGCCGTGCGCGCCTACCTCAGTAAAACTTACGATGTCCGGTGAGGCGATCGACCAAAGCAGCGCGTCGGCTACTCAGCCCGGTCGATCGGGTTGAAACCAGGGGAATGCCCGCTTTTGCAGAGCAACCAGCGCCATGTCCATCAACCAGGCAATCAGCGTGATCCAAGCGACGTAGGGCAAGATCACGTCCATCGCCAAAAATCGCCGCACCAAAAAGATGCGATAGCCAAGCCCGCTGGTCGCAGCAATGGCTTCGGCCGAAATCAAAAAGATCCAGGCCGGGATCAGCGCGAAACGGGTTGTAATGATCAATTTCGGCAAGACCTGCGGCAAGACAATTCGAACGAGCATTTGCCACGTCGACGCGCCAAGCGTCTGCGCCTTGATAATCATCTCATGCGGAATTTCCTTCACCCCGAGTGCGACGGCGCGCAGCATGACAGGTGCTGTGCCTATCACGATCAGGGCAATCTTCGACAGCTCTTCGAGGCCAACGACGATGAACAAGATCGGCAGAACGGTGATCGGCGGAATGAGCGAGAATGCAGCGACGAACGACGACAGCAGCGCGCGGATCCATGGAATGAAGCCCATCAACACGCCGACGACGAGCGAGATCACGATAGCGATCGACAGACCCGAGCCGAGCCGAGCCGCCACAGACTGATCGCCGTGTCGGACCAGAGCAAATATTCGCCGGTGCGTTTGTCCTGAACGAACGCATACTCGTTCATGGTGGTCGCCATTTGCACAAGTGACGGCAGCACCTTGTCGGCCGGGTTGACGCTTAGCCTTGCGTGGCTGCCGATCGCGTAGGCGATCATCATGACGACAAACGGCAACGCGGCGAGAAACACCGTGAGGCCGCGTCCTGGAACTCTATTGATGATGCGCATGGTCGATCAGGTCACCTGGGTGGAAATGGGCGCGAGCAACGTGTCGGCCTCGGACGTGAGCCAAGCGAGCTTGTCTGAAGGCGCGGGCGTCGATAATGAGAACGATACGCTGGCTTCAAGACTGTCAATACGCCAAAGCCGGCGGGCGATGCCGGGACAATCCGTGACGCGCTGACTGATCACGCCGGGTGTCGATGTTGGTGTGAAGTCCGATGCGAAATGCGCGGCGCTGCCTTCGCGACGGGGGTCCGTCGAGGTTTCGATGGTGAAGTTACCTTGACGCTTGATGGCATAATCAACTGTGCAATCCAAAACCTGTTGCACGGCGGCGAGTGGGTTCGGGCTCGCACGCACGAAATCCTGGGCGCGCGTGCCCGATGGCAACTCGTGCCGTCGTGCGACGGCACGGAGGGCATGGTCACCGGCAATGACCAAGCCACCCGCGCGGGCATGCTCGGCCCCTTTGTCGTCGACCTCAGCGATCAGGCGCAGGCCCGCGAGCAGGCCGGGTGCGCTTGGCTGGAACCGCCAATCCTCGACATAGATGCCGGACGGCGCAAATTCGATCATGCACGGTCCGATGCGATGCATGAGCCCCGACTCGGGGTATTTGTCGTAGGGCTGAAATCCAATCCAATCGGACCATGACATCGTGCCGGCCGCCCAAGCGGTGGTCGCGGTTCCACCTTCGACGCTCGCCAGTAGCACCAAACTATCGGCATCGAGATCGTCGAGCCGATCGGCCATCGTCAGGTGCGGGCGGGCGGCGTGCACGCGGATGTCGCCTGTCATCGCATGCGATTGAACCCAGCGAACGCGCGTGGTCGTATCGATGGCACCCGTTGCAAAGGTGATCGATTGCCGGACGACGGTGCCGAAGGCCCAAGCAGGTACCGTCGGCCGCGCGGGCGTCGCGGCAATTTCAGCGATGTCGTCCAATGTCATGACGTCCCCAGACCTTCGGCGAACGTCGCACCTGGCACTTTGCCACCCACGACTGCTGTCACGGCGTTTGACGCTGACGCGCTTCCTGGCCGAAGCTTGACAGCGCCAACGAGCTATCGGGAAGTTTCAGTGTGCCGTCGGCCAATCTCCGCTTCAGATACTCAAAAGTTTGAGCTGTCTGCGCGAAAAGGTGATCGCCCGCCACCATCGGCGGATATTTAGCCGGCCGCTGCGGCGAAACGAACTGGGCGAGCGGCTCGACGAGGGTATGGTAGTCACAGCTCGCGAAGTAGGGAAATGAGTAGCGCTCTTCAGCGACCTTTCGCACGCGGTGCGAAGTTGCAGCAAACGTGCCGTTGGTCCAGGCTTCGATCATGTCGCCGATGTTGATGACGAACGCGTCTGCCATAGGCGGCGCGTCGATCCACTCGCCCAAGCCGTTCATCACTTCGAGGCCGGGAGCTGTCGGCAACAAAATTGTGAAGCACTCATAATCGGTATGAGCGCCGATGCCGGGTTCATCGACGGGCGCATCGGTCGTGAACGGATAATGGATGAGCCGCAACTGGCTCGCCGGTTTGGTCAAGTGCGCGTCGAACCAGTCTTCCGGCATATCGAGCGCGAGCGCAAATCCGGCGAAGAGCTTGCGCGCCAATTCGGCAATTTCAGAATAATACGCCGCAACGGCTGTGCGGAATGCGGCATCGTCGGGCCACTGGACCGGTCCGAGAAACGGCGTTTTGGCGGCGATCACGTCGGGGTCGTCAGCCGGCACGTCGAGCGAAATGTCGAAGGCTTCCTTACGATCCGGCTTTGAACCGTAAAAGCTTTCTTCGCCTTGCGGCACATACCCCGAGTGGTTCGACGAGTGGCCGATATAACTATTCATTTTTTGATTAAGCGGCTTGGCGAAGAATGCTTTGGTGACCGACAACAAGTCATCGCGAAGCTGGCGACCGATCGGATGGCCGACCACATAGAAAAATCCAGAATCGCGTGACGCGGCGCCCATTTCGGCGGCTACTGCTCGGCGCTTATCAAGATCGCTCGAGTAGAGGTCCGAAATGTCGATGACTGGAAGACGGGTGAAAGCAGTTGCCATCGAGCGGTCTCTCTTGATCAAAAGAAATGCGCCGACCGACGTCGATGGCCGGCGCATTTCGTGACTGTTGTTTAGAGTTTTCCGTCGACTGCCATTTTTTTGTAGCTGGCGTCGAAGCGCAGCTTGATGTTGTCTTTCGAACCGAGTACCGAGCCATCGGCAAACTCGATGCCGATGTCATCGACGCTCTTCGCGCTTTGGCCAAACAAGCCTTTTTCAAACGAGAATTTGCGCACGTAGTCAAACTTTTGTTTGTCAGACGGATCGGTGACAAACGCGTAAGCTTCGGCAGGCGTGGTGAACAGTTTGGTAGTCGCGAGCTGCGCTTCAAAGCCAGCGAGATCGGTTCCCGATGCCTTGGCCATGCTCTCGAGCGCGGCTTTGGCTGTGTCGTCCTTCTTTGCCATCACGGCAAGCGTTTCAAACCAGGCGCCCGTCAAAGCCTTGCCGAGTGCCGGATTATCCTTCAGCGTCGCCGTGTTGGCGATGAGCGCATCGACAATCTCGCCAGGAAGTTTCGACGAGTCGAACACGAGATTGGCGTTCTTCTCGCCATCGATAGCGGCGAGCGCCGGGTTCCAAGCGACAATCGCCGAAACATCACCGGTCTTGTAGGCCGAGATCCAATCGGCGTCCGACGTGTTGACGATGGTGATGTCTTTTTCAGTCAAGCCGACGGTGCTCAGCGCCCGTGCCAGGAAGTAGTGCGACACCGACAATTCGAGCAAATTGACTTTCTGACCTTTGACATCAGCCAGCGATGTCTTGTCCTTCAGAATGATACCGTCGTTGCCATTCGAATAATCTCCGGCAATCAAAACCGTCGTATCGACCCCACCGACGGACGGAATGGCGAGCGCATCCATTGTTGTCGAGGTTGCCGCATCGAATTTTCCAGCAGTGAACTGATTGATGCATTCGACATAGTCGCCGACCTGCGTGACCTTGATGGTGATGCCGTATTTGTCGGCCCACTTTTTGACGATGCCACTATCGGCGGCGTAACCCCAAGGCATCCAGCCGGCATAGATCGTCCAGCAAACGGTGAAATCTTTTTTGGCTTCTGCGGATGCACTGAATGCCGGCAGCAAAGCCGCCGCCGCACATCCGACAGCGAGGCTGGTAAATCGGCGAACGTAAGTGGTCATGGAATTCTCCTGTTTCGAATGCGCCCGGGATTGCGCCCAATCCTGCGCCGCGTGAAACTTGGAGTACGGACTTCGGGCCACATCATCGCTCAGAGAGGCCGTCCGTTCGTGAGCCAAAGCTCCGCGCGGTACAACTCTCCCGGGCTTTTATCCCGCCGTGGCTCCGCTCTCTGGTGGTGAGAGCGGGAGAGCCTCTCTCGGACCTGGCAAGGCTGCGTGATGCGCAGTCTTCGGAACCCTAGAGGCGTTATGCTGAGCAGCACTGCAGGCATCATGCCAGTCTTGAAAGCTCGAAAAATCAATGGCATTCCTCGCATTTTGGTTCGCAAGCGGGCTGTTTGGAGGCGTTGCGATGAAATACTAGGCACGAGGCTTGTCATTCAATTCGTCGGCCGGCGCTGACAACCGGACTTTGAGAAACGTCTTCAACTCCTTGATGGCAGCGATCGGTTCGAAATCCTTCAAGATGATCGCACGCACGAAGACGCCGTCGAGATAGGTTGAGATGAAGATCGCTGTCTCCTCGACATCGAGCGGGCCAAAATCACGTCGAGCGATCCCCGCCTTCAAGGCGCTGCGCAGGACATGTCGTTCGCCGTCGTAGAAGTTGGCGATCGCTTCATCGATTTTTGCTTTACGGTCGCCGGTGCTGGCATAGCCGACCGCAATCTTGATCAGCTTGGCGATGGTCTCATACTCGCGGATGTGCGTGTCGATCCACGATAGGATGATTTTTCGCGGATCGTTCGTCGTCGTTCGCGACAGCTTGAATCGATCGAACGCCCGTGCGACCGCCATTGAAACGGCGCTTCGGAACAGATCTTCCTTGCTGCCGAAATAATAATAAATCAGCGCCGTGTTGAGGCCGGTCGCTTTGGCGATGTCCTTCGTCGTCACCGCCGCAAAGCTTTGAGCGGCGAAAAGATCAAGCGCCGCCTCAAGGATGACGGCCCTCGCCTCGACACTCTCCGCGCTCGCCTTTGGCCGCCCCACCCGATTGGCTTTTTTCCGCAAGACTTGCCTCGCTTTCGGGCGAACTGCGCTGAAGAATGTTCAGAAACCGGGCAGAACTAGCCAACATTCCGCTTTTCAACTTATATTAATTGATTGATTAAATATGACGGTCAACGAGCGTTGGCAAGTGCGCGTTTTTTCGCTTGCCGTACAGCCTGTCTCAGCTTCCGCTGAGAGCCATATGGAGCGCGTTATGGATATTGCTGACCCATCGACACAAGAGCTTGCCGACAAACTGCAGGCTGACGGCGTCAAGTACATGTTTGCGAGTTACGTCGACCTGCACGGCGTTTCGAAGGGGAAGGTTGTTCCTATTTCGCACCTCGGCCGCATGATGGCGGGATCGGAATTGTGTACGGGTGCCGCGCTTGAAGGCGTTCCTCAGGAGGTCAGCGAAGAGGAAGTCGCCTCGCATCCGGACGCGGCCTCCTGCATCGTGCTGCCGTGGCGCAACGAAGTCGCTTGGTTTGCGAGCGACCTGTGGTGCAAGGGCGAGCCGTTCGACGCGTGCAGCCGCAATATTTTGAAGCGCGTGACGGCCCAGGCGTCGGATATGGGCTTTACATTCAACCTCGGCATGGAAGCCGAATTTTTCGTGCTGAAAGATGACCCGGCAGCGGCGCGAGGCTTTCGGCCGGTGTCGGATCGCAAGCATCTTGAAAAGCCGGCCTATGATGTCGCGCGCATGCTCGACAACATGGGCTGGATGAC
>JAIEPV010000252.1 GCA_019748215.1 Hyphomicrobium sp.
AGAAAGACCGTCAGCGCGCCGACCTCCTCCGTCGTCACGAACTGTCGTGTCGGCTGTGCATGTAGCAGCACGTCGTGGATGACCTGCTGCTCCGTGAGCATGCGGGCATGCGCGGTTTCTGGGATCTGCTTTTCGACGAGCGGCGTCAACACGTAGCCGGGACAGATGGCGTTGACGGTGATGCCGTGCTCGGCCGTTTCAAGCGCTACGGTTTTGGTCAATCCAACGATGCCATGCTTGGCTGCGACGTAGGCGGACTTGAATGGCGACGCCACCAGTCCATGCGCCGACGCGATGTTGACAATGCGGCCCCAGCCCCTCGATTTCATTTCCGGAACCACTGCCCGAATGGTGTGGAAGGCCGCCGTCAGATCGATGGCGATAATTGCATCCCATTTGGCCACGGGAAATGTTTCGATCGCCTCTACATGTTGAATGCCGGCATTGTTGACCAGAATATCGATCTGGCCGAATTCAGCGCGGGCCGCGTCGATCATCTCGACAATATCGCCCGGCTTCGACATGTCGGCAAACGACATCGCGGTCTTGACGCCGAAGCTTGTCTCCAGGCCGCGCCTCAACTCATTGATGCAAGGCGAGGAGCCGAAGCCGTTGAACATGACGTTGGCGCCCGCGGCCGTCAAAGCGCGGGCGATGCCAAGACCGATGCCGCTGGTCGAGCCGGTGACGATCGCTGACTTTCCACGGAGGCTTTGCTGCGCCCCTGCGGTTTGTTTTTCGCGTTCCATTACCTGCATGGCGCCCATCCTTTGCTGTGTGAAGAAATCGCCGCGAGACTGCACGCTATAACACGCTGATAGCATTTGCATGTCGTAGATCAGCGCTGCGCGTGCGGCCGCGCGCTCAAGGCAGTCGTTTGCCTCGGCGAGCAGATGGTCGAATTTAAATAACGGTTCGGCAGCGTTGCGTAATTTGGACGACTGGGTTGGCGAACACGCTCTGCTCAACGTAGGAGCTCGGACAATGTAACTGAAATGCCGTTCAGGCTATGTTTTCATAGCAGTTGACTATCGAATGATCGTCGTTGCCCTGGTGGGTGCCTTTTGCGTTACGTGCCTGTCTAGGTCAATATGCGATCATCGTATGTGTGCGATGTTGAAATAGTATTACGGTGGCGCCATTGATCGCGCGCTGTCGTCACGGTTAATTTCCAGTCGTTGAATTGGGCGATCACCGAACTGGCGTCAGCTCTTTCGATAATCAAACTGGGATCGGTGGTTTTCAAGATTGGCCCGCTGAGACTTACCCCGGAAAGCGGGCGAGATGCATGGATCGCGGCACGCGGGCGGATCATTACATAATCATATTGTGCGCGTCGTTTCTGGTCAGAAACGATGTGCGCGAAACTGCTCTATGGGTGTTGCGCTTGCCTCCCATGACTTATTAAGCCAGTGAAAGCTGCCGAGGCCGCCGGGATGCCGGTTCGCCGCAAAATTCGAAGGCTTGCGGCGCGCTGCAAGAGGCCCGTGAATGGAAATCCACCAGATCCGCTACTTCCTTGCCGTGGTTGCCAATCGTCATTTCGGCCGCGCTGCACGCGAATGCAATGTCACGCAGCCGGCGCTAACGCGTGCCATTCAAAAACTCGAAGATGATTTGGGCGGCATTCTGCTCAGCCGCCGGCCAAACCAGATCGAATTGACGGCGCTTGGGCACAAGGTGTTTCCCCATCTCCAGCAAGCCTACCTGGAAACGACGCAGGCGAAGGCTGAGGCCAAAGTGTTCGGCTCGCGGCAAAACACGAAATTGCGCGTCGGCGTCATGTGCACCATCGGTCCGTGGATGTTGGCCGAACTCTTTGCGCGCTTGGCTGCAAAGCTGCCCGGCGTCGATATCGCGCTGAGCGAAGCGGCTGGGCACGAGTTGATCACCGCGTTGATTGACGATGACATCGATTTTGCCATCTGCGGCCTGGCGGACTACCCAGCGGCCATCAGCTCCCATGCGTTGTTCCGCGAGGGCTATGTGGTGGCTTTTCCAGAGAATCATCGTTTCGCGGCGATGACCGAAGTGCCGATGGCGGAGTTGGCAAACGAAAACTATCTCGAACGGCTCAACTGCGAATTCATCGATTTCTACGAGCGTGCCTATGGCGAGTGGACGATCGAATTCCAGGCGACCTATGAAAGTGAGAGTGAAGCCTGGATACAGGCTATGATCCAAGCTGGTATGGGCTGTGCGATCATGCCTGAAAATTTTCCGCTGCTGCCGCGCGTCGCGTCGCGCCCCGCTTGCGAGCCGACGGTGATCAGAACCATCAGTTTGCTGTATGTGCGCGGCCGCGATTTAGCTACTGTCGGTCCGGCGCAGGAGTTCGTGCAGGTGGTGTCGGAAGCTGGCTGGAAGCCCGCGGCTCGCTAGAGTATCCGCGACCATTCGGTTGACGTGGTGGCCAACGCTATGCAGGTGCGGCATGGCGTCGATGCTTGGTCGGCATTGTACCGTCTAAGAACACGCAGCTACGATGGCTACTTCATCGCAGCGCTAAGGTCGTCGACGCTACCCTGACGAACGAGGGATCATTGAGTGCTGGACCGCAACTGTGGCACACGCGGAACCAAGGGGAGCCGATGGTCGCAATGTCGAGGCGAGGCAGTCGCCAAAATGCGCTGGCGATTGCGTGCACGATGATCGGCGTTTTTGTTAGTGGAGCATCTTTTCCAACGCCGGCAAGCGCCGGCAACGCGACGGGAGAAGCGCGAGATTATGCGTGCGGCGTTCCGGCGCGGTTGGCATGGTCGAGGGCGCCGGTCAGAGCATTCGCTGCCGCCGTGGCGCGCCATCATGCGGTGACGATCGTTGCGCTGGGATCGTCGAGCACACAAGGCGCGGGTGCCAGCAGTGCCAGCCAAAGTTATCCGGCTCGGCTCGAAGCCGAACTCAAGCGTATGTTTCGGTCAACTCCGGTCGTGGTGGTGAACGCCGGCATCGGCGGGCAGACGGCGGCACAAATGCTAAACCGGCTCGAGCACGATGTTTTACGTTTCAAACCTCAGCTTGTGATCTGGCAAACCGGCGTGAACGATGTCATTTCTGGCGTCGGCGCCCGACAGTTCGAGGCAACGCTCCGGCTCGGAATTAACCAGATGAAACAGCGTGGCATCGACGTCGTACTGGTCGACCAGCAGGATTTCCCCGGCTCGGCGCGTCTCGCGGAATTTGATGTGTATCTGCAGGTCATGAGCCGCGTCGCCGCCGAGGAAGGTGCACCATTGCTGCGTCGTCACCGTATTATGCAGCACTTGGCGGGTGCCGAGCCGGGCGGCTTGAACCGTTTGCTCGCGACCGATCGCTTTCATATGAACGATATTGCCCACAGCTGCGTTGGTTTGATCCTGGCGGATGGACTGAAGGATCTCGCGGCCAATGGCGCTCCCTGAATGACGTGGCCAAGTGAGAAGCGACCGTGGCGAGATTGCAGCCGAACTCATATCATCGGTTGCCAGCACAAACTTTTGCCGTGCGTCAGCAAATCGCCTTATCCGCGTGCCACTACGCGCAAGCGTTTGTAACATTCGTCGCGGCACGGCGAACGCGTTTTAGAGAAACTGCATGTTAAGATGAGTCTAAATCGTCAAGCTGGAGGTTGTGTATGAGCATTATCCGACCGGCCCCAACTTGGCGCGTCGCATTCGAACCCTAAGTCGTCGACACCATCGATCACAGTCGTCAGAGAAGTTTAGGACAAAGAATTGAAAAACGCTGCCTCATGGTCGGCGCCCAATGCAGACCAGACGACAGGACATACGATGCAGTTTGACAAGTTTGGTTCAGCGCATTCGACGACGAGCGGCGCGGCCATCAAAGCCTTCGAAACGGCCGTACATGCCGTTGCAGCCCATCGACCAATTGGCGACTCCCTGCAAGCGGCTCTGCGGCATGACGACAATATGGTCGCCGCGCACGCACTGTTTGGTTTCGCCAATGTCATTCTCGGGCGGTCTGAGACCGTTGCCAATGCGCGCGGCATTTTGGCTGGCGCTGAAACGCGGATGAACGCTGTCGGTGGCGGAACCGCTTCCGAACGGACGCTCGTCGAAGCGCTGCGATTGGCGATCGATGATCACCTGCAAGCCGCCGCCGATCGGCTGGATCAGCATCTGATCGACCAGCCTTGCGATTTTCTAGCGGTCAAGCTCTCGCATGCTCTGCGCTTCATGGGTGGTCAATCGGCTGAAATGCTGCGCGTGACGCAGCGCATATTGCCATCTTGGACATCGGGCCAGGCCGGCTATGGATTTCTACTCGGGTGTCACGCGTTCAGCCTCGAAGAGACCGGGCATTTCGTTGCCGCCGAGTCGTTCGGACGCGATGCCTACGCCCACGAGAATGCGGATGCGTGGGGCTTGCATGCCGTGTCCCACGTCATGGAGATGTCGCGGCGCACGGACGAGGGCGCTGATTGGCTTGAAGATGCGCGGCCGAACTGGTCGCTGTGCAACAACTTCGCGTTCCACATTGGTTGGCACTTGGCGCTGTTCCGGCTGGAGCAGGGCCAGATCGATTCGGTGCTCGATATTTACGATCGCGACATCCGGCCCGTCGCGACCGATGATTTTCGCGACATGGCCAATGCCACGTCGATGCTCTGGCGACTCGAGCTTGAGGGTATTTCTGTCGGCTCGCGCTGGGATGAATTGCGCGCCGTCGCCTCCAACAGGCGGCGCGATGTGACGTATGTGTTCGGGTCGCTTCACTATCTGCTGGCGCTGGCTGCATCCGGCGATCGCGACCGCTGTCTCGAACTGCTCAACGAACTGCGCAAGATTGCCGCGACACCCAATCACGACCAAGCAATCGTCGCCGCCGAAGTCGGTGTGCCGCTGGCGGAAGTCATTATCGCGATGTCGCAGGGAAGTTCGGTGCGGTCCGATCTCGTCGCTGCGGCCCACAAGCTGCCGATTATTGGCGGCAGCCACGCGCAACGCGATGTGTTCTTGCGGACCTTGATGATGGCGGCTGCTGAACAAGGAAATTCCAGTTCGGTGCTGGCCATCACACGCATTCGCCACAACCTGCGAAGCACCGACCGGTTTGTCCATCTGATCGAGAAGCGTCTCAACACCCGCATCGGCGCCAGCAATGCAACGCTGACGGCACAACGGGCGTCGTGACCATGCGTGTTGCCGACGTCGTTGCCCGCACCCTTGCGAATTTCGGTGCGTCCCGATCGTTTGGCATGCCCGGCGGCGAAGTTCTCACGGTCGTTGATGCACTCAACGCCGCCGGCATCGAATTCATTCTAGCCCGGCAAGAAACTTCGGCCGCCATCATGGCGGCGGGCGCTGCAACCGTGACTGGTGCGCCGGGCGTTCTCGTGACGACGGTCGGGCCGGGCCTTGCCAACGCCGTCAACGGCATTGCCGATGCGAGCCAAGAGCACGCGCCGCTAATCGTGCTTTCAGGCGTCGTCGATCACGCTGTCCGCGGTCGCTACACTCATCAGGTCATTGATCAGAAACAACTGCTGCGCGCCGTCGTCAAAGGCTGCTTTGAGGTTGAATCCGAAGGCGCGGGGGCCGTCGTCGCGCGCGCGATTGAATTGGCGATGAGCGAACCGATGGGCCCGGTTCTCATCGAAATTGCGCCCGGCACGGCTCAATTACTGGCAGCGGACGGCGATCGTCCTTGCGCGCCGCCACGGACACTGAAGCCGCTCTATGCGCCCACCGGCGAGGCCATGGACACTGTGCGCGCGGCATTGGCGCTGGCGCAACGTCCGCTGATCATCGCCGGATTTGATGCAGCGCGCTTCGATGCCGCCGACCAGATCCGCAAACTCAGCGAACGCTACGCCTGTCCGGTTTTGACGACCTACAAGGGCAAAGGCGTTCTGGCAGAATCGCATGCGCTTTCGCTCGGTGCCGCCGGGTTATCGCCGCTCGCCGATCGGCATTTGCTGCCGCTGGTCAAGCAGGCCGATGTCGTTGTCCTCGCCGGCTACGATCCGATCGAAATGCGGCAGGGTTGGCTCAATCCGTTCAACGACGCCGCGGAGATTATCGAAATCACGCCGCGCGCGCCCGACCACGGAATGCATCGCGTGTCGCTGCGGATCGAGGGCGGTATTGCTGCGGTGCTCGACGCCGTCTTGACCTCGGGCACTGGCCGCGCTGAAACCTGGATCGACAAAGCGCCGCTAAAAACCAAAACCGCCTTGCAGCAGGCGTTCGCGCCACCGGCAGGCTGGAGCGCCCACGGTGCGATCGCGGCGTTGCAACGCCGTCTGCCGCCGCATGCGACCGTCACCGTCGACAGCGGAGCGCATCGCATTCTGCTCAGCCAAATGATCAAGATCGAGCGGCCGCTCGGTCTGCTGCAATCGGCTGGATTTTGCACGATGGGGGCAGCCCTGCCGCTTGCCATCGGCGTCAAAAGCATGAACCCGTCGCAGCCTGTCTTCGCCGTGCTTGGCGATGGCGGGCTTGAAATGGGTCTGGGTGAACTGGCAACCTTGCGCGACGCCAAGCTGGCGCTGACGGTCATCGTTTTTCAGGACGAGAGTTTGTCACTCATCGAGCTGAAACAACGGCAGTTGAAGTTGGCCGATGCCGGTGTTCGCCTAGGCCGCACGGCTTATGAAGATATCGCGCGGGCGTTTGGCGGCAACGGCATACGTGTGGCATCAGCGGAACAGTTCGACGCGGCTTTGGTGGCTGCAGCGGGCGCTGATACGTTCTCCCTCATCGTTTGCGACATCAAGGCGACAGACTATGCCGACAGAATCTAGGATCGAGACCACTCGGCCCCGCGACGTTCGCCTCGATTTTTTTCGCGGCATCGGAATGTTCATCATCTATATCGCGCACATTCCGAATAATCCGTGGAGCGGATGGATCCCCGCGCGTTTTGGTTTCTCGGATGCCACCGAAATCTTCGTATTTTGCTCGGGCATGGCGTCGGCGATCGCGTTCGCGAAGATTTTCGACAACAACGGTTTCTGGCTCGGTTGTGCCCGTATCCTCCATCGCTGCTGGCAAGTGTATTGGGCGCACATTTGCTTATTCTTTGCCGCCGTCGCCCTCATGGAAAGCGCCGATCGCTTTTTCGGAACCGGCGTAAGCTACATCAACGGCATCAATCTCGTGCGCTTTCTCGATACCGATACAGGCACGGGAATCGTCGGCTTATTGACGTTGACATACGTTCCGAACCTGTTCGACATTCTGCCGATGTATCTCGTGATCTTGCTGCTCGTTCCAGTGGTGATGGCGTTGTCGCGGATTGGTCCGTGGGCACCGATTTTGTTTTGCTTGGGGCTCTGGCTGGTTGCGACGCTCGGCTATCTGCAGTTTCCGGCAGAACCTTGGAGCGATCGCCGCTGGTTCTTCCATCCGTTGGCTTGGCAGCTCGTCTTCTTTACCGGGTTTGCCTTCATTCGTGGCTGGCTTCCGCAACCGCCCGTCACCAGGCCGCTCATTGCGATCGCCATCGGCGTCGTCATCGTGAACATGCTGCTTGTGGTGCCATCGCTGACCCCGCTTCTGCCCGTGCCTTACGCATGGACCCGGATGCCGGACCTGATCATCGACAAGACGTTGTTCGGCGTTTTGCGCTACATCCATTTTTTGGCACTCGCCTATCTGGCCTTTGTCGCCGCCGGACCTCAAGGCCATCGATTGACGGGATGGTTTGTCGATATCTGCCGGCGGGTGGGACAACAGGCGCTCGCCGTTTTCATCGCCAGCATGATCGCAGCGTTGGTTGGCGGCGTCGCGCTGAGCCGCCTGGACTACGCGCCGATGGCGGTGACGGCGGTCAATCTCGCGGGCTTCGCGGTTTTGATTGCAGTCGCCTACATCGTCGGCTGGTTTAAAAGTTCGCCGTGGAAAAGCCGCACACGACAAATCATTCCAATGGACGCGCGCCCGCTCGCGGCCGAGTAAGTTTTTCGCCGCTCGCAACGGCGGGCTGCGAGGAACGGCGCAGTCATGAAAGACGCCATGCAATCGCGCCTTTATGGTGCGATTGACGAAAAGAACTCTGGAGGTGCCGATGGCAAAGTTCGCAAAACTAGGCTTGTTGACGTCGGTCCTGTTGGGGTCGGCGATGCCGACGGTTGCCGCTGAGCGCATCCAGGTCACCGGCGAAATCGTCGATACCTGGTGCTCGATCACAGGAATTATGTTTGCGTATGGCACCGCGCATCACCAATGCGCTGTCTGGTGCGCCGCTGGCGGCATTCCGGTCAGCATAAAATCCGCGGATGGGACGTTCTACATGGTGCTCAAAATCGAGGACGATGCGACGTCGGTGGCCAATCCGACGATACTGAAAGTTCAAACGCACAACGTCACGGTCGACGGAGAATTGCATAAACGCGACGGCGTGAACTATCTGTTCGTCTCCAAGGTCGCGGACGACAAAGGTATCGTCAACATGACGCACGATGACTACGGCGTCGTGCCGTTTGGGAACTGAGATCATGAAATACAGTCTGACCGCCATGATCGCCGTCTTCGCGGCAATGTCCACGGCCAGCGTCGCCAACGCGGCCGACGGCTGGGGAATCGAGAATGAACAGATCGTTGAGATCGAAGCGACCGTCGTCGATATTGCATGTTCGCTGACGAAGGATTGCCCGCCCAACTGCGGCGACGGCAAACGCCAGCTCGGGCTGCTGACAGCCGATGGGAAACTGCGCGTCGCCACCAAAGGCGCTTCGATTTTTGCCGGTGCCGCGCGCGAACTCATTCCCTATTGCGGAAAGATCGTTTTTGCCGATGGTCTGCTGATCGAAAATCCTGCGATGACGATTTTCATGGTGCAGAATTTGCGGATCAGCAAGAGCGAGAAACTTCAGCCGGCAACCGCTTTCGATACCGAATGGGCGAAGGCGAATGGCAAGGCTGACGAGTGGTACCGCAGCGATCCTGCCGTCAAACAAGTCATCGAGGCTGACGGCGTCTTTGGCATCAAAGGACTGGCGCCAAAGCCATGATGTTGCGCAGGCTGCACGGTCTTCGCCGGTGGGCCGTCTCCGGCTTGATTGGTGGGCTCTGCACGTTGGCGACAGGCGCAGCAACTGCCGCTGAACCCGACCCGCTGGCACACCGGTTTGGTGGACCGTTCACGCTGACCTCTCACACTGGCGAGACCGTCAGGGATCAAGATTTTCGCGGCCGGTTGATGCTGGTCTACTTCGGTTACACTCATTGTCCGGACTTGTGCCCTACAGGTCTTTCCGTTTTGACGGACGCTCTCGAAGCAGTCGGAGCCGCCGGCGATGCCATTCAACCGTTGTTCATAACCGTCGACCCGGCACGGGACACACCGCCGGTCCTGGCAAAGTACCAAAAAAGCTTTCATCCAAGACTGGTGATGTTGACCGGCGACGAGGCGCAGATCGCGGCCATCGCGCGAGCCTACAAAGTACATCGCCGAAAATATCTCTGGCCGACGACTGCCGGCTCAACGGGGGATGAGTACGGCGTCGATCACGGCTCTCTGATGTATGTGATGGGCCGCGACGGAACGTTCCGCACACTCATTCCGCACGGAACGCCCGTCGAAAAGGTCGCGGAAATCCTCAAGCGCTATGTTGCGAATGAGTGATGCTGAAGGGTCGATCGCACCGGCCTCGGCTACTTTTTGATTTTCGCCAGAAACGCGTAGGCGAGGTCATCCCAGCCGGCTGGAATCTCGTGCCCATTATCGTGCAAGCAAATTTCTAATAGGCGTTTTGATCGGCAATCTGTCCAAGTTTCACACTGGTAACGTCCGCTGTTGCCGGTTGACTGGGGTAGCGGCGAGCACTGATCGACGGCCTTCATCACCGCCCAGGCCTTCATCACTTCACCCTGCCGATAGGGCCCGATTGGGCGACCGAGCATCGGCACGGTCCGGTCCGCCGTGCCATGAATGTGCAGAATGTTCACCGGGCCACCCGGACACGTGGTTGGCAACGGCTGCCAAAAAGCGCCGGCGATCGGCACGAAAGCTTTGAATCTCTGCCCGAGATAACACGCTGTTTCCCAAACCATCGAGCCCCCCTGCGAGAAACCCGAGACCCACAATTCGTCTTGCCGAATAGGAAAACGCCTCGCGAGATCGTCGAGAAGATCGCGGACGTAGGTGACCTCGTTGCGGTTTTGCGTCGGCGCGCCGGTATGTGACCAGGAGCCATTGATGCCATCGGCCGCCACCAGCATGTAGCCGCCGCGATGCGCGGCGTTCAGCACGCTTTGATTTTCGATGAACGCCGCACCGGAAGACTGGTAGCCGTGAAAAAACAGCAACGCCCCTAGCGGTCGCTTGCCGTCCCAATCCGGCGGCGGTTTGGCGTAGTACCGGCCGCCGGCCGCGCTCAAAATCTCGCACGGCTGTTTGACGCTGCCGCATTGAGGTGGTGCCGCGCTCGGAGAAGCAGCAAAAAGCGGCGTCGGTGCAGACGATAGCAGTGCCGCCGCAACCACGCCGAAAATTGTCATACGCGGGCGCGCATGCCTCATGGTTGATGTGCCTTTAATCAAGAGCGGCTTGAGCCGCCGGTCCAAACGCGATGGGTCGCCGTGAGCGTTGGTGAAATACTGCCAAAAGCCCGCAGCAGTTTTGCGGCGATGCCGTCATGTATCGCGATCGGGGACGCTTCGTCCCGTTACATCGCCGTTACTTTTCATGGCGTTGATCGCGGGCCGAGCATTCGGCACCCAGCGTTACGCGATGCCTCCGCAACATAAAATTGATGCCGAAAAGGCATTTCCACGCCTCTACACCGAAGCTTACTACACTGCTGTGCGTCGTTGTGACACCAATGCTTTGAACGCGAAATCTAAGAGGAGTTTTCCGAATGTTTGCGAAAAAGATGGCCTTGATTCCCGCTGTGTTCGCGCTGGCCGCTGCCATTTCGACGTCGGCCGGAGCCGCCGACTGCGGAACGGTTTTGAATGATCTCGACAAGGCAATTTCAGGGCAATTGAACTTATCGACCGAGAAGAAGGTCGCGTT
>JAIEPV010000251.1 GCA_019748215.1 Hyphomicrobium sp.
CGGGGTGCCGGCGCGGTTCTGCGATTTTTTAATTCGTACGCAGAAGAGGAAGCGTCATGTCAAATATCAACGGGGCTAACCATCACAACGTCGAAGAATTGCTGGCGAATATCCGGTCGAGTTTCGGCGATGACTCTGGGCTTGGCCGCTCGCCATTACGCTCACAATCCAGCGCTGCTCCGGCGAATTCTGCGGCCGGTCATGGCCAGGTGAATGGGTCGGGAAATGTTGGACCGTTGCGCGGGCCACAATCCGTCGGCGAAGAAACCAGCGACTTCGAGTTGCCGGCGATTTTCAAGCCAGGCCATCAATCGCCAGCCGATAGGCCAAATCTTTTCGGCCGGTTGAGCGACGCACTCAAATCGCAGCACGCACCAGCGCCTGATGCGGAACGCTCGCGCACGGTGATCCGCTTCGAGCCAGCCGGCGGTCGCATGATCGAGCCACCGAGGCCAGAGCCGGAGCCCGTGGCGCAGACACGCGCGGCAGGGCCAAATCCGGTCGATAAAGTTTCCGTTGAAAATGCCACTGTCAAACGTGAGATGCCGTCGTTCTTCGATACGCGCCTCAAAGGACTAGGGCAAAGCTCGGCGCCCATCGCACCACCTCAGCCCGAACCACCGGCTCCTGTCGCGGCGCCGCCACGAATGGATTATCGCGAACCGCAATTGCCCCGTCCGCCGTCGCTGCCTGAAGGTTCGATGGTGATGAACAACGGCGCCGTCGAGGATGCCGCGGCTCAAATGCTGCGACCCATTCTGCGCCAGTGGCTGACCGAGAACATGCCGAAGATCGTCGAGAAAGCACTGCGTAGCGAGGCTGGTGACGACATGATGCCGGGACCTGTCAACAAAAACAAATGACTGACCGCACAATATCGAATCCGGCTGGCCGGTTGACAGCGTGGGAATGGGAGCCTTACGACCGTGGCAACCACGGAAGATAAGCGACACACCCACCTATGCTCGACAAGACTTTCCAGCCGGCTGAGATCGAGCCGCGCATCGATGCGGAATGGACCAAGGCCGAGGCATTCAAGGCGGGTCGCGGCCCGACGGGTGGCAAGAACGCGCCCTATTCGATTGTCATTCCGCCGCCGAATGTGACGGGCTCGCTCCACATGGGGCACGCTCTCAACAATACGCTGCAAGACATTCTCGTGCGCTTCGAACGCATGCGTGGGCGCGACGTGCTGTGGCAGCCCGGAACCGATCACGCCGGCATCGCCACGCAGATGGTCGTTGAGCGCCAGCTTGCTATCGACAAGCAGCCCTCGCGCCGCGACCTTGGCCGTGAGGAATTTCTCAAGCGCGTCTGGGCTTGGAAACAAGAGAGCGGCGGTACGATCACCAATCAGCTGAAGCGACTTGGCGCGTCCTGCGATTGGAGCCGCGAGCGCTTCACGATGGACGCCGGGCTGTCGAAGGCGGTGGTCAAGGTCTTCGTTGAATTGCATCGCGCCGGTCTGATCTACAAGGACAAGCGTCTCGTCAATTGGGATCCAAAATTCCAGACCGCCATTTCCGATCTCGAAGTCGTGCAAATCGAAAAGCGCGGCTCGTTTGCGTGGGCTGCAGGCGACCCGGATAAACCGTTCGATGCCGACGCGCTCGGCAAGGTGCTGGCTAAAGACCCAAGCGGGCACATGTACTACTTCCGCTATCCGCTGGCGGAGAAGGTGGCGGGATACGATAAGGATTACATCGTCGTCGCGACGACGCGGCCTGAGACGATGCTGGGCGATAGCGGCGTTGCCGTGCATCCGGACGATGAGCGCTATGCGGCGCTGGTCAAAGCGGGTGCCAAAGTGCGGTTGCCGCTGGTCGGGCGCGACATCCCGATCGTTGCTGACGATTACTCCGATCCGGCCAAGGGAACGGGCGCGGTCAAGATCACGCCGGCACATGACTTCAACGACTTTGAAGTTGGAAAGCGCCAGGGGCTTGAACAAATCAACGTGCTCGATGCGTTTGGGAGAGTAAGAAGAGGCGACCGGCTTGCATTTGACCAGCAGCAACTGGCCAAGCATACAAGTGGACATGAATTTCTAAGAACCGATACGGTAGCTGAATCTGCGGGTGGTCGAGATATTCCGGTTGCCTATTGGGAGCTTGATCGCTTCGACGCGCGCGAGCGCATCGTCGCCGACTTGAACGCGCTCGGCCTTCTCGAAAAGATCGAGCCGACGACGCACACCGTGCCGCACGGCGACCGGTCGGGCGTTGTCGTTGAGCCGTGGCTGACGGATCAGTGGTACGTCAACGCCGCCGAAATGGCGAAGGATGCGATCAAGGCTGTCGAAGATGGCCGCACGCAATTCGTCCCGAAGAACTGGGAAAAAACCTACTTCGAATGGATGCGCAACATCCAGCCGTGGTGCATCTCGCGCCAGTTGTGGTGGGGGCACCAGATCCCGGCGTGGTATGGCCCCGATGGGCACATCTTTGTTGCGGCCGATGAGGCAGAGGCCAAAAAACTCGCCAAGGCGCATTACAAATCTGACGTTTCAATCAAGCGCGACGAAGACGTGCTCGATACGTGGTTTTCATCGGCGCTCTGGCCGTTTTCAACAATGGGCTGGCCGGACGACACCGCCGACGTCAAAAAATATTATCCGACCAGCGTGCTCGTCACCGGCTTCGACATCATCTTCTTCTGGGTTGCCCGCATGATGATGATGGGCCTTCATTTCATGAAAGAAGTGCCCTTCAAGGACGTCTACATCCATGCCCTCGTCCGCGACGAGAAGGGCCAGAAGATGAGCAAGTCCAAGGGCAACGTCATGGACCCCTTGGTGCTCATCGACGAGTTCGGGGCAGATGCGCTGCGCTTTACGCTGGCGGCCATGGCCGCTCAAGGTCGCGACATCAAGTTGGCGAAATCGCGCGTCGAAGGCTATCGCAACTTCGCGACCAAGCTTTGGAATGCCGCCCGCTTCGCCGAGATGAACGAGTGCGTGCGTTTGCAGGGCTTCGATCCCAAGTCCGTCAAGATGACGGTCAGCAAGTGGATCATCGGTGAGACCGAACTCGCCGCGAAATCGATCACCGCCTCGCTCGAAGCCTACAAATTCAATGAAGCGGCGGCCGCTGCCTATGAATTCGTTTGGGGCCAATTTTGCGATTGGTACGTCGAACTCATCAAGCCAGTTTTAATGGGTGACGATGAAGCCGCAAAAGCTGAGACGCGTAACGCGACAGCCTGGGTCCTCGATCAGATCTTGAAGATGCTGCATCCGTTCATGCCGTTTATAACGGAAGAGCTGTGGACTCATATGGTTGAGCATGGCGTCAAGCGCGACACGCTTCTGTGTGTCAGCCAATGGCCGACGGTTGACGGTTTGGTCGATCAAGCGGCCGTCGACGAAATCAATTGGATCGTTCGCCTAGTCTCCGAAGTGCGCTCAGTGCGCACTGAAATGAGCGTGCCGGCCGGCGCCAAAATTCCGCTGCTGCTCATCGGAGCCGATGCGGCCTTGCGCGCCTGTGCGGCGCGTAACGACGACACCATCAAGCGGCTGGCGCGGCTCGAGTCCATCGACTTTGCTGATGCGGCGCCGAAGGGCGCGGCGTTGATCGTGGCCGGTGACACGACTGCTGCGCTGCCGCTCGCCGGCATCATCGACATGCGGGCTGAGCGGGCACGGTTGGCGAAGGCGATCACAGGCGCTGAAAGCGATCTCGCCAAGATGGACGCCAAACTTTCAAACCCGCAATTCATGGAGCGGGCGAAGGATGAGGCGATCGAGGAAGCGAAAGAACGCAAAGCTGAGTTGGAGGCCGATATCAAACGGGTGACGGCCGCGCTGAGCCGATTGGGCGATGCTTGAAAACCGCTTAGCTTCTCGGCTGCGCTGCGGCGATGATGCGAGCGAAAAACCCAGCCTGCCGCTGAGTAGACGCTGTTCCGCCGTCGATTGAAGTCGTCGGTGCTAGCTGCGTCGCAGGCAAGCGCGGTGTCGGATCGAAAAAGCGATGCGCTGCGGTGCCGCCGTTGACCGCCTGCACGTTTTGCACCCGCAATTCCTTCATGATCCAACCAACACCGGTCAGTTCGAGTTTGGCCAGATACATGCGCGTTTCATCGAGCTTGTCAGTCATGTCGACTTCGAAACGCGTCAGGCTGGTGAATTCGGCGCGTTTGACGCGCGCCCATGCGCGGCGCATGCGCTCGGTGACGGCGAGGTTCGCGTCGTCGGGATCACCGGAGACGTATTGGCGGTAGGCTTTGCGCAGTGTGAACAGGCGTGTGAGGCCTTCGGGCGTAATGCTCGTCTCAACGGCGGATGCGACCGCGCCTTGGCTCACGTATGTCTTGAGGCGTTGCCACAGGCTCGGCGGATTTTGGTCGTTGGCGTGGGCGTCTTCACTGTCGGTCCCGCTAACCGCAAGTTGCGTTAGCGACGGCGTCAACGTCAGCCGGATGCTTGGCCAGTCAATGGCGCGTTCGAGATAGGCCGTATCGCCGTTGCGAACCGCCTCGCGGATCGACCACGCAGTCATGAACGGCGCGGCGACGTAAATAGCCGCCAAGGTGGCCATGACGGCAATTTTCAAAAGCAATTTCGTCATCGCCGGTGTCGCCTCTTTGGCACGCTAAGGTTCGGTCGTGCGCGACCTGCCCGATTGCCCCGCCCGCGTTATGTTCAGCCATGTAAACGTGGCCACCATCGGACTTGGCGACCGCGTGGTCTGAAAAACAGTGTTTCTGTCGGAATCGTAATCTACGGTGCCGGTTGCCGAGGGTCCGCAGGGGTACGCACTGGATCAGCCTCGACTGTGATCGCGCAAATGCCCTTGAGATCATTCCAAGCGGCCTTCGACAGCGCCGATGTTGCTGCATACGGTTCTTGCCGCTCGACCAACGCGCGACGCTCCTCGGTCGGCGGATGTGTGCTCAGGATGTCGAACTGTTTCAGCTGTGATGGCATATCGTCTTTTTTCTCGAGTGCCAGCATGCGTTTGAAAAAATTGCCAAGCCCGGCCGGAGAAATCTGCGCTTGTCGCAGGACGCGGAGCGCTTGCAGATCGGCCTCTCGCTCGGCGGTGCGTGTCGAGCCCAACTGAGCGAGGATCAAGCCGATGTTGGCAAGCCCGCCACTGGAACCGCCCATCATCAATTCGACAGCGGCGGCAAGCCCAACGGCGCGGATAATCCCCGTTTCAGGATGCAGTTCGATGCCATGGCCCATTTCGTGCGCGAGCACGCCGGCGACTTCGTCAGCGCTTTCGGCTTTGGCCAGCAACCCTTGCGTCATGACGATTTGGTCACCGGGCACTGCGAAGGCGTTGGTCAGCGGCCAGTCGTAGACGACGATGGTGAACGGCCGCCCGGTGCCGGTCGCGTCGGCGAGACGGTCGTTCAACGATCTGAGTGCGTCGAGACCGCGAGGATCAACGCACTTTTTATAACCCTCTGTCATCGACGTAATCGCTTGCTGACCGAGGCGCTGGCGCCAGCTGTCCGGCAACCCTGTGGCGATCGCGCGCGCCGGGCTCCAGCCGGAGACGTAGACGGCAGCGCCGGTCGCGGCAATGACAACGGCGAGGCCGATCCACGGCCGCGCATGGCGCCAGCGTTCGGCGCGCGCCGTCAGATGTGGGGCGCGCATCATCAAGGCTGCCGCGAACGGCTGACCCGGCACGAACAGCGACGCACCCGCCGATGCGGTCGAGCGCAACAGCGCATCGACGGCGCGCTCGCGCAGCGGCTCACCCGAGCGCAGGTTGGCATAGGACCAGACCTCGCGAACGTGCGGCGACGCTTGAACAATTTCGAGACCACTGAGGCCGAGCGTGACGGTGGCGTCGCGCGCACCTGCGGACTTTCCGTCGCTGAAACGGGCGTAGTATTCGATGTGGTCGTCGCTGCCGGCTGCACTAGAAGCCATCGATATCGAACACCTGCGCGAGACCTTCGCCGCGCTTTGGCGCAGCATCCTGATTTTGCATGATCGTGTCGATGTCAACGACGCCATCGAGAGACAAGCTCGCGACAAGGTAGCGGGTCGAGCGAAACTGGGCAAACGCTGTTGCGACAGCCGACATTACGACCATCGGCACGACGATGAAAATTACGTCGAGCGTCGCCGTGCCAATGCGCGCGGCGTCCGTCGTGCCAGCCTTCGGAATGGCGCCGGTAACGTAGATCAAAACGCTGCCGGCGGAGATCGCTGTCGCAATCGCGCCGATGCGCAGCAGCCAGTTGGACAGGATCAGCCACGCCAGCCGCGGACCAGAAACATTCGAGCGGAAACTGGCCCCGTCAAAATGTGTGTGGCGAGCAAAGTGCCGAATCTGGCTGGCGCGGTATGATGCCGTGATCGTTGCACACAGCGCCAAGACGCTGATCCAGACAGCGGCAAGCTTCGCACCGTCTTCAAGCGACGGTAATTGTTTGGTTTGCGTCCACACTTGAAATGCGCCGGAGGCGATGAACATCTGCACCGAAATGGCGATGCCGGCCAGGATGACCATCGCACTGCCGGCCCAAGCATAGAGATAACGCGCGTAAAGAGGGCCTGGCGTGCCGGTGTAGGTCACAGGCCGATCACCAAAGCGCGTTGCGTCGGTCATCATTCGCTGAAGTTTGTTGGCGCGCCATGGCAATATCCATAATGCGGCGATGAAGCCGATGAGTAGGATCGTGCCGCCGACATCAGGGCCGATCGACCAGGCAGCCAGCAAGGCTGCTGCTGTGATGAAAACAGCGGGACCTGCCAGCGTCCAAAAATACGTCCAGCCATACTGACCGGCTGAGCCGACCAGCGCACCGCGAATGCCGCGCCATTGCGTCCGGCTCAGACGATAGCGCTGGGCCCGGTAAAAAGCGGTGCCGACGAGGAACAGAAAAAGTGTGTAAACGGCGAGCTGATACGCCGTGACGGCGTCGGCGCGGCCGGGAAAAAGGATGCTGATCGCGGCGCCGCCGACAAACGTCGGCAGCAACACCACCGCAAAGACGATCAAAAATCCGATGAACAGTTCGCGGCCGGTGCCGGTGTATTCCAACGGCTCGCCGTTGAGGCGGGTGAACGACCATAATTTGCGACGCACCTCGGTCTTGGCCCAGGCGGAATAGATCCCAAGCGTCAAAACTTGCAGAATGCCGTTGGTGAAGCCAAGTCCGATCAGGCGATCAGCGCCAGGATCGAAGGTGATTTCGATCGTCGACTGCGATCGCTCGACACCGCTGATCATCGGGTCCGCATGATCCATCGACATTGCCGGGACTAGAGCCTTTCCGCTCGATCATCTTGCCTCGTCCGCACGCCATCGCTTGCGTGCGCCGCGGCCGCGCGCGTGTCAGCTTTGTACGCCTGGGTTAAGCTCGGCCGCAGCATCGCCCCACTTGCACCTCGAACTGCCCTTGCGGAGCCGTTGTGATGCCGAAGTCGAAGATCAATGTCGAGGCATGATTGGGCCTGAGCAGCAGCACGCGCCGCCGTTCGGTGACATGGCGAATGCCCGCGCTGACGCTTCCTGGTGCGGCTCACACATCACAGGTCGGCGCCGGAATTTACCGTGTTGCAGGTATGCAACGCTTTCGCGGTTGGGCGCCACGATCGAGCCACAAAGGCCGAGCACTTGGATCACCAACCGTGAACTATCAAAAGTTCGGACAGGACCCATGCGCAGGACGCGCATTAGGTCGCCCGAACCCCACAGCATCCTTGCCGTGACGCGCATTCCGTTAGAAGACGGACGCTGAAACCGGTTTTGGAGCTGAAGAGGATAAACATGGACGCCAAGACGTTCGACAAGTCGAAGTTGCCGAGCCGCCACGTCACCGAGGGCCCGTCACGGGCACCGCATCGGTCCTATTATTATGCAATGGGGATGACGGAGGAAGAAATCCATCGGCCGTTCGTCGGTGTGGCATCGTGCTGGAACGAGGCGGCGCCGTGCAACATTTCATTGATGCGCCAAGCCCAATCGGCCAAGGCAGGCGTCAAAATGGGTGGCGGCACGCCGCGCGAGTTCTGCACCATCACTGTCACTGACGGCATCGCCATGGGCCACCAGGGCATGAAGTCGAGCCTTGTGTCGCGCGAGGTGATTGCCGACTCGATCGAGCTGACGATGCGGGGGCATTGCTATGATGCTCTCGTCGGAATCGCAGGGTGCGACAAGAGCCTGCCCGGCATCATGATGTCGATGCTGCGCCTCAACGTGCCAAGTGTTTTCATGTACGGCGGCTCGATACTGCCCGGCAGATACAAAGGCCGCGACGTCACGGTGCAAGACATGTTCGAGGGCGTCGGCATGCATTCGGCCGGCAAAATGTCGGACGAAGAATTGCACGAACTGGAATGCGTCGCCTGCCCGTCGGCGGGATCGTGCGGCGGCCAGTTCACCGCCAACACAATGGCCTGCGTTTCAGAAGCCATTGGGCTTGCGTTGCCCGGATCGGCCGGCGCGCCCGCGCCCTACGAAAGCCGCGACGAGTATGCGACCGCCAGCGGTGAAGCCGTCATGAAGCTTATTGCGCACGGCTTGCGTCCGCGAGACATCTGCACCCGCAAGGCGTTTGAAAATGCGGCGATCATTGTTGCAGCCACCGGTGGCTCGACCAACGCGGCGCTGCATCTGCCTGCAATGGCGCACGAATGCGGCATCGATTTCGATCTCTTCGACGTCGCCGAGATTTTCAAGAAGACGCCTTACATCGCCGATTTAAAGCCGGGTGGAAAATACATCGCCAAAGACGTTTTCGACATCGGCGGCGTTCCGCAAATTTTGAAGGCGCTGCTGGACGGTGGCATTCTGCATGGCGATTGCATCACCGTCACTGGCAAGACGATGGCCGAGAACCTGGCGTCGGTGACATTCAACACCGACCAAAAAGTCATCTATCCGGTGTCGAACCCGATTACGCCGACCGGCGGGGTCGTCGGTCTGCGTGGCACGCTCGCGCCGGATGGCGCGATCGTGAAAGTCGCTGGCATGAAAAACCTTCAGTTCCGGGGGCCGGCACGTTGCTTCGATTGCGAAGAGGATGCGTTCCGCGCCGTCGACGCCCGGCAGTATCAAGATGGCGATGTGTTCGTCATTCGCTATGAGGGGCCGAAGGGTGGGCCGGGCATGCGCGAAATGCTGTCGACGACGGCAGCGCTCTACGGACAAGGCTCGGGCGATAAGGTCGCCCTAATCACGGATGGCCGCTTTTCGGGCGCGACGCGCGGGTTCTGCGTTGGCCATGTCGGGCCTGAAGCGGCGGTCGGCGGACCGATTGGTCTCATCAAAGATGGCGACATGATCTCGATGGACGCTGAGAAAGGCACGATCGATCTTGAAGTCGATGCAAGCGAACTCGAGCGCCGCCGTAAAGATTGGAAGGTGCCGCCCAACATGTACCAGTCGGGGGCGCTGCGGAAATTTGCAGATCAGGTCGGACCGGCGCGCTACGGCGCAGTCACGCATGCCGGCGGAAAGGCGGAAGTGCACTGCTATGCGGATATTTAAGCAAGCTTGCGCGGGATTGCTGGCGTTGGCGGCTGTGGCGGCATCCGCCGCCGCGGCTGGCGTAACGTTCCGGTCGCCCGAAGACGCATTGAAGCAAGGGATTTCGGCCTATAACGGCGGCTTTTATGAAATAGCCGTGCCGGCGCTCGAAGCCGTCAAAACCTCCGACCCGGTGCTGGCGCGCTACTATCTGGCGCGCATCTACGCCGATAACGAAGGCGCTTACACCGATCATCCCAAAGCCTATCAGCTGTTTCGTGGCCTGGCCGACGATCTCGGCAATGTCGATGCGGACGACGACAACGTGGCCCCCATTGCGGCCGCGTCATTGACCGCGTTGTCGAGCTATTTGCGCCGGGGGTTGCCTGAAGCAAAGCTCGCGCCGAACGTCGATGCCGCCGATCGGGCGCTGCAAAAAGCTGCGCTGTTCTTCAACAATGAAGACGCTCAGTTCGAATTGGCCAAGGTTTTGTTGCGCGGCGAGGGCCCCGATATCTCGATGGGGTCGACCGTCGATCCCTCAGCCAAAATCGAGATTGGCCGCCATTGGCTGTCGCGCCTGTCGCGTAAAGGCCATCCCGGTGCGCAGGCTTTTCTGGCAGACCTTCTGTGGCGCGGAAAATTCGTCACCAAGGACCAGCCGACGGCGCTCAATCTGATTGATGTCGCCCTGGCCAATGCGCCGCCTCACGAACGCGTCTGGATCGCCGATATTTATCAGAACATCTACTGCAATGCCGGTGAAGGTGTCCGCCAGCAGGCCACAGGCCGGGTTGCCGATTGGCACGAGCGCTACGGGCGCAGCCCCGTGGCGGAACCCGATCACGATGGTTTGGCGGATCTATCGGTGGAACCAGAGCGCGCGTGCGCGAACGGCGAGCCTGTCGTCCCGATGGCGAACAGCACGACGTTGCCAAAGCCGGATGGCGCGGCTTCGCAGGTGCCTCGGCCTTCGCCTTTGGCGGAACCCTCGTTCGAACCGCCATCAAGCCCAAAGGGTACGGGCGCTGGTTTCACGGTGACGCCGCAAAACTGATCGGCGCGCACGCCGCGCGCCGGTCATGCCAGTTCCATCCAGACCGGCACGTGGTCGGATGGTTTTTCGCCACCGCGCGGCGCGCGATCGACGTCGGCTTCAACCAATCGGTCAGCGGCCTGCGGCGACAGCAGAATGTGATCGATGCGAATGCCGTCGTCCTTCTGGAACGCGCCGGCCTGATAATCCCAAAACGTATAGACGCCTGGTTCGGGATGACAGGCGCGAACTGCGTCGGTCAGCCCAAGGTGGGTGAGAGCGCGCCAGGCCTGCCGGCTTTCCGGCTGAAATAGGGCGTCGCCACTCCAGGCGTCGGGCCGTTTGGCATCGACGCGATCGGGGATCACGTTGAAATCTCCGGCAAGGACCAGCGGCGTTTCCTGATCGAGCAGCCTGCGGGTGTGCGCCTCTAAGCGACGCATCCACGCGAGCTTGTAGGTAAATTTATCGGTGCCGATCGGGTTGCCGTTCGGCAGATAGATCGAAGCCACGCGGATCATCTCGGCGCCCGCTGGCACCAGCGCTTCAATCCACCTTGCTTGCGGATCATCGTCGCCGCCGGGCAGCCCGCGCGTCACGTCCTCAAGTCCAACTTTTGAGAGCAGGGCGACGCCGTTGAAGCCCTTCTGACCATGGGTCGC
>JAIEPV010000100.1 GCA_019748215.1 Hyphomicrobium sp.
AACAACAATCCGACCATCATCATGCTGGCGCTTGGCTTCCTGCTGATGATCGGCACCGTGCTGATTGCCGAGGGCTTCGGCGCGCACGTGCCGAAGGGATACATCTATGCCGCGATGGCGTTCTCGGCTGTCATCGAAGGCCTCAACATGCTGACCCGCAAACGCAAGGCACCGTAATGCGCGCGCGGTGCCACGCGCTAAACCAAGATAAAAAAGTGGCCCCATGACGGGGCCACTTTTGTTTGTCGTGCCGGTAGCGCGATCGCCAACGCGCTCATGACTTGCACGATTCATCCAGCTTGGTCATCGCCGCGTCGAGCACTTCGAGATCGGGCGAGCCATCCTTCAAGCCCTCGCCCGCCGACCAAGCATCTTCGAACTCGGTCCCAAGCGTCTTGAAATAGCCTTCCATCTCCGCGTTGGCGGCTTCCGCCTTTTTCTCATCCTCGCCGACCTCTTCCATTTTCTTGATCATCGCGCAGTAAGCTGCGCGCTTGTCCGGATTGGCTGCAACCTCATCGAAGGTTTTCACTGCTGCTTCGATTTTGGCGTCCGCGGCGAGCGCTGCCGAACCGAAAATGAGTGAACCTACTGCCAAAGCTAAAATCGTTCGCACCTTCAAGCCTCCTCGATACCCGTTGGACTATCTGAAACCCCGCGACAACCTATGCAAGGTTTGCTGGCTGAGCAATCGCCCCGATGGATCGGCGTGGCCGGCCGCGCTTTTCGACTCGGCGGATTGCTCAAAACTTTTGTTTTAATTCGACAGATGACCACGAGCGACGCGGCCTTCGCGCTGCGTCCCTCGTGGTCGCTGGGTATCGAGCGCTTAGCGCCAGACGCAGACGCGGCGTCCAATGCGGATCGAGCAATGGCGATAGCGGCGATGCTTCTTCCAGCCGTTGTGGCCATGATAGTGGCGATAGCGCTTGTAGTGGACTTGCTGCAGCCCGCTGTCGCCCGCCTTGATCCCGCCAAGCTGCGAGCCGATCGGCGCGGCACTTGCCGAACCTGCGGCCGACAGTGCAAGTGCCGACATTGCAGCCGCAATGATGAGTGCTTTTTTCATGTGTTCTGTTCCTCTTTCAATCCGACGCCGTCTTCGCGCCTGTTGGGAGGAACGTGATGCAATGAAAAATCCGCCGTAAAACTTTCAAAAAAATTGCAGTTAGGCCAACGCGTCGCAGCTGATGGCTGATCATTCATCAACCATTCACGTACCCGACTTCCGAGCGCCGTATTCGCACCAGAAAAAGCCAAAGGCAGGCTCAGCTTTCGACGATTTCGCGAATGCCGGGCCAACTCGCCACGACACTCGTGTCATTCGGTGTCAGCTCGTAACGGCCCGGAATCGTAAACTCGATTTCGCGGCCACGATCATCGAGCGGAAGCACCAGACGCACATCGCCGCCACGCTGCGCCGGTTTCAATTTCGATCGTACATCGCCCAGCCGCGACGCAGCCGTTGTGATGGCACGCGGATCGAGCACCATCTTCAGGCTTCTTGGGACACTCGCCGCAGCCTTATCGAGCGACTCTAGGCTGTGAACACGCAGCTTCAGTGTTTCCCCGTCGCGCTCCGCCTCGACCGAAACAACGACAGGCGTTCCCGGCTCCAAAAGCTCGCCGCATGTGGCCAGCGTGTCTGAAAAAATCACCGCCTCGAATTGCCCGGTCCGATCCGAAAACATCGCGAAGGCGAATTTATTGCCTTTCTGCGATCGTCGTTCTCGAGCTGATATGACAATCCCAGCCAACCGCCCGGATGTCGCGCCGCGTTCCGCCAGCACCTCGAATTCCGTGAACGTTCGCACCCCGAGTTTTCCGAGAACTTTGTCGTACTGATCAAGGGGATGGCCGGAGAGATAAAAACCGACGGCCTCGAATTCAGCCGCCAGCCGTTCCATCGGCGTCGACGGCGGCGCGGCGCGCAGCGCCAGGTCGGGCGTTTGGCCGCCTCCGCCAAACAGATCGGTCATACCCTGCTTCGTGTCGGATTGGCGCCGCTGCGCCAGCGCCAAAATCGCATCCGCGTTTGCGGCAACCAAAGCCCGATCGGACGCGAGGGTATCGAACGCGCCGCCTTTGCCAAGCGTTTCGATCCCGCGTTTGTTCAGAGCTTTCGCATCGAGACGGTTGGCAAAGTCCGCGAGAGATTGATAGGCCCCGTTGGCGTTGCGTTCAGAAACGATGGTCTCGACTGCGCCGGCGCCGATGTTTTTGAGAGCCGCGAGCGAATAACGAATGGCGCCGCGCTTCGCTGTGCCCGAAGGCGGCTCCGCGCCGAAATCAACGCCCGACGCATTCACGCACGGCGGCAGCACGGCGATGCCCGACTTGCGCGCTTCGTTGGCGAACATCGCGAGCTTGTCGGTGTTGGCCATGTCCAGCGTCATCGATGCGGCGATGAATTCCTCGCAGAAATTCGCCTTCATATACGCCGTGTGATAGCTGACCAGCGCGTAGGCTGCGGCGTGAGATTTGTTGAAGCCGTAGCCGGCAAACTTGTCGACCAGTTCGAAGATGGCGATGGCCTCATCCTGGCGGACACCATTTTTCATCGCACCTTCGACGAACCGCGCCTGCTGCGCGGCCATCTCGGCTTTGTCCTTCTTTCCCATGGCGCGACGCAACAGGTCGGCTTGCCCCAAGGTGTATCCGCCCATCACCTGGGCGATCTGAATAACCTGCTCCTGATAGATGATGACGCCATAGGTTTCATTCAGGATGCCTTCCAACATCGGATGATGATAGTCGACCGGCTCTTCGCCATGCTTGCGATGGATGTACGACGGGATATTATCCATCGGACCGGGACGATACAGCGCCACCATGGCGATGATATCTTCGAAGCGGTCCGGTTTCAGCCGCTTCAGGCTCTCGCGCATTCCCGTGCTTTCTAGCTGGAAAACGCCAACCGTATCGGCCCGCGCCAAAAGCTCATACGTCGCCTTGTCGTCGAGCGGCAGCGCCAGCAAATCGACGGCCATGCCGCGTCCGCGCTTAACCAGCGCCACGGCCTTTTCAAGCACGGTAAGCGTTTTCAATCCGAGGAAGTCAAACTTCACGAGGCCTGCGGCTTCAACCATTTTCCAGTTGAACTGCGTGATCGGGAAATGCGACTTCGGATCGCGATAGAGAGGCACCAGCTCTTCAAGCGGGCGATCGCCGATCACCATGCCGGCCGCATGCGTCGACGCATGCCGATATAGCCCTTCGAGCTTTTGCGCGATTTCCAGAAGCTTGGCGACGATCGGTTCGCGATCACGCTCCTCCTGAAGTTTCGGTTCGCCGTCGATCGCTTCTTTCAAAGTCACGGGCTTGGCGGGATTGTTCGGCACCAGCTTGCACAGCCGATCGACTTGCCCATACGGCATTTGCAGCACGCGGCCGACATCGCGCAGCACGGCGCGGGCTTGCAATTTGCCGTGCGTGATAATCTGCGCCACCCGATCGACGCCATACTTTTTCTGAACGTAGTCGATGACGAGGTCGCGCTTTTCCTGGCAGAAGTCGATGTCGAAGTCCGGCATCGACACGCGCTCGGGATTGAGAAATCGCTCAAACAGCAACCCAAATTGCAGCGGATCGAGATCGGTGATTGTCAGTGCGTAGGCGACCAGCGAGCCCGCACCAGACCCGCGACCCGGCCCGACCGGAATGCCATTCGACTTCGACCATTGAATAAAGTCGGCAACGATCAGGAAGTAGCCCGGAAACTTCATCTGCGTGATGACGTCGACTTCGTAAGATAATCGCGTCTGATAGTCCTCAGTCGTGAAACCGGCGGCCGGGCCGGTCGCCGCCAAACGCACGGCCAATCCTGCCTTGGCTTGGCGCCGCAATTCCGCTGCTTCGAGGCGAAAATTCTCCAATTCACTCAGGCTGTCGTCGCTGGCAACAAAGCGCGGCAAAATCGGTTTGCGCCCCGTGGGACGAAACGCGCATCGCTCGGCGATCTCGACGGTGGTTGCGATCGCTTCCGGCAAGTCGGCAAACAGCGCGATCATCTCGTCGGCGCTTTTCAGGCAATGCTCAGGAGTCGCGCGGCGGCGATTGTCTTCGACGACATATCGCCCGTCGGCAATGCACAGCAGCGCGTCATGCGCCTCATAATCGGAGCGGGTCGCGAAATAGCACTCATTCGTCCCGACAATCGGCACCTGCCGTGTGTAGGCCAAAGCCAGCAGTTCGGGTTCAACGCGTGCTTCATCGGCGAGCCCGTGTCGTTGGATTTCGACATAAAGGCGGTTGCCGAAAATCTTCTCCAGCGAGCGCATGCGCTCAAGGGCGAGTTCCGCTTGGCCATCTTTTAAGGCGCGGTCGATCGGTCCGTCCGGGCCGCCCGTCAATGCGATCAGTCCCGCTGCATTTTGTTCGAGGCTCGCCAGCCGGACCAGCGGCGGCTCATCGTCGGCGACCTCGAAATACAAAACCTTCGACAGCCGCATGAGGTTGGCATAGCCGTCGGCGTTCATGGCCAGCACGGCAATACGCCCCGCCGATTGCGCGCGTGGCGCGTTGCTGGCAGCCCGCAGCATCGTTGGTGACGTATCGCGATGATCGCCAAAATCGACATCGATCGAACAGCCGACGATCGGCTGAACGCCGGCCTCCCAAAGCTTTTCGGAAAATTCGAGAGCGCCGAACAGATTGTTGGTGTCGGTCAGGCCCATGGCGGGAAAGCCATAGCCGGGTGCCAGTTTGGCCAACCGGCCGATCGGCAGCGCGCCTTCGAGCAGCGAATACGACGAATGCACTTTCAAGTGCACAAAAGTCGATGGGGATGGGGACGTGCGAATCGCGCTGCTCATGACTCGAGTGTGTCCACTCCGGCGGCCCGTGTCAGCGCCCGACGGGCCTCTATCCACGAGCGCAGCTTACCAACGAGCGTCGCTTCACCCAGCGGCGACCGCCGAAATCTCGACCAGTTTCCCGTCTTCCATGCGCAAAATTCGATCCATGCGGCGCGCCAGTTCAATGTTGTGGGTGGCGATCAACGCCGCGACCCCCTGCTGGCGAATGAGACCGATCAATTCCTGAAACACATGCTCGGACGTTTTGGGATCGAGATTGCCGGTCGGCTCGTCGGCGAGCAGCAGCCTTGGAGCGTTGGCAAGGCCACGGCAAATCGCCGTGCGCTGTTGCTCGCCACCCGACAACTCAGCCGGGCGATGATCGACCCGCGATTGCAGCCCCAACCCATCGAGCAGCATCCTCGCCCTGACTTCGGCCTGGCGCTTCGATTTGCCCAAAATCAACTGCGGAATGACAACGTTCTCGAGTGCGGAAAATTCGGGCAGCAACTGATGAAACTGATAGATGAAGCCGATGTGGTGGCGACGCAGCCGCGTGCGTTCCGCTTCCGAGAGCCCCGCGCAATCACGGCCGTTGACGATCACCCGGCCGCCAGTCGGCGGTTCGAGCAATCCGGCAATATGCAGCAGCGTCGATTTCCCAGCCCCCGAAGGCCCAACCAGCGCCACTGCCTGCCCTGGCCACAAGGCAGCGTTGACGCCTTGCAGGACGTTGATCTCGCGCGTTCCCTGACGAAACGAGCGGCGCACGTCTTCGAGGATGAGGCTCGGCTGACCACTCGCATCGGGTGCCGCGCTGGCTCTCAGTTGATCCATCATCATCACTCGTAGCGTAGCGCTTCGACCGGATCGAGCTTGGATGCCCGCCAGGCCGGATAGATCGTCGCTATCACCGATAGCACCAATGCCATGGCGACGATGCCGCCGGTCTCGCGCACGTCGATGTCGGCCGGCAACTTCGTCAGATAATACACGCTGGGATCGAACACGGTTGCGCCAGTGACCACCGAAACGAAATTCTTGATCGCTTCGATGTTCCAGCAAAACACCACGCCGAGCACGAGGCCGGCCAGAGTGCCGACGATGCCAATCGACGCGCCGGTGATCAAGAACACGCGCATGATGGCGCCTTTCGATGCTCCCATCGTGCGCAGGATGGCGATATCGCGACCCTTGTCCTTCACCAGCATCATCAGGCCGGAAATGATATTGAGCGCCGCCACCAGTACGATGAGTGAGAGAATAATAAACATGACGTTGCGCTCGACGGCGAGCACATTAAAGAACGTCTCGTTGCGCTGCCGCCAGTCATTGACCACGATCGTCGGCCCGCCGGCTTGCTTGATCAGCGCGTTGTAGCGATCGACATCTTCGGGATTATCGACGACAACTTCGAGCACATCGACTTCGCCGCCCTTGGCGAAATATTTTTGCGCTTCAGCCAGCGGCATGAAGATCATCATGCGATCGTATTCGGACATGCCGAGTTCAAACAGTGCGGTGATGACGTAGGGCTTCGACCGCGGCGCCGTGCCGAATGGCGTCGTTGCGCCGCGTGGCGACACCAATGTCACCGAATCGCCTAAGCCCACGCGCAACGATGTCGCCAGCCGCGTGCCGATGGCGATGCCTGTTTGAGCATCGAACCCCTCGATCGTCCCGGCTTTGACGTTGCTCGACACAAGCGACAAGGATTTCAGGCTCTTTTCATCGATCCCGCGCACCAGTCCGCCCAGCGCTTGCACGGCGGACGATACCATCACCTGACCTTCGATCACCGGCAGCGCCGATTTGACTCCGGGAACGACGGCGATCTTGGCGGCGATGTCGGCATAATCTTCGAACGGCTCACCGATCTTGTTGACGATGACGTGGCCATTGAGGCCCATGATTTTGGTGAACAGATCTTTGCGAAATCCATTCATCACCGCCATGACGATGATCAGCGTCGCGACCCCCAGCATGATGCCGAGAAACGAAAACCCGGCGATCACCGAAATGAAACCTTCCTTGCGCCGGGCTCTGAGATAGCGGCCGGCCAGCAGCCACTCGAACGGTGAAAAGGCGCGCGTGTCGGCGACTGAGGTGCTCATGCTTGCCCGCTCCGAACCATGGTTTGAGGGATCAACAGGCTCATCATGAACAATCAGATGAGCACGCGTTGAGAGACGACGCTGTCGATCACATGCGCCAACGCGGCGTCCATCGGCATGGATGCGCGGGTACCAGTCCGGCGATCTTTGACTTCCGCCTCTCCCGATTTCACGCCCTTTGGTCCAACGATGAGTTGGTAGGGCAAACCGATCAAATCCATCGTCGCGAATTTTCCGCCGGCGCGCTCATCCGTGTCGTCATAGAGCACATCGATGCCGGCGGACTGTAGTTTCGCATAAAGATCGGCTGCTGCGCGGTCGGTGTCAGCATCGCCGGACTTGAGATTGATCAAACCGACTTCGAACGGCGCCACCGGGACAGGCCAGATGATGCCGCCCGCGTCATGGTTCGCTTCGATGATTGCGCCCGCCAGCCGCGACACGCCAACACCATAAGATCCCATTTGCACCGCGATCATTTGCCCATCCGGGCCCTGTACCCGGGCGCCCATCGGCTCGGAGTACTTGGTGCCGAAGTAGAAAATATGGCCGACTTCGATGCCACGCGCCGAAACGCGGCTGTCGGCTGGCACGTTCGCCTCGAACGTCGCGGCGTCGTGCATGTCTTCGGTCGCCGCATATTTCGACGTCCAGTTTTCAATGATGGGTGTCAAATCGGCATCGAAATCCGTGTCGGCCGCCGGAATAGCGCCCTCAATCAGATCGTTGTGACAGAACACTTGGCTCTCGCCGGTCGCGGCCAGAATGATGAACTCGTGGCTGAGATCGCCGCCGATCGGTCCGGTGTCGGCCTTCATCGGGATCGACTTCAAGCCCATGCGCGCGAAGGTTCTGAGATAGGCGACGAACATGCCATTGTAGGCTTTGCGAGCGCCGTCGGCCGTCAGATCGAACGAATAGGCGTCCTTCATGAGAAATTCCCGCCCGCGCATGACACCGAAGCGCGGGCGGATTTCATCGCGAAACTTCCACTGGATGTTGTAGAGATTTTTTGGCAAATCGCGGTAGCTGCGCACACTGTCGCGAAAAATCGCCGTCACCACTTCTTCAGCCGTCGGTCCAAACAGCAGATCGCGCTCTTGGCGATCGACGATGCGCAGCATCTCCTTGCCGTAAGCTTCATAGCGGCCGCTCTCGCGCCACAAATCAGCCGACTGCATGGTGGGCATCAGGATCTCGACCGCGCCGGCGCGGTTCTGCTCCTGGCGAACGATCTCGGCGATCTTGGTCAGCACTTTTAAACCAAGCGGCAGCCATGAATAAATTCCAGCCGCCGATTGCTTGACCATGCCGGCCCGCAGCATCAGCTGATGCGAGACGATTTCCGCCTCTTTCGGCGTATCGCGCAACACGGGCATGAAGTATCGGCTGAGGCGCATTGACAGGATCTCTAATGACAAAATGGAAAGCGGCGGCAGGGCGTGGCAGCGCCAGACCTCGCCATCAAGCATCGCGGAATAGCCGTTTAAATCGGGCTGCGCAATGGCGCCGGAACGATCCCTCGGGGACGATGCTTTAAGCTGCGCGGGCCAGCGGTCACAGCCTAGAAATCACGACGTAAACGATTGAAAAAGCAACGATCGCGACGACTGTGTTGACCAGAAAAACTTTGACGATGTTGATCTTTGCTGGTGCGCCTTCCGGTGTGCCCGGCACAACTTCACCAGCCTCGTCTTGAGTTTTGGCAAAGAACGGCAAGACCACAAATAGGGTGATGAACCACAGACAAAAAAATGTCGCGACGGCGACCGACGTGCGCATGATTTCTTCGCCTCAGGTTTGCGGTCGAGCCGCAGAAACTGGCCTCGAGCATTTTCAACCGACGTTGAAACTGGCTCGCACACCACATGTTCGAACTGCCGAGCATCGCGAGCTCAGTTCAGCGTCTGAGCCTTGGCTCAGCGGCTAGACCTGCTCCAATTCAACAAGCGTGCCGCAGAAATCCTTCGGATGAAGAAACAGCACCGGTTTTCCGTGGGCGCCGATTTTTGGCGTTCCATCACCCAGCACTCGGGCACCTTGGCCCTTCAATTGATCGCGGGCCGCGAGAATGTCATCGACTTCATAGCACACATGATGGATGCCGCCGTCAGGTGATTTTTCAAGAAACTTGGCGATCGGCGACCCCGCGCCCAGTGGTTCCAGCAGTTCGATCTTGGTATTGGGCAGTTCAATGAAGACAACCGTGACGCCGTGCTCGGGCTGCGCCAGCGCGGGGCCAACCTTGGCGCCAAGCGCGTTGCGATAAACCGCCGACGCCGCCGCCAGATCTTTGACGGCGATGGCCACATGGTTCAGGCGTCCAATCATACATCCGTCTCCGTCAAGCAAGCGGCACGAAAACATTCTGCCAACACCTGCGCGCCCAATCTGACAGCACCGCGCTGGCCTCAGCCTTTAGCTTCCACCACGGTCACCAGCACTTTGACAATCGGTTTCTTGCCCCAGGCTTCGTTAATGGCGCCGCGAACGCTCTTGAAAACTGCTTCCCGCAGCATGTCGATATCGCCGCGCCGCTTGGGCGGAATCGACCGGAACGTACCGTCGATGGCATCGAGCACGATCTCCACCATATCCTCTCCATCGCCATCGACGCTCGGAATGCCTTCCAGCACCACGTCGGGCTCGGCGAGAATATCGCCATGCCGCGACAGCGCGAGCGCGACGACCGCAATACCCGCAAACGATAACTTGTGGCGGGCGCGCACCGGGCCGTCGGCATCGGGCACGATCAGACGGCCATCGCGATACAGCCGTCCCACCGGCGCTTCGTCGATGACGGCATGCGGGCCAGGCGACAGCTTCAGCATATCTCCGCAGCTGAGAATGAACGTTTCGCCAACCCCGCACTCTCGGGCGAGCTTGGCGTTTTCCTTCAAATGGCGAGCTTCGCCGTGCATCGGAATGACGACTTGCGGCCGCATCCAGCCGTACATCTCCCGCAACTCGTCGCGACGCGGATGCCCGGTGACGTGCACCAGTGCCTCGGCATCGGTGATGATATCGACACCACGGCTCGCCAGCGCGTTCTGCACGCGACCAACGGACTTCTCATTGCCCGGAATGGTGCGCGACGAGAAGATCGCGACATCCCCTTTGGTGAGCGAAATATCGGGATGCTCGTCTTCGGCAATGCGAGCAATGGCGGCGCGCGGCTCGCCCTGGCTGCCGGTGCACAAAAGCACCACTTTGTCGGCGGCGATGTCTGAAAAGCGGCGCTGATCCAGATAGGTGAAATTCTCCGGCAGATAGCCGGTATCGATCGCGACTTGGATGACGCGATGCAGGGCCCGCCCCGCGACAACGAGCGTGCGGCCGCAGTTGTGCGCCGCGTCGGCGACCGCCTTGATGCGGGCGACGTTCGACGAGAACGTCGTCACTGCGATCCGGCGCGGAGCCGCCGCGATCAGCTTCGACAGCGAGCGCGAAACCTCACCCTCGGTCGGTGATCGCCCCTCACGCATGGCGTTGGTGGAATCGCAGACCATCGCCAAGACGCCTTCTTGGCCAATCGCCTTCAGCTTACTGATGTTCGGGATCGATCCGATCAGCGGCTCAGTATCGAGCTTCCAATCGCCGGTATGGAACACGAGGCCGGCCGGCGTGCGGATAGCCAAGCCGCTCGGCTCCGGGATCGAGTGCGCCAGAGAAACGAATTCGACATCGAAAGGGCCGACCGTGCACCGCCCATCGAGCGGAACTTCGGTGATCGGCAGCCGGATATTCTTGCCAAACTCGCCAAGCTTGGATTTGACCATTCCCGCCGTGAAGGGCGTCGCATAGATCGGGCAACCGAGCGCTGGCCACAAATCAATGACCGCGCCGACGTGATCCTCGTGGGCGTGGGTGAGCACGAGGCCGGCCAGCGCGCCTTTTTCGCCGATGATGAAACGCAAATCGGGCAGCACGATATCGGCGCCCGGCTCTCTATCGCCCGGAAAGGTGATGCCGAGATCGACCATCAGCCAGCGCCGCGCATTTTCCGGCCCATAGCCGTAAAGGTACACGTTCATGCCGATCTCGCCGAGACCGCCAAGCGCCATGAAAACCAGTTCGTCGCCACCCCGGCCGCTTTTGCGGACTTTTGTGGGTGCATCCGTCATTCTGACCCGCTTCCTTCAATGGCGTCGGCGAGCGCGACGTCCCCGTGTGTCAGTGTCTGCACCGCGCCGTCTGCTGTCTCGATAAGCAGGTGTCCGCGGCCGTCGATACCGCGATAGCGTCCGTGCACGTGTGCGTTGTCCATCGTCACCGATAT
>JAIEPV010000067.1 GCA_019748215.1 Hyphomicrobium sp.
ATGCTCGGCTATTGGAATCGCCCTGACGAAGAGCTGGAGGTTTATCGCGGCGACTGGTTCGTCGGTGGCGATCTCGGCCGCATGGACGGCGACGGCTACGTCACGCATCTCGGCCGCGCCAACGACATCATGAAGGCGCTCGGCTACCGCGTCTCGCCGCACGAAGTCGAAGCCGTGCTGGCGCAATGCCCGGGTGTCGCTGAAGTCGCCTGCGCTGAAGTTCGCGTTCGTGCCGACGTCAGCGTCATTGGCGCCTTCGTCATTCGTGCGCCCGGCAGTTCGCTATCGACGACAACGCTGGAGTCCTTCGCCGCCGATCGCCTCGCCGACTACAAGCGCCCGCGCGAGATCGTGTTCGTTGATGCTCTGCCGCGCACCGCCAATGGCAAGGTCAAGCGCAGCCTGCTCGCAACCCTTCGCCCAATTTCGGCGTAATCTCAGATCGGAGAAAATGTGCTTAGCCGCTTCTTAACGCACGGGCGCTACTCTGCCGCCGAGATCGTTTTTATTTTGTGAGTGCGCCCATGTTCACCGCCAAGTCGCTCGCGTCGTCCCTCGCGACCAACGGCCAGCCCTTCGCGCAGCAAGCGGCCGCCCATGAAGCCAATTGTTCGATCATCAACGAGTGGCTGACGATGCGCGGTGATCTCGAAAGCCAGGGCGATATCCTGGTCAAGGGCAAAGTTCACGGCAACATCACGTGCAAGATGCTCATCGTCGATACCGATGCCATGGTCGACGGCGTCATCAATGCCGACGATGTCGTCATTCGCGGGGTCACGCGCGGCATCATCCGGGCGCGCCGCGTCCGCCTTGAAAGCACCGCCGAAGTGGACGGCGAAGTGTTCCACGACATGTTCGCCGCCGAAGAAGGGGCCAAGGTCCGCGGCGTCTTGCGCGATCTGGTCGATGGGCAAGCAGGTGTGCTCCCGGTCGGTCTCGCCAATGCTCCAACTGTGCTGCAGCCAAATCTTTCGACGCCCTCGCCGTCAGTTCCAGCGAACGCGTTTTATCAGCGCCTCGACGCTGCCCGGGCGGCGCACGCGACACCGCAGTCGCCGAGCCGCTGATCGCACCGAACGATCACGCCGCCTTGCGCCCATTCGCTGCAAGGTCGGCGAATGTTTGGATCAACGATCTGACGCCCTTCAGGCGCGCTTCCGGCTGATCCCAATCGGCGCGAAACACCAAGCGCTGATCCGGCTGCACCCTCAACGTCCCGCGTGATGCCTGCACGAAACCGATCAGGCCTTCCGGATTGGCGAAGGTATTTTTGTACAGCGTCACGACGCCGCCCTTCGGACCGGCATCGACCTTGGCAATACCGGCGATGCGGCACAGGCCTTTGATCTCCATGACGTCGAGAAGGTGCGTGACCTCCGGCGGCATGTCGCCGAACCGATCGACGAGTTCAGCCGCGAACGCATCGATGTCAGCGCGCTGCTCAAGCGTCGACAAGCGGCGATAGAGGCCGAGCCGCAATTGCAGATCGGTGACATAGCTCTCCGGAATCATGATCGAGGTGCCGAGCTGAATCTCCGGACTCCACTTGTCGGTCGCTTCGAGATCGCCGCCCTTCATGGCAGCCACCGCCTCCTCCAGCATCGATTGATAAAGCTCGAAACCGACTTCACGGATATGTCCCGACTGCTCCTCGCCGAGCAAATTGCCAGCGCCGCGAATGTCGAGATCGTGCGAGGCGAGCGAGAACCCAGCGCCGAGCGTATCGAGCGATTGCAGAACCTTCAGGCGTTTCTCGGCGCCCTCGGTCAGCTTCTGGTTCGGCGGCGTGGTGATGTAGGCATAGGCCCGCGTCTTCGAGCGCCCGACCCGGCCGCGCAATTGATACAGCTGAGCTAAGCCAAACATATCGGCGCGATGCACGATCAGCGTGTTGGCGTTTGGCACATCGAGACCGGATTCGACAATCGCAGTCGAGAGAAGGATGTCGTACTTGCCCTCGTAGAACGCCGTCATCACGTCTTCGAGTTCGGTCGGCGTCATTTGTCCGGTGGCGCGCGCGAAGGTCAGCTCCGGCACCGTCTCGCGCAAAAACTCGGCGATGTCGTCGAGGTCGGTAATGCGCGGCGCCACATAAAACGTCTGCCCGCCGCGGAAGCGTTCGCGGCGCAGCGCTTCCTTCAAAATCACCGGATCGAATTGTGAAATGAACGTGCGCACCGCCAGCCGGTCGATCGGCGGCGTGGTGATCAGCGACAGTTCCCTGACGCCGGTCAGCGCCAGCTGCAGCGTGCGCGGGATCGGCGTCGCCGACAGCGTCAGCACGTGCACATCCTCGCGCATCGTCTTCAGGCGCTCCTTGTGCCCGACGCCGAAATGCTGCTCCTCATCGATGATCAGCAATCCGAGCCGGGCAAAGTCGATCTGCTTGCCAAGTAGTGCGTGCGTGCCGATGACGATATCAATTCCGCCGGATTTCAAGCCGGCTTTGACTTCGGCGAGATCCTTCGCAGCTACCATGCGCGACGCCTGCGCCACCTTCACCGGCAGCCCCTTGAAGCGTTCCGTAAACGAGCGGAAATGCTGCCGCGCCAGCAACGTCGTCGGCACCACCACCGCGACCTGTACGCCGTTGAGAGCCGCCACGAACGCCGCCCGCATCGCCACTTCCGTCTTGCCAAAGCCAACGTCGCCGCAAACGAGGCGGTCCATCGGGCGGCCCGATCCCAAATCGGCGACGACGGCATCGATGCTCGACGCCTGATCCTCGGTTTCTTCGTAGGGAAAGCGCGCCACGAATTCGTCGTAGGCGCCGGCCGGCGGGAGCAGTGGCGTCGCCTCGCGCAAAGCCCGGAGCGCTGCGATCTTGATCAGCTCGTTGGCGATCTCACGCAATCGCTTTTTCAGCCGCGCCTTACGTGATTGCCACGCCACTCCGCCCAGCCGATCGAGCTGGCTGTCGCCTTCATCAGCGCCATAACGGGTCAGCAGCTCGATGTTTTCGACCGGGAGGAACAGCTTGTCGCCGCCGGCATAATGCAGTTCGAGACAATCGTGCGGCGCGCCGAGTGCCGTGATCGTCTGCAGGCCCGCGAACCGGCCGATGCCATGATCGGTGTGCACCACCAGATCGCCGACTGACAGGCTGGTCGCTTCCGTCAAAACGTCGCTGGCCTTGCGCGTGCGTTTGCGCTGCCGCACCAGGCGATCGCCAAGAATGTCCTGTTCGGCGATGACGGCCAAGTCCGGTGTCTCGAAGCCTTCCTCAAGACCGAGCACGGCGAACGCCGTCGCGCCCGGCGGCAGCGCCAGCACCTCGGTGAAATTCTCAATTTTGCGCGCGTCGCGCAGACCGTGGTCGTTGAACAGCCCCAACAGCCGTTCGCGCGCCCCCGCCGTCCAAGCCGCGACGATGACCCGGCGCGGCTCCGACAAAATGCGCCGCACATGACCGACGGCCGCATCGAACACGTTCGCATCCGGGTTGGTGCGTTCCGGCGCGAACGATCGGCCACGCCGGCCGCGCATCGCATAGACGCCCGATTGTGCGGGATCGTCGAACGGCGTGATCCGCGACAGCCCCCGTTTGGCCAGCGCCGCCACCCACGCCTTGCCATCGAGAAACATCTGTTCGGGCGGTACTGGCTTATAGGGCGGCGCGCCGAACCGCTGGCCTTCCAGGCTATCGACGCGGGCTTCGTAGTGCTCCTGGATTTGCTGGAAGCGCTGGTCGATGGCTTCCTCGGCGCGATGATCGAAACTCACGCCCGCACCCGGCACATAATCAAATATCGTTTCGAGTTCGGGATGGAACAGCGGCAGCCAGTGCTCCTGTCCCTGATAGCGCCGGCCGTGGCTGACCGATTCATAAAGCGGATCATCGCCCGTGTTGCCGCCAAACAGCGCGACGTAGCGCGTTCGAAACAGCGCCGTCGCCGCCTCGCCGAAGGCCACTTCGCTGACCGGCATCAGCGCAAATTTCTGCACCGGCTTCATCGAGCGCTGCGTCTGCGCGTCGAAGGCTTTGATGCTCTCCAGCGTGTCGCCGAAGAAATCGAGCCGGATCGGATTGATGCGCCCCGGCGGAAACATATCGAGGATGCCGCCGCGTTGGGCGAATTCACCCGGCTCCATGACCGAGCTGGCCCGCTGGAATCCGTAAGCGCCGAGCCGCTTGATCAACTCCGACATATCGAGCCGCTGGCCGGGCGCGATCGGCTTGAACGCCGAGCGAATGAAAGCCCGCGGCGGCACCCGCTGCAGCACGGCGTTGACGGTGGTCAAAACCACCGTCGGCTCCTTGCGCGTGCCGATCACGAGCTTGCCAAACCCGGTGATGCGTTTCGAGATGATCTCTGCGTTCGGCCCGGTGCGATCGTAGGGAACGGTATCCCACGCCGGCAGCGCGATGACCTTCACGTCGGGCGCAAAAAACGCCATCGCCGTTTCGATTTGTTCCAGCCGCCGGTCATCGCGCGCGATGTGGAGATGCAGGCCGGGTTGATCGTCGCGACGCGACGCCTTGGTGATATCGGCAATGACGCGCGCGTCGAAGCCTTCCGGCACGCCCGAAAATACCGCGCCCTTCGACAGTTCGGCTTTGACCTTCCACTCCGCCACGCCGCTCAGCCCTTCACGTCGTTGAGAGCATTCAATCCGTGAAATACCCGGATGTCATTGACCAAACCGGAGAACTCACTCTCGCCCATGGCTTCAGTCGCAAAAATCCACGCCTGCAACGTCGGATCGGCGACCGATAGAAACTGCTCAAAGTGTCCCAATGCCGCGCCTTCCAGCGTCGGCAAACGCGCCTCGGCGTAGCGGCCGACCAGCACGTCCATCTCCTTCGTGCCGCGATGGGCGGCGCGGTAGGCGGCGCGGCGGCGGCGAAGCTCGAGGTCATCCGTCATCTGGGTGTCAGTCTCATAAATTCGAGCCAAGCGGCGCTGGTGGTGTTTGCTAGTGATCAACCGCAAATGACCTGTGGAACGGTGCTTGACGGACCGGCCGCAAGACGACACGCTTGCCTGAGCGATTAGGGCGAGCGGCCCATATAGCGCCCGCCGCTCGATCCGCCTAGAGCATTTTCCGACGAAGTGGATCCCGGTTCGTCGTCAGAAAATGCGACAAAGCAAAGGGCTAGAGCGCCGATCTGAGTCCATCCGATCGCAAAGCGCTCTAGCACCCGTCGGAAAACTGCGAGGATACGATGCGTTTTGCCGCGACCCCGTTTGCTGCGTGGTCTCTCCGCGATTCCAGCGGCCCAAGTGTCGTGAACTGATCTCGCATGCGACCGCCGTTGCTCAATCCGCTGTTCGCGCCCGTGCAATCGTTGACCGGCATCGGGCCGCGCATGGCTGGCCTGCTGAAAAAATGCCTCGTCTTGCCGCCCGGCATCGGTGAACCTCGCGTCGTCGATCTGCTCTGGCACTTGCCGACCGGCGTCATCGATCGTCGCATGGAACCTTCAACCAGCGAGGCCGTGCCCGGCACCATCGTCACGCTGTACGTCCGCGTGCTGAAACACAAGCCGCCCCCGCGCGGCAATTCTAAAGCGCCATACAAAGTCGCGTGCGAGGACGACGCCGGACGGCTCGATCTGGTTTTTTTCCGCGTTGAACGCGCCTTCGTCGAACGCCAGCTTCCCGAAGGCGAGTACCGTTATGTGTCGGGTCGCGTTGAGCGCTACGGCGAAACCCTGCAGATGGCGCATCCCGACTATATCGTCTCGCCCGAGGCGCGCGACGAATTACCGTTACTCGAACCTGTCTACGGATTGACCGCCGGTCTCTCCGGCAAAATCATCGTCAAAGCCGCGCGCCAAGCCGTCGATCGCGTCGCCGACTTCCCCGAATGGCAGGACGCCGCGTGGTTGAAGGCGCGCGGCTGGCCGTCGTTGAAGGCGGCGCTGCAAAAGTTGCATCGACCGGACGAAGCCCAGGATGTGTCGAACGGCGGGCTCGCGTGGCAACGCCTCGCCTATGATGAATTGCTGGCCGGTCAACTGGCCCTCGGCCTTGTCCGGCAAAGCGGCAAGGTGCAGCGCGGACGCTCCATTTCGGGCGATGGCCGCGTGCGCCAGCGGGTCGTCGATGCGCTGCCGTTTTCGCTCACCACCTCGCAGCGCACCGCGCTGGCTGAAATCACCGACGATCTCGCAGCCCCGCATCGCATGCTGCGGCTTTTGCAGGGCGATGTCGGGTCGGGCAAAACCGTCGTCGCGTTGATGGCGATGGCGGTGGCCGTGGAGGCCGGCGCCCAGGCAGCCCTGATGGCGCCGACCGAAGTGCTGGCCCGCCAGCATCTCGAAACCATCCAGCCGCTGGCCGACAAAGCCGGGCTCAGCATCGCGGTGCTGACCGGGCGCGAAAAAGGCAAAACCCGCGACGCCCTCCTCGAACGCCTCGCCGTCGGCACCATCGATATTTTAATCGGCACGCATGCGCTGTTTCAGTCGGAGGTCATTTTCCACGATCTCGCCGTTGCGGTCATCGACGAGCAGCATCGCTTCGGCGTGCACCAGCGCCTGGCCTTGCAAGCCAAAGGTTCAAATGGCGGCACCAACGTTCTGGTGATGACGGCAACGCCGATCCCGCGCACGCTGCTGATGACCCATTACGGTGATCTCGACGTCTCTAAGCTGACGGAGAAACCGGCCGGGCGCAAACCGATCGTGACCCGCAAGGTTCCGCTCGAAACGCTCGAAAAACTCATCGACCGCATTCGCGTGCAACTGGCGGAAGGCGCGCAGGTCTATTGGGTGTGCCCGCTGATCGAGACGTCCGAAGTCTTGGATCTCGCGGCCGCCGAAGAGCGCCACGCCCACTTAGCGCTAAGTTTCGGTGCCGACGTCGGACTGCTGCACGGCGGACTTCCGTCCAAGGAGAAGGACGACACGATGGCCGCCTTCTCGTCGGGCGCGCTGAAAATCCTCGTCGCCACCACCGTCATCGAAGTCGGCGTCAACGTGCCGAACGCCAACATCATGGTCATCGAACATGCCGAGCGCTTCGGTCTGGCGCAGCTGCATCAGTTACGCGGCCGGGTCGGGCGCGGCTCGCGTGAATCGTTTTGCATGCTGCTCTACAAGTCACCCCTGGGCGAGACGGCCGAGAAGCGCCTGACCATGATGGAAGATACCGAGGACGGCTTCCTGATCGCCGAGAAGGATCTCGAATTGCGCGGCGGCGGCGAGATGCTCGGCGCTCGCCAAAGCGGCATGCCGGGCTTCCGCGTCGCCGAAGTTCCAGGCTTCGACATGCTGCTCGCCGCCGCCCGCGACGATGCGACGATGATCCTGGCCGCCGACCCTGACCTTGCTGGGCCGCGCGGCAAGGCGCTGCTCATGCTGCTTTACTTGTTTGAATGCGATGACGCCGTGCGCCTGTTCCGGGCCGCGTGAAGCGTTCACGCACAGCCGCCTTACGTCCGCACGACCTTTGCATCGGCCTCAGGCACGACGATGCCACCCGACAAAATCACCTTCGCTGCCTCCTCGACGGTCATTTTCAGATAGGTCACGTTGCGGCGCGGCACGAAGCAGATGAAACCGGTCGGCGGCACGACGCCCGTCGGCATGAACACCGTCAGCAGATCACTCTCGCCGCCGGGCTGCGCATCGGAAATTTCGCCGCTGGCTTCCCCGGTAATCAGCACCAGGGACCACAACCCCTTTGACGGAAACTCGATCAACCCGACCTTTTGAAATTTTTGGTCCGGCCCTGCCGTCTGGATGACGCTTTCAAAGATCTGCTTGATTGCCCCATACACATTGCGAACAATCGGCGTGCGCGACAGCATGACTTCGCCCGACGAAACAAGCGTCCGGCCGAGCAGGTTTGCGGCCAGCGCCCCAATCACCGTCAAACCGACGATGGCTGTCACCAAGCCGAGGCCCGGCAGCGGAAATGGCAGATAGGTGTCGGGATTGTAGGCCGTCGGCAGTAGCGGTTTGATCCAGGCGTCGATCCAATGGATCAGGCCCCAAACAATATAGAGCGTGATCGTCACCGGCCCGACGATCAACAATCCCGTCAAAAACGCCGTTCGCAGACGCGCGCCCATCCGGCCACGTGGGTTTGCTTCCGCCCAGGCTTTGCGCTGGCCCTCCGTTGCCGGACGCGGCGACGAGGCCGCAATCGTCTCGTCGGCTCGACCCGGCACCTCGGCGGCGGGACTGGCGCTGGGAGGTTTCGGCGACATTGACGGTGGGGTCATTGCATGGTCCGGGCTGAGGCTGCCCGATACGCAGGCGGCGGGCAGCCGTTAGTTTGTCACGACCAGGCAATCGAAGCCACTGGTGCGCAGCTTATTGCAAACGCCGCGCGGCTCATCCGGGTTCGCATACGAACCGACGCGCACCCGATAAAACGTACCCATGCTGCCGATCACCGCCTCATCGACGGTCGGCGCGCGTTGCGCCAGATCGCCGCCATGCTTGGATGACAGCTGCTGGGCGAGCGCCTCGGCCTCGGCGCGGGAGCGTACCGCTGCAATGTGCAGCTTATACTTGCCGCCCTTCGCGGCCTGCTTCGGCGCTGGTGCCACGGGAATAACTGGCGGCGCAGCCTTGGCCGCTGACGGCTCTGCAAGCGCACCGGTCGATGAGGTTGTAAACGGCGGAGCCGCTGCGGCGACTGCGACCGGGGCGGGTGCCGTGGTCGTCGCGTTCGCCTGCCCGCCGCCGCCGAACAAATTCGAAAAGAAACCCGAAACCGTGCTCGGCACCGATGCGAGCGCATCATTTGTCGCCGCTGGTGGGCTCGAGCCTTCGCTTGGCAAAGCCGACAGCGTCGGCGCATCTGCGGCCGTAGCGGATGACCCTGCGGCGATGGATGGCGGCGCGAGCGTCGGCGTCACCCCGGCACTGACCGGCGCTGGCGCGTTCACCGAGCGGCCGAGGACCGCTGCGTCGATGCCGTTCGTCTCAACCGGCGTCGCGGCCAGCCGTCGAGCTCGGGCTGCGTCTTGCGCCGCCTCACTGTCCGGCGCCTGCCGGGTGACGGTGCCGGTCGTACTCGACCACGTGGACGATGCCGTTGCCGGAGGAACTGGCACAGCACTCGGCGCGGGGACGGTCGCCGCGATCGCCACCGGTAACGGAGCGATCGCAGGTGCGGGCGTCGTCGTCGGCGCCGACGCGACGGCCGCCGACGGGTTTGGATTGGAGACGACCGCGCGCTCGGCACCGAGACCCGCGTCCGAAAGCCCCGCCAGTCGATAAGCCTCAGAGCGCTCCGCCATCGCCGATTGGCGATCGCTTTCGCTCAATCCGTTTTTGAGCCACAGCGCGCTGGTCAGATCGGAGATGGCAAGCCCGGGTTTGCTCAAAGCTTTGTACGACAAGCCGCGAACGTAGAGCGCGCGAGCCATGTCGGTGCTCGCCAACCCACCCCGCAACGCGCTCGATAATTGATCGGCGGCGAGCTGGTGCTTTCCGGCGCTGTGCGATTTGAGGCCCGACTCGAGGGACGCTCGCGCCTGATCGCCGGCTTGCTTTTTCTGTGCGGCCGGATCCTGCGCGGCGTCGGCGGCTTTGGCTTTTGCGGCGGCCGCCGCAGTGGCCTTCGCTGATGGCGCTGCGGATTGAGCGCTCACCGCAACGGTCGGCAATTGCACGCCAATCGTCATGGCAGCCGCGACCACGGTGGCGCGCGCCATCCTGTCGAACTGGCTCATTGGGTTGTCCCTTCCCCGGTCGCTACGTGTCCGAAACGCTGCACCCTCGAAGCGCTTGTAGGAGAAACACCGGAACGAGGCAAATTGACGGCCCCGCCATGAACCCGGTTTTCCCCGCTATTTGCATAACCCGACGCGTCTGTCCGCAGATATTTGGCGGGCGAATTATTCGACCGTCACCGATTTCGCCAGATTGCGCGGCTGATCAACGTCGGTCCCCATGATGACGGCCGTATGATAGGCCAACAGCTGAGTCGGGACCGCGTAAATTAACGGTGTGGTGAACGCCGAAACCTTTGGCATGTGAATGTGCGCCGCGACTTTGCAACCAACGCTATCGGCTGCGGCATCCGAAATCAGGATGATTTGTCCGCCCCGCGCCGCCACTTCCTGCATGTTCGAAAGGGTTTTTTCAAACAGTTCGTCTTGCGGCGCAACAACGATGACCGGCACGCGTTCGTCGATCAGGGCGATCGGTCCGTGCTTCAATTCACCGGCCGCGTAGCCTTCGGCGTGAATATATGAAATCTCCTTCAGCTTCAGCGCCCCCTCGAGCGCAATCGGGAAGCTCGTACCTCGGCCGAGATATAGAACATCTCGCGCTTTCGACAGATCCTGCGCGATATCGATGAAGGGCTGTTCGTTGCGAAGGATTGACGAGATGTGACGCGGCACCTCGGTCAAAGCGGCGACGATCTCAGTTTCCTGGCTGGCCGTCAGGACCCCGCGCGCCCGACCGATGGCAAGCGCTAAGCAGGCGAGCACGGCGAGCTGACAGGTAAAGGCTTTGGTCGACGCGACGCCGATTTCCGGACCGGCCAAGGTCGGCAACGCGGCATGTGATTCGCGCGCGATCGTCGAGGTGTGCACATTGACGATCGAGGCGATGCGCTGGCCTTTCGCCTTGCAATAGCGCAGCGTCGCCAGCGTGTCGGCGGTCTCTCCCGATTGCGACACGAACACCGCCAGCCCGTCGGTTGGTAATGGTGCATCGCGATAGCGCATTTCGGAGGCAACATCGATCTCGACCGGCACCCGCGCCGTCCGCTCGATCCAGTATTTGGCGACCAGCCCGGCATAGTACGCCGTCCCGCACGCCGAAATCGTCACGCGATTGATTTTGGCCAGATCAATTCCAAGGTCTGGGAATTTGACCCGTGCCTCGACCATGTCGAGATAATTCGCCAGCGTGTGTGAAATGACCTCGGGCTGTTCGTGAATTTCCTTGGCCATGAAATGCCGGTGATTGCCCTTGTCGACCAGAAGCGCACTGGCAACCGATTTGACCACCGGGCGAGTGACCTTCGTTCCGTCGGCCGCAAAAATCTCAACGCCGCTTCGCCGCAGCACGGCCCAGTCGCCCTCGTCGAGATAGGTAATGGCGTCGGTAAACGGCGCCAGTGCGATGGCATCGGACCCCAGGTACATTTCACCGCTGCCATGGCCGATGGCGAGTGGCGACCCCTGCCGGGCGGCAATCATCAAGTCGTCATTGCCGGCGAAAATGATGCCGAGCGCGAACGCGCCTTGCAGCTGCTTCAAAGCTTCGCGAACGGCCTCGAT
>JAIEPV010000051.1 GCA_019748215.1 Hyphomicrobium sp.
GACGTGACGCCGGCGCGGCTGATCACGGGGTTGATTACCGAGCGCGGTGTGTGTGCGCCGTCGCGCGAGGGATTGTTGTCCCTGTATCCGGAGCGCCGCGAGGCCTCCGCATGAGCAAAACCAAAATCCGAAGTCCGAGCGAGAAGTCGCTGCGCCGCGCCATCCTCGACGCGGCCCGAACGATGAGCGCGCGCGGCTTGTCGCCTGGCCGATCCGGCAACATTTCGGTTCGCTTTGATGGCGGCATGCTGATTACGCCGACGGCCCTGGCCTATGACAGTATGCGCCCGAGCGACATCGTGTTCGTTTCCGAAGACGGCACGTGGGACAGCGACGGCCCGGCGCCATCGAGCGAGTGGCGGTTTCATCGCGCGGCCTATGCGTGCAGACCAGATCAGCACGCCGTTGTGCACTCGCATTCGCTCAACGCCACCGCCTTGGCGTGCGCCCACAAAGCCATCCCCGCGTTCCACTACATGGTGGCCGTGGCGGGCGGGAATGACATCCCATGCGTTCCCTACGCGACCTTCGGCACCGACGACCTAGCGCGCCACGTCGCCGCCGGGCTAGCGCATCGCGATGCCTGCCTCATGGCCAACCACGGCCAGATCGCCGTCGGCGAAACGCTGGCCCGGGCACTGGAACTCGCCTTTGACGTCGAGACGCTGGCCGCGCAATATGTGAAGGTTTTGCAGCTCGGCCGTGTGCACACGCTCAGCGATGGCGAAATGCGTGACATGGTTGAAAAATTCGAACGCTACGGAAAAGCGGCGGCCAGCGCCAAGGCCAAACCGTGAAGGTTTCGGCCATGACGCGTCGCTAAATGATCATCATCATTTCTGATCGCATCAGGATTTCTTATAAGACCTTTTATCTCAAGCGATTGGCAACCATGTCCGCTTTGATGCTTTAAGCCCCATAGTCCCTGAAGGAGCCCACCATGACCGGCAAGAAGACACTCACGACCACGGCCGGCGCCCCCGTCGCCGATAATCAGAATTCGCTGTCGGCCGGCGCGCGCGGACCGCTTTTGTTGCAGGATTATCAGCTTCTCGAAAAGCTCGCCCACCAGAACCGCGAGCGCATCCCCGAGCGCGTGGTCCATGCCAAAGGCTGGGGCGCGCATGGCACGCTGAAAATCACCGGCGACATTTCCAAATACACCAATGCGAAGGTACTGCAGCCGGGAACCGAAACGCCGATGCTGCTGCGCGTGTCGACCGTGGCCGGCGAAGCCGGTGCCGCCGACGCCGAACGCGACGTGCGCGGATTTGCTCTGAAGTTTTATACCAGCGAAGGCAACTGGGATCTGGTTGGCAACAACACGCCGGTGTTTTTCGTTCGCGATCCCGTCAAGTTTCCGGATTTCATTCACACGCAAAAGCGCCACCCCAAGACCAACATGCGCTCGCCGACGGCCATGTGGGATTTCTGGTCGCTGTCGCCCGAAAGCCTGCATCAGGTGACCATCCTGATGTCGGATCGCGGTCTGCCGATCGATCCGATGCACATCAACGGCTACGGCTCGCACACCTTCTCGCTGTGGAACAACGCCGGTGAGCGCTTCTGGGTGAAGTTCCACTTCAAGACGATGCAAGGCCACAAGCACTTCACCAACGAGGAAGCTGAAAAAGTCATCGGCCGCACGCGCGAGAGCTATCAGGAAGCTCTCTATGGCGCGATCGAGAAGGGCGATTTTCCGAAATGGAAGGTGCAGGTCCAGATCATGCCGGAAATGGATGCCGATAAAACATCTTATAATCCGTTCGATCTCACCAAGGTCTGGCCGCACGCCGACTATCCGCCAATCGACATCGGCGTGATGGAGTTGAATCGCAACGCCGAGAATTATTTCGCTGAGATCGAAAACGCGGCGTTCTCGCCATCGAACATCGTGCCCGGCATTTCGTTCTCGCCCGACAAGATGCTGCAGGCCCGCATCTTCGCCTATGCCGACGCGCATCGCCACCGGCTCGGCACGCACTACGAAAGTCTGCCGATCAATCAGCCGAAAGTGGAGGTCAACCATTATCATCGCGATGGTCAGATGAATACCTACGGCGGCGTGCGCCATCACCCGGATGCCTATTACGAGCCGAACTCTTTTGGCGGGCCCGTCGAAGCGCCGGCCGCCAAGGAACCGCCGCTGCGCCTCAAAGGTGATGCCGACCGCTACAACCATCGCGTCGGCAACGACGATTATTCGCAGCCGCGCGCCCTGTTCAATCTGTTCAACGCCGAACAAAAGCAGCGGCTGTTTTCGAACATCGCGGCCGCGATGGGCGGAATTCCAAAGGATATCGAGGAGCGCCAGCTGGCCCACTTCGATCTCGTGCACATCGACTACGGCAACGGCGTTCGCCGCGCGCTCGCGAAGGCGGACGGCTCGGAGCGTCCGGCCATATCGGTGACGCAGGAAACGCCGCAGCAGGCGGCGGAATGATCAAACATCTAAACGCGTGACATACAAAAGGCCCCGTTCATGCGGGGCCTTTTTTGTGAGCGGTGCGCCGACTGTGCTACCCGCGTCAGTTCGCGAACCTGAAGTGCATGACGTCGCCGTCTTGCACGACATACTCTTTGCCTTCGAGGCGCATCTTACCGGCTTCCTTCGCGCCGCCTTCACCACCAAGCGTTGCGTAGTCTTGATAGGCGATCGTCTCGGCGCGGATGAAGCCCTTCTCGAAATCGGTATGGATGACGCCGGCCGCGGCCGGTGCCTTGGTGCCGCGCGTGATCGTCCAGGCGCGGGCTTCCTTCGGGCCGACGGTGAAGTATGTCACGAGGTCGAGCAGCTGATAGCCGGCGCGGATCAGCCGGTTTAAGCCTGCTTCTTCAAGGCCCATTTCAGCCAGAAATGCGTCCCGGTCTTCGATGCCGAGCCCGGCGAATTCGCTTTCGATCTTGGCCGAGATGACGACGGCGACGGCGCCTTCGGTCTTGGCGCGATCCTCAACTTGCTTTGAAAATGCATTGCCGGTTGCCGCCGACGTTTCTTCGACGTTGCACACGTAAAGCACCGGTTTCGAGGTCAGCAGTTGTAGGCTGCGAAACGTCGGCATTTCTTCGGGCGTGATGGCGGCCAAGCGCGCGGGCTTACCTTCGCGCAGCAGCACGAGCGCTTTGTCGATGACGGCGAACAGCGCTTTCGCGTCTTTGTCTCCAGCCTTGGCTTTTTTCTCGATGGGGCCAGCGCGCTTTTCGAGGCTATCGAGATCGGCCAGCATCAATTCGGTTTCGACGACATCGGCATCGGCGAGGGGATCGATGCGGTTCTCGACGTGGGTGATGTCGTCATCGACGAAGCAGCGAAGCACGTAGGCGACCGCGTCGACCTCGCGGATGTGGGATAGAAATTTGTTGCCGAGCCCTTCGCCTTTCGAGGCGCCGCGGACGAGCCCGGCGATGTCGACAAAGGTGAGGCGGGTTGGGATGATTTCGCCGCTCTTGGCGATGCCGGCGAGTTTGTCGAGGCGCGGATCAGGCACGCCGACTTCGCCAACATTCGGCTCGATCGTGCAGAACGGATAATTGGCCGCCTCCGCCGCCGCCGTCTGCGTCAGCGCATTGAAAAGCGTCGATTTGCCGACGTTCGGCAAGCCGACGATGCCGCACTTGAAGCCCATGGGTGATTGTTCCTTGAAATCGTTGGCCGAGGGCTACACCGGGCCGACCGTTCGATCAATGGTCGAGCGCCGGCGCGTTGCACACGTCGCACCGGACGCGGTATCAGATCGAACGCCGATGGGCGACCGCCGCGCCTTGCGCCTTGATGAAGTGAAGCACTTTGCCCATGTCGCGAATTTCGGTCACCTATCTGGCACTGACGCGGGCGCCCGAGCCCTGTGTGCTTGTCTCGCCAAAACCCGGCGCCTGCGTATCGCTGCGAAAGCTCGATATCAGCGACTACTTCGCGATTTACCGTGATGTCGGCGGGCCGTGGCGTTGGGATCAGCGGCTGCGCATGCCGCGCCATGAGTTGATCGCCTATCTCGACGGTCCGTCCAGCCGGATATTTTGTCTGTCGGACCGATCAAGGGACGGAGAAGTCCTCGGCTTCTGCGAGTTCGACGCGACAGATGCAGCCGACATTCAGCTCATGAATTTCGGTGTTGTGCCGACGCTTTCGGGCCGGCGTTTTGGACGCCTTCTGTTGGGGCAAGCGCTAACTGCCATTTGGCGCGACGACGCGCCAAAACGCATCAGCTTGCACACCGATACCTGGGATCACCCAAAGGCCAGAGCGCTGTACCTCAGCGTCGGTTTCGAAATCGAAGCCGAAAAGATGCAGGAGCCTGATGATCTCTAGGCGAGGCTATTGTTTGTATTTTGCCAGCGCGAACGTCGAATAGCGCGATGGGCTCGGCAGATTGGTTTTGTTCGACATGGCATCGGCGAGGGCTTCGCCGATATTCGCTCCCGCGTCCGAGCGGCGAACGGCGACGACAATGAACGGCCGCTGCCAGCTCGTATCGGCGTCCTCGCAGTCGGTGCACGGATCGACGTAGCGGCCGAGGTTGAGTGTCCACATCGGCACCGACGGATCGACCACGCCGCGCACCCATTCGGCAATGCGGGCGGCGCGCAATCCGCCGCGCTGCACTTCACGTTCGACTTCGCCTTCCTGACTGGCGAGGCCGACGGCGATCAGTGCGATTGCCCCATTGAGGCCCGTGCGCAGTTGCGGCGCGAGCACTTCGTTTTCGATGTCCTCGGCGGTGAGGCGCTGATCGCCGCGCTCGAGTTCTTGCGTCGAGCCACGGACCCAGCCGTAATTTTTGGTCAGCACCACGACGTCGAACAATGCCCGGCGGCCGTTGGCATCAACGCCGTCGATCGGGAACACCATCGTGCGCTCGTTCCAGCGCTGCGCCGTGATCGTCAGCCACCCGCTTTTACCGCTCGACATGGCGAGCAACGCATCCTTGACGACGAAGCCGCCGACGATCGCTGAAAACAGCAACGCCAGCGCACCAATGATCGCTTCACGCCGGCCGCCGAAGAGGCGCGCGAGGCCGCCGATCCAGCCGCCACGCGATGGTGAGAGCGTCGCTTGCGCTGCTCCTGCGCGGCGATCATACGTTCTGCGTTCCACACGTCTGCGCTCCAAACCGCCGCGGTCCGGGCCGTAATCGTCGTTACTCTGTGCCATCGCGTGTCCCCTTGTCGCCGCCGTCAGGACGTCTCGCCGCCGGATTTTCGCGCGCTGAGAAACTTCTTCAAGTTTTCTGCCAGCGCCGTTTGGCGTTTGTTGGAGCGCTCGCCCGCCGGATGGCGCGCGGGTGCGGCATCCGGGTCAGCGGACTTCGCTTGATCCGGGCGCTTTTCGTCCCCGCGAACATCCGCCTCGGACTGCGTGCGACGCGCGATCTCGGTCAAAAACCGGCTATCGTCGCCGCTGGCGAGATAGGGTGCGGCCGCCGCGATGGCGTCGAGCAATTCGGTCAGCCAGGCGCGTTCCGATTTGGCGAAATCGGCCAGCACATAATGCACGACCGCATCCTTCGAGCCGGGATGCCCGATGCCGAGGCGCACGCGCGGGTACTCGTTTTGAATGCAGGCGCTGATCGAGCGCAGCCCGTTGTGCCCCGCATTGCCGCCGCCGGTCTTCACTTTGACTTTGCCCGGCAGCAGATCGAGTTCGTCGTGAAAGACGATGACATCGCTTAGCGGGATTTTGAGAAAGCGCTGCGCCTCGCCAACCGCGCGGCCGCTGTCATTCATGTATGTCTCGGGCTTCAGCAGCGTGACGCGCGCGCCGCCGATCGTGCCGTCGGCGACAAGCCCTGAGAATTTCTTTCGCCACGGCGCGAACTTATGCGCGGCCGCGATCGCGTCGACCGCCATGAAGCCGATGTTGTGGCGATTGCCGCGATACGTTTCGCCAGGATTGCCGAGGCCGACGAAGAGTTTCATTTTTCCTTGCGCCTTCCGTCTCACCTCCGGCGAGCCTGCCGGACGTCGCGGGGAGTTCTCTTCGCCTTCTAACTCGTCTGCTGCATTGAATCGACAGTGTTCGCTTGCGACTTCACCCCACCCCTAACCCCTCCCCTGAGGGGAGGGGCATGGCAAATGTCAGTGAACCGGGCTTCTGACGGGAGGGGAATGGCAAGCGTGGAGTGTCGGCGCAAGTCGTGTCGACATCACTGAACCCCTCCCCAGCGGGGAGGGGCAGGGGTGGGGCGAAGCCATGATACCGAACAGTGCTGCACAAGTGTGCTGTGAACTGTCGTCATTTGATTTTCAACGAAGCAATGGCAATCGCTTGCGACTTCACCCCACACCTTACCCCTCCGCTGAGGGTAGGGGCATGGCAAGTGCGGAGTGTCAGTGCGTGTCGTGTCGACATCACTGAACCCCTCCCCAGCGGGGAGGGGCAGGGGTGGGGCGAGGCCATGATACCGAACAGTGCCGCACCCAACGTCAGTGCCTTACTTCTTGGCTGCCGGCTTGGCAGCAGGCTTGGCTGCTGCTTTCGCGGCGGCCGGAGCGGCCTTGCCACCGGCTGCTGGAGCCGCCTTGCCGGCTGCGGCCGGGGCCGCCTTGCCAGCTGCTGCGGCGGGAGCGGCCTTGCCACCGGCAGCGGGTGCTGCTGCCGCATCGCCGGCTGCCGCCGTTGCCGTCGCGTCGTCGTCGCCGCCACCCTTCAAAGCGCCCGCGATCGTCGCAATCGTGAAGTCACGATTTTTGATCACCGGGGTAACGCCTTCGGGCATTTCGACGGCTGAAATGTGGATCGACTTGCCGATTTCGATGCCTTCGAGATTGATTGCGAACTCCTTCGGGATCTTGTCGTAGGGGCAATACACCTCGACATCGTGGCGGACGATGTTGAGCACGCCGCCACGCTTCAAGCCGGGCGACAGCACTTCGTTGAAGAAGCGCACTGGAATGGCGACGCGAATGACGCCATCCTTGCCGACGCGCAGAAAATCGACGTGCAGCGGCGTATCGCGAACCGGGCAAACCTGCAGGTCGCGGGCCAGCACGATGTGCTTCGTGCCGTCGACATCGAGTTCGAACGCCGTCGACGTGAACTTGCCCTTGAGAACCTGTTTCCAGAGTTCGTTGTATTCAACGTTGATCGTGTCGGGCGTTTTGTTGTCGCCGTAAATCACGGCGGGTACGTTTCCTTCGCGGCGAGCTTGGCGTGCGGCCCCCTTGCCTGCACGCGGGCGCGCCGTAGCCTTGAGCGGAATGAGCTCAGACATGGCATCGTCTCCGGGTGTTATGGGTCCCGCGACCATCGCGGAAGCCAAATAGCCGCGAGCCGGCCTCCAAGGGTGCCGGGCGGCGTCTCAGGAATGTCTTCTTGAGATGGGACTGTATAGCCGCAGCGCCGCCGATGCGCAACCAAGCCCGCATCGATACAAGATCAATACAAGCTCGATACAAGATCGCGCCAAGGTCAGGCCCAGGTCACGCGCTTGGCGCGCCATCGGCGCGCCAGAAACCCGGCCAGGAGCACCGTATTAAGCCTTTGACGAGCAACCTGTCGCCGTCCCGACGACGCCAATCTTCGACCCCGATCTCCGGCGCCAGTCTCCGACGCCAGTCTCCCGCGCCCGCAGCCGGTGTCCTTCCCCCGAGGTCGGCTGTGACAGCGTCCGCGTTTCTAACGTACACTTCGCCACGGCGGTTGGCGGTCGTCGATTCACACGTGCCCCGACCTCGCCCGCGACACACCCGTCGACGACCCCCGATGACGCCCCCCGTTGACGCTCCAGGAGACGCCAAAGCCGATGCCACCCCTTCCCAATCGCAAGCCAACGAAGCGCCGCTCGGCCGCCGATCAGGACAAGATCATCGTTGAAGCGCTGCGCGGCGTCGGCCGGCCGGTGAGTGCCTATGAACTCATCGAGCAGGTGCGCGGCCAGGGCGTGACTGCGCCGCCGACCGTGTACCGGGCGCTGCAGCGGCTGATCGACGACGGCCTCGCGCATCGCCTTGAGAGCTTGAATGCGTTCGTTGCCTGCAGTCATCCCCATCACGCGAACAAAGCCGTGTTCGCGATTTGCGACGCCTGCGGGACCGTGACCGAATTCGACAGCGCCAGCGCCATCAAGGCGTTGCAGACGTGGGCCAAGTCCGCCGAGTTTCAGGTGCGGTCTATGTCGCTTGAATTGCGTGGACGGTGTGGGCGGTGTGTGGGGTAGGGGGCAATCGAAGTTGCGCGATTTAGGCGAAAGCAAAATTCAATTGAACAGGCGCAGCTTTCGACCGGCGCTTTGATTTTTTAGCGGGCTTAGGCCCGTCGGGTTCGTTGCGCTTCAAGCCTGCGACGGCCAACCAGCCGACAATGTCAAACCCGAGATCGACAAGTATGCTCTGCGTCACGTGCGCTGCGTGATCATGATCGGCCGCCGACCAAGCCTTTCGGCCGGCCTTGCGCGCACGCCGATTAGCGGCGTCTTCGCCAGCGCATCGCGCCAATTGCACAGCCTCACTGTAAGTCTTGACCCGCACGAGTCACAGCCTCCCATTTCGCCGATTTTGAACGCCTTGCGATTCTACGAATTGCGTAAATTCAGACTGACCGTTTTCCACAGCATTCCACATTCGTTAAGTTGCATGATATTACGAATAGCTTGAGCCTTGCTGGCATGAGCAATCCAAGCGACCAGCTTATACTTTTTGACCATCTTCCTGATGTCCACCAGCCCACCAGAACAAGTGCTGTGGTTGAAAAAGCAGTCAAGCCCACTAGGAAATCCAGGGCGACGCGCAAGTCCTCGATTCTATCGGACGATATTAATACGGCCGTACTTAAGCCGGTTGAACAAATTAATAAAGCAGCGCCTTTAGTGTCAACGATTGTTCTCAAGCCCAACCCAGCTCCTCTTGCCCCCGTCAAGCCCGCGAACATCGCCCCATGGCCAAGTCTCGTTGCGCCTTCTGATGAGTCGTATCCGAAACAACTGGGCCAAATGGAAGCCGAGGAACTGAGGCGCCGCAATAGTCGTGCCGTTCGCCTGGAAGATCGCTCCGACGAATATGGCAAAGCGTTCCTGAAATTCGCAATCCTATACCTCGCTGCCAAGGCCGGAATTCCAGCATACCATTTCGTTTTGGACAGGCTGCGTTGGCCCCCCATGGATGGGACGCTCGTCTCGGCTGGTATCGGCATCGCATGCACTTGGCATTACTCGCAAATGCTCACTCACGCTCTGCTTTCGCGCGAGCACATGTATCAGTTTGAGATAAAGTTCGATCAAATGTCGGGCTGGGGAAAGTTCGCTATGCTTTTGCGGTGGTCTACCACCACCGCTATGCTCGCGCTCTTTGTGGGCGTTGCTTTTTGGACGGTGATCGACGTTTTATCGGTTGCCACATACTCAATCGAATATTGGCATTGGATGCGCGGCACGACCGTTACCTCGATCGGGCGTTAAATCATGCGTAGCTTAAAGTCCACGGCAGGCTCAAAGCTCTCGAAGGCGCGCGCGGCCTTTCCAACCGCGACAAGTATCAGTTCCAGTGGTGGGCGGTGTCACTGGTCGATGCCGTCCCGTTCGGCGGCAAGAAGAAATGCGCGGACGGCGACACCGCCGGCACAAGCCCTCCTGGATGGCCGGGTCAAGCCCGGCCATGACGTTGGGGCGGGGATGGCCGGGTCAGGCTCATCAAGGGGACTGCCAAGTGGTCGCCCGGCCATGAAGGAAGATAAAAACGAACACGTCATCCTCGAACGAGCGCGCTATTCCAGCGCGCGCATGTTCGGGGATCCAGCGCAAAGCGCCTATCGCAAAAAATCTATCGTGCCTCCGGCACATCCTCCGCTGGATCCCCAAACCGCGCTGCGGTCTGCCGACCGCACACGGTTTGAGGATGACGTTCGGGAGTGACTAACGCTCGTAATTCCCACCTCGCCACCCCCGTCATCCTCGAACAAGCGCGCTACTTCCAGCGCGCGCATGTTCGAGGATCCAGCGCAAAGCGCCTATCGCAAAAAATCTATTGAGCCTCCGGCACATCATCCGCTGGATCCCCAAACCGCGATGCGGTCGTTCGCCCGCACACGGTTTGAGGATGACGTTAGGAACGCTCTGATTCCGAAGCTCTCAGTCGTCGGCCCCGACGCCCCAAGCAACACTCTTTTAAGCATGTCGCGGTACATACGGTGAGAATTCTATGATCGGGACGCCCAGAGATGGACGAACGACTGATATCTCTGCTTTCCATGGCGGCAACGCTCACGCTGGTGGCTGTCGTCTTCTTTTTCATCAGCCTGCTGTTGCCGAAGCCCGAAGGCAAAACCGAGAATTTGCGCAATTTCCACTGCGCGCATCCGCCGTCGCTCATCAACAAAGAGTTCAAATGCGAGGCGTTCTATCCGCTGATCTCGAGCCTCATCACGCAGCCGCTGGTCTTGTTTTTTATCTATGCGATCATGGCGTTCGGCGTCGATGACCTGCCGTATCAAATGTTCAATCACTACATCGCCGACGTGCCGATCGTGGTTCAGGTGCTGCTCGGCTTGCTGGTGATCGATATTTCGATCTGGATACGCCACGGCTTCGTGCACAAATATCTATGGTCGTTTCATGCAGTCCACCACAGCGCTGAAGAAATCAGCTGGATGACCACCACACGCCTGCACCCGCTCGACCAGTTCGTCATGAGCGTCATGGATTTTGTGGTGCTCTATGTCATCGGCTTCTCGGCCGAGGGCATGACGCTGGCGCTGCTGATCAAAAATTGGAACAACATGTTCGTGCACAGCAACATTGTCTTGGATTATCCAAAGCCGTGGAAGTACATCTTCGTCAGCCCAAACATGCACCGCTGGCACCACGCCAAGGAGAAAGAAGCTCACGACAAAAATTTTTGTGTGGTGTTTGCGTTCGTGGACTACATCATGGGCACCTATTATGTGCCCGATAATGCACTGCCAAAAGCCTATGGCAGCGACATTCCCGAGTTGGACGACATCGCGCACAAAACCATCCTGTCGGAGCTTTGGCTACCGTTCAAGACGATGGGTCGAACGACCCAAATAGATGATGGGGCTCAAGCGAAAGCTCAAATCGCTGGCGAATAACTCTTGAACCCCGCGCTTTGAAGATGACGCGGTGCGCGATCTATCCCCGCCGCTAACCACATCCCCAAATTCAGCCGTCGTCACCGCGAAAAACTTATCCCCGCCACGCGCGCATCGCGCATTCTCTTGCCATCGCCGCCCATACGCAAAGAGCACAGGCTCGAGCTGGGATCTTGTGAGGGTGCGCGAATGTGCCGGACTGCGTGGGCCCATCAGCTGG
>JAIEPV010000233.1 GCA_019748215.1 Hyphomicrobium sp.
GAGGTCCCGACACTCTGATATGACAGCATGTGAAAGATCGCCGCGAAGCCGTCGATCGACTTTTCAAAAAGTGGCGTGATCGCTTCCGGAGTGACGTCGCGGCCGGTGAAGCCGGTTCCGCCCGTGGTCAAAATGCAATCGATGTGGGAATCGGAAATCCAGTCGATTACGGTCGAGCGAATGGACTCGATATCGTCGGCAACGAGCGCGCGTGCCGCGATCGCGTGGCCGGCTTTGGTCGCCAATTCAGCCAGTAGATTGCCAGATTTATCCTCGGCCAACGTGCGCGTATCGGACATCGTCAGGATTGCAATCCTGATTGGAACGAACGCGCGCGTGTCGTCTATGCCAGCCATGGGACACCTGTTCGAAAAACAAAACGGTAATCACAGTGGCGCGCCTGGGCGGCGGCGTCTAGCCGTCACGCCGGCGGGCAGCGTCGGCTGAAAAAGTTCGTATGGCCGATTACGCCGCTTCATTTGCCATCACCCGATCGCGCATGGCGACGGTCGCCACCGGCACGCAGATATCGGCTCTTAGTTGGCGCTGAGAGTGCCGCCGCGGGTCGTCGAGATAGATCGTCACGATCGGCCGGCGAACGTCCAAACGTAGGTCCGCCGACAGGCACGGAGACGCATAGAAACTGGCCATCTCTGAACGCAATTTTCCGTAGCCGCCGGTTTTCCGCAGCCGTGTATATGCTCCAGGCGGAAGCATGATCATGCCCAAATCGCGAGACGCGCGCTCTTCGAATTCGATCGGCACTTGAATGCAGGCGTCATAGCGGCACTTTTCAGCGGCGACCTGATTGGGGTCATCGTGCGCCAGACCGTAGCCGCGCTCGCCCTGCGGCTTGATGCCGTTCTTGTCGGCCCAGGCGAGCAAATTCTGCCACGCCAGCGGAATCGACTGCTCATAGGCGCCGTTGACGCGCACATACGCGAGGCGTGCCGGACGAAGATAGACCAAACCGTTTTTCATCTGCGCGTCAACTTAATGCTCAGGCCTAGCCCCATGCCGGCCGTGCTGCACACTACGCTGTCGCCCTTCGATGGCCTTTAACCAGCCTTGTAAACTTTTAGGGAAATCAAGATTGTTCCTGATTTCGTGCGACTACCGCGATTAGCGGTAAATAAAGAGTTTTATTCGGCGCGAAGTTTTGTTTTGATCGCCAGCAGATCCGTCCAGACAAGTTGTTTGGCGGCGGGCGTGCGCAGCAAATAAGCGGGATGCAGCGTTGCCAGCGTCGGAATATCTCGACCGCCGATCGTGACACTGCGCCAGCTTCCGCGAAGCCGCATGATCCCATCGCTGACGTTGAGCACTTCTTTGGCCGCTGATCCGCCGAGAACCACGATGAAATCAGGCTGCACCAGAGCGATCTGCCGGTCGAGGAATGGCCGGCAGGCAAGGGCTTCCTGCGGCGTTGGAGTGCGATTGCCGGGGGGACGCCAATACACCACGTTGGTGATGTGAACATCGGCTTCAGTGAGGCCGATCGCCGCCAGCATTTTGTCAAGCAGTTGCCCGGCGCGGCCAACAAACGGCTTGCCTTCGAGATCCTCTTCACGGCCAGGAGCCTCGCCGATGAGCATTGTCCGGGCAGTGGCGGCCCCGCGGTAAAAGCACAGATTGGTTGCCGTCGCTTTCAGCGTGCAGCCATTGAACGCGCGGAGGGCGGCCTCAAGTTCGTCCAATGACGTTGCGGCGCTGGCGCTGCGGCGGGCGTCGGTCTCGGCTTCGCTGGCCGCCAGCGGGGTCTGCGGCCGCGACCGTGCGGGCGGCGGTGGCACTGCCGGATGATCGGGGTCTGGCCGCAACTTCCCGGCCGGGATTGGCGTTGCCAGTCCGTCGGGCCGGATGGCGTTTCGGCGTGGCGCCTCGGCGGGCGGCAGACCCGGCTGATCGCTGAGGGTCGGCCAAGCGTATGTTCCACCAAGCGGCGCGGTGCCGCGCTCCAGCCAATTAACCGGCATTGCCGCCAGCACCGCGTCGACGCCGACGGCCTGATACCAAGTCAATAGTGCGAGGGGGTCAATATTGGTGCGATCGTCATCGGTCATGGCCAACGACACTAATTGGCCTGACGCCGGTTTGCACGCGGCCTCGCAGCGCTGCGGCCAAGGATCCTGCCAAGCGGTGAGCTGAAGCGAACTCAACGCAATGGAGGGCTCGGCGTTGGACCATATCAGCGGACTGACCGCCGCCGCGTCGCTTGACGCTCGTGGCAGAGACACCTAATCGAAAAACTGAACTGTTTTCGACATATCAGGATAACCAATGACAGGCACGCAGGACGCCAACTCAGCGCGCACCGCTCTTCCGCCACGCGACGCCATGGAATTCGACGTCGTCATCGTCGGGGCCGGCCCGGCAGGGTTGGCGGCGGCCATTCGGCTGAAACAAAAGGCGACTGAGGCGGGCGCCGAGCTTTCCGTAGTTGTGGTCGAGAAAGGCTCGGAAGTCGGCGCGCATATTTTGTCAGGGGCTGTCATTGATCCAATCGGGCTTGACCGGCTCATTCCCGATTGGAAGGCGCGGGGCGCCCCCATCGACACGCCAGTCACCGAAGATCAGTTTCTGGTCCTCGGTCCGCAGGGCGATGTCCGGCTGCCCAACTGGCCCATGCCGCCGCTGATGAAAAATCATGGCAACTACATCGTCAGCCTTGGCGCGTTGTGCAAATGGCTCGGTGAACAAGCGGCCGATCTCGGCGTTGAAATTTATCCGGGCTTTGCGGCGAGCGAAGTTCTTTATGACGGCAAAGGGGCTGTCGTCGGTGTCGCAACCGGAGATATGGGAATTGGCCGCGATGGCGAGCCGACGGCGAACTTCGTTCGCGGGATGGAGCTACGCGCTAAATATACATTGCTCGGTGAAGGCGCGCGCGGATCGCTCAGCAAAGAGCTGATCAAGCGGTTCGGTCTGGATAAAAACCACGAGCCGCAAAAGTACGGCATCGGCCTGAAAGAGTTGTGGCAGGTGGCGCCCGGCAAACATCGCCGCGGGCTCGTGCAGCATTCGTTTGGCTGGCCGCTCGATAATCGGACGGGCGGGGGATCGTTCCTCTATCACTATGGCGATAATCTCGTATCGGTTGGCTTCGTCGTCCATCTCAACTACGCCAATCCCTACCTGTCGCCGTACGACGAATTCCAGCGCTTCAAAACGCACCCCGCGATCCGCGATGTTTTCGAGGGCGGCAAACGCCTCGGCTATGGCGCACGGGCCATCACCGAAGGCGGATGGCAATCGATGCCGGACCTCGTGTTTCCTGGTGGAGCGTTGCTGGGGTGTGCGGCGGGCATGGTCAATCTGCCGCGTATCAAAGGTAGCCACAACGCGATGCTGTCGGGAATTGCCGCCGCTGACGCCGCCTTCGATGCCATTCAGGCCGGCCGGGCCCACGATAAGCTCGAAGCCTATGAGCGCGACGTCCGCACCGGCGACATCGCGCATGATCTTCGCACTGTCCGCAACATGAAGCCCTACTGGTCGCGCTTTGGCACGGTGTTGGGTGTCGGCCTCGGCGGGCTTGATCTCTGGCTCAATACTCTGATCACGAGCATCGGTCTCGGCTACACCTTGAAACACGGCAAGACCGATGCAGCGGCTACGGGAAAGGCGAGCGACTATGCGCCGATCGCCTATCCAAAGCCCGACGGCAAGCTGACCTTCGACAAACTGACGAACTTGTCGTTCTCGGCGACCAACCATGAAGAGGATCAACCGGTCCACTTGAAGTTGGCCGACCCGAAAATTCCGATTGCAGTCAATCTGCCGGAATACGCCGAGCCGGCGCAGCGCTACTGTCCAGCGGGAGTGTATGAAGTCATACGTGACGACAAAGGTGGCGCCCGCTTCCAAATCAACGCCCAGAACTGCGTCCACTGCAAAACCTGCGATATCAAGGATCCGAGCCAAAACATTACGTGGGTTTGTCCGGAAGGCAGCGGTGGGCCGAATTACGCCGGCATGTAGCGCCGCAGGATCGCAATCTTATTGGGCGCAAAAGGCCGGCAGGCAATTCGCTGCGCTGGAAATTGCGCGGGCTTGCTCGGTTGTTTTCGAAACAACCAGCAATCCGTCATGGCCCGCACCGGACGACGCGCGACCTTTGCCAAGTCAAAGCGACCTGCGAGACGGCGGCGTTGCCGCTGTGTTTGCGGCAATTGTTCGACCAGCGCAGCCGCTAAGAATTATGGTGCATTGCCGGATTTTAACGCGATGCGTGTCGCCAAAGTCGTGTGGAGTTTGCTAGTGTTGTAGCGATCAGAGTCGTCGCCCGGCTCCGCCACACAAGGATGAACTCAATGCGCGCACCCGTCGGACGGCTGAAATCGTTGTGCATGGGTGCCGCTGCTTTGGCGATCACCGGCGTGATCAGCGGTGTTGCAGCGCGGTCGACGGATGACACCGTCGAGACGCGCTCAGCCTTAGGCAATTATCTTGCGGGACGCTTTGCCCGCAATTTGCAGGACACCGAAAGTGCGGCTGATTTTTATGGCCGGGCGCTGTCGAGCGATCCGGGCAACGAGGTACTGCTGGAGCAGGCCTTCCAGCTCGAGACCATTGCCGGTAACTGGAAGCGTGCCGTGCCGCTCGCCGAACAGCTCGCGACCACGCAAAAATCGCATCGCATGTCGCAGTTCCTGCTCGGCGTCGCCGCCTTCAAGGACGACAACTACGCCAAGGCGGAGGAGCACTTTATCGCCGCCTCCGAAAATCCCATCGGTGAACTGACCAGCGCATTGGCGCTGGGCTGGACGCGGCTCGCGGCTGGCAATGTTGACGGCGCGCTGGCTGCTGTCGATCTCCCAAGGCAGCCCGATTGGGCCCAGTTCTATCTGCGTTATCATCGCGCGCTGATGGCCGACATCGCCGGACGCAAAGCTGAGGCCCGCGCGTCTTATGAAAAAATGTTCAAGCAGGACAGCCGCACGCTCAGAACGACGCTGGCCTACGCCCGCAGCGCTGCCAACCGCGGTGAATTCAAGCTTGCCCGTCAGGTTATCGGCGAACAGCTTGAAAAGGCCCAGGGCGAACCTCACCCGCTCGCCGTCGATTTGCGGAAAAAACTCGTTCTTGGCACGCAAACGCCGTTGCTCATTACGATGCCGACAGAAGGCCTGGCTGAGGTGTTCTATGGCCTCGGCGAAGCCTTGATCAGCGAAGGCGGCACCAGCCTAGGTTCGATTTATTTGCAAATGGCCTTGAAGGCCAAGCCGGATCACGCGTTTGCGCTAGCGGCGCTGGCTGGGGCGGAAGAAAACGCCCGGCGCTATCAGCAGGCGATCGAGACCTACGACAAAATTCCCAAAGGCTCGCCGCTGCAGAGTGCCATCGACATTCGCAAAGCCGTCAATCTCAGTTCGCTCGATCGGTTTGATGAAGCCCGCGCCTTGCTGGAGCAGGTCGCCAAGGACGAGCCGAAAGAGGTGCGTCCGCTGGAGGCCCTCGGCAACATCATGCGCAGCCGCAAGATGTTTCCTGAGGCCGTAACGTACTTCACGCAGGCCATCGATTTGATCGGCAAACCCGATGCGCGCCACTGGGGCTACTATTATGCTCGTGGCACGGCCCAGGAGCGGCTGAAAAACTGGCCGGCGGCGGAGGCTGATCTCAAAAAGGCCCTGCAACTCTCGCCGGAGCAGCCTTTGGTTTTGAATTACCTTGGCTATTCGTGGATCGATCAAGGGCTCAATCTCAAGGAAGGCATGAAGCTGATCGAGAAGGCGGTGCAATTGAAGCCGGATGATGGATACATCGTCGACAGTCTCGGCTGGGCCCACTTCAAGCAGGGAAATTTCAAAGAGGCGGTCCGCTACCTAGAGCGTGCCGTTGAAATCAAGCCTGATGATCCGACGCTCAACGACCACCTTGGTGATGCCTTCTGGAAGGTTGGCCGCGAACGCGAGGCCAAGTTCCAGTGGGGTCAAGCCTTGTCGCTGTCGCCGGAACCGGACGATGCTGAGAAAATCCGGGCGAAGTTCGAAAACGGCCTGCCCATCAAGACTGAAGTTCGCGTGGCGCCAAAAGAAAAACAGGTCGAAAATGGTGCGGCCGCCAAGCGGCGAAGCGAAGCCCGCGGAATAGCAGCTCCTGGCGCCGTGGAATAAAGATCGCGATGCACGCACCGTCGCTTGCGGCTGACAACAACGGGCACCCTGCGACAATGCACGGGTGCCCATTTATTGCGTCGGACTGAACGATGCCGAATGTCCTCAGCGAGGATGCGCCCGCGAAAGTCAATTTGACGTTGCGCGTGCTCGGACGCCGATCTGACGGCTATCATGAACTTCAGAGCCTCGTGGCATTTGCCCGCGACATCGGCGATGTCGTGACGCTTGATGCCGCGCAGCCCACACGCGTGACGGTCGCCGGGCCGATGTCGCACGCGCTGATTGGTGACAATCTGGTAGAAACGGCGGTGCGCCAAATCGAACAGGCGATCCCGGCGATATCGGTCGGTGCCGTTGCGCTCGATAAGCGGTTGCCGGTTGCGGCCGGCGTGGGCGGTGGGTCCGCCGACGCTGCTGCGCTTTTGCGTATCGTGTGCCGCGCGCATCCCGCATTGCCCGCGCAATTGGACATCGAAGATCTTGCGCGGCGGCTGGGCGCTGACGTGCCGGTGTGCCTGATCAACCGGCCGGCCATGATGTCAGGTGTCGGTGAGCGGATCGCGGCGGTTTCCTTCCCCGCAGCCATTCATGCGGTTCTCGTCAATCCGATGGTGCCGGTGCCGAGCAATAAAACCGCGCAGGTTTTCGCGGCTCTGGATGCGCCGCCGGTGCAGTCGACCCAAGTGAGCGCCGATATGCCTGATGTGGCTGATCTTGAGGCGTTGCTCACGGTGATGCAATTGCGCGGTAATGATCTTCAGTCAGCAGCGATTTCGGTCATGCCGGTGATCGAGGACGTTCTGGCCGCGCTTGACCGCTCGCCATCATGCCTCATCGCGCGTTTGTCGGGCGCCGGGCCAACGTGTTTCGGGCTCTATCGGACACGCGACGATGCCGCCACGGCGGCGGCTTTGATAAGCCATCAGAACGCGAAGTGGTGGGTGCGGGCAACACTGCTCGCGTGACGGCGTTACGCGCTGGCGGCTGCCTAATTTGTCCGGCTGATGCAGAACGTGATGACCTGCTCGAGTGCGGATTTTTCGCGGCTGTCGGGGAATATCGCCAGGGCATCGCGCGCGATCGTGCCATAGGATCGGGCCCGCTCGAATGTCGCCTCGATGGCCTTGTGGCGCTTCATCAGCGACACGGCGTGTTCGAGATCGCCCTCTTTGATGTCACCGTCGGCGATGGTGCGGTTCCAGAACACGCGTTCCTCGCTCGACCCACGACGGAACGACAGGATCAGCGGCAGCGTGATCTTGCCTTCGCGGAAATCATCACCGACGGATTTTCCGAGCCGCTGGCTGTCGCCTGAGTAATCGAGCGCGTCGTCGACGAGTTGGAAGGCGAGGCCGAGATTTTTTCCATAGGAGCGAAGCGCCGATTGTTCTTCGGCCGGACGCTGCGCCAATGCTGCGCCCGATTCAGCGGCCGACGAAAACAGCGCTGCTGTCTTGGCATTGATGATGGCGAGGTACTCGTCTTCGGTGGTCGAGGTGTTCTTGGCGGCGGCAAGCTGCATGACTTCGCCCTCCGCGATGGTTGCCGCGGCGTTCGACATGATGCGCAAAACCGACATCGATCCGACATCGACGAACATCTTGAACGCTTGGCCGAGCAGGAAGTCGCCAACCAGAACACTGGCCTGATTGCCCCAGATCATCCGCGCCGTCTTCTTGCCGCGCCGCGTGCTGCTCTCATCGACCACGTCGTCGTGAAGCAGTGTCGCGGTGTGCATGAATTCGACAGCCGACGCCGTGCGGATGTGACCACTGCCGACGTATTTGCACAGCTTCGCCGACGCTAACGCCAGCATCGGACGCAGGCGTTTACCGCCGCTGTCGATCAGATGATGGGCGAGTTGCGGAATCATATCGACGTCGGACACCGCCTTGTCGAGAATGATGCGGTTGATGGCTTCCATGTCGTCGGCGACGAGATCGAACAGAGGCGTCAGATAGTCTGACGCCTCACGCACCTCATCCAGCGGAATAACGCGACCCAAGCTCGACCCCTAGAAATTAAACCGGCTATGCTATCATAACCAAAATGCCGGTCTGCGTCACGACACGCGCAGTACGGCCGCCTTGCCTATCAAGAACCAGAGATCCTCACAATGCGCGACTTGATGGTAACCAACGATCCTGTTTTGCTATCGTTCGTCGAGGTGCTCCTAAAGGGCGAAAGCATCGACACTGTGGTGTTGGACCAGAATATGAGCATCGTCGAAGGGTCGATCGGTATTTTTCCGCGCAGGCTGTCGGTGCTGGACGAAGATTGGTGCGCCGCAGCGCGGGTCATGTGCGACGCCGGTCTCGCCAAATGGATTAAGGACGATGGCTGAGGCCGGCGCTGAACCGTCATTGCTGCCGCAGGCAAACGAGCCACCGCAGGTAACGGACGACGTGTTTCTCGGTGGTGGCGTGCGCGTCCGGCAGCCGGTCAAAGGTTATCGCGCCGGGCTCGATGCCGTGATGCTGGCGGCCTGCGTCCCCCCTGACGAGCAGGGCAGCGTGCTCGATTGCGGTGCCGGCGTCGGCACGGTCGGGCTATGTGTCGCGTCAAGATGCCAACGGGCGCGGATCGTGATGGTTGAGCGCCAACCGGCGCTGGCAAGCCTCGCCGAAAGCAACATCACCGCCAACGGATTTGGCGACCGAGCATCGGTGGTTGCGGCCGACGTGCTGGCATTTGACGGGCGAGCCGATGCCGGCGAGCTGCGGCCCGAGAGCTTTGCGATCGTGCTTGCCAATCCGCCCTATCACGACACCGACGCCGGCACGCCATCATCTGCTGACTTGAAGGCGGCGTCTCACGCCATGCCGGCGAACCAACTCGACGCTTGGGTGCGTTTCATGGCCCGCATGTGCGCGCCAGGCGGTCGCGCCATCATGATCCACAAAACGGAAGCGCTGCCGCGAATATTATCGGCGTTTGAAAATCGTTTCGGCTGTCTGACGATTTTGCCGTTGCATCCGCGTGAGGGGTCGCCCGCCCATCGGGTCATCGTCGCCGGAAAAAAAGCGAGCCGTGCACCGATGGTTTTGCTCAACGGTCTTGTGCTGCATGGCGACAGCAATGCCTTTACGATCGAGGCCGATGCTATTTTGCGCCATGGCGCAACGCTGCCGATCTGAAAGCTTTTGCGCGGCTAGACCTCGCCCTGTCGCGATCTGGCGCATTGCATGTGATCAGCGCTCGCCTATTTGACAGTGTGCAGCATCCGACTTGGAGAGAACCTGAATGTGGCCGTTTACGCGTCGTCCGATCGTGCCTGTTCTTCGCTTCACGGGGCCGATTGGTATGGCGACGCCTCTGCGGCCGGGCATTTCACTCGCGAGCTATGCTGGCGCGATCGACAAGGCCTTTAATCTGTCAAAAGCTCCGTCGGTCGCCATTCTGATCAACTCTCCGGGTGGGTCGCCGGTGCAGTCCAACCTGATCTTCAAGCGCATTCGCCAACTGGCGGAGGAGAAGAAAAAACGGGTGTACGTTTTCTGCGAGGACGTCGCGGCTTCGGGCGGATATTTTCTGGCGGTCGCCGGCGATGAAATCTACGCCGATCCGTCGTCGATCGTTGGCTCCATCGGCGTCATATCGGCGAGTTTCGGGTTCGTTGAAGCGATCGACAAGCTGGGCATTCAGCGGCGCGTCTATACCGCCGGCTTGAACAAAAGCACGCTCGATCCCTTTTTGCCGGAAAAGCCTGAGGACATCGAGCGCTTCAAGCGCCTGCAAGGTGATGTGCATGACGTGTTCATCGGTGTCGTCAAAGAGCGCCGCCTCGGTAAACTCAAAGCGCCCGACGCGGAGCTTTTCACAGGCGCGTTCTGGGCCGGTCAGCAAGCCAGAGATCTCGGGCTGATCGACGGTATTGCGGACGTCCGTTCGAAGATGCGTGACCTGCACGGCGACAAGGTTTTGCTGAAGGTGGTCTCACCGGAGCGGCCCGGACTTCTGGGGCGGGCGCGGCGGTTTGCTGCGACCGGCAGCGGCGGATGGAACGGACAAGCCATTGCTGACGATATCGTGTCGGCGGTCGAAACGCGGGCGCTCTGGTCCCGCTACGGGATTTAGTCCATGATGAGGGCTCTCGGGCTGCCCGTTTCGTTGAGGCGCCAGCCCCACACCACTACCACTGCCCGCAGGAGGGCCGTCGAATATGCCGCCATTGATTTTCTTCGCGATCGCCGGCGCCGGTTGCTATGCCGGTTACAAGTTTTTTGCCAAGCTCATGGAGCAGGCGCAGACGCCGAGCCGAAGTGAAACCGAGCGCATTCGCCGTGAAGCCGCAGCGCGTTCGGCGACGCGCGATCTCGGCGCTCTCGAATGGGACGAAGCGACTGGCGTCTATCGCCCACGCAGCCAGCCGCGCGATCCGGCGTAGTGCCAATCCTCGGCCCGGCGTGCTCAACGTGCCGGATGATGAGATGGACGCCGTCAGCCCTTCACTTCGAACGTCAGCGTGCACGTCAAGCGGTTAGTCTTGAGATTGCCCGTCGTATCCGCCGTGGCCAACATGTCCTGCACCCACGCTGAGCGATCGCCCTTGATCGACTTCGAGGCTTTGGTAACGGCTTTTTGCACCGCATCTTCCTAACTTTCGTCTGATTACGACATGAGTTCGATGACGGTATCGACCGCCCTGACGACCTCTGCTGGAATTAAATTTCGCATGATATTCTGGATCGTTACCCAGAGCATGCTGCCAGACCGCTTGAACCACCAGGACATCGCGCGTCTGGGTGCGTGACAAGGGGGGGCGAACGCGTATAGTGCGGCCCAATTCAACCCCCAGCGAGCACGACTGATGGCGTCGACGGTGGCCCAATCCACATCATCCGGTTTTCCGCCGCTTCGCCCCAAGACGGCGTTTCAGGATCTCATTCTGACGCTACAGCAGTTCTGGGGTGCGCAGGGGTGCGTGATCCTTCAGCCCTACGATATGGAAGTGGGAGCTGGCACATTCCATCCGGCGACGACGTTGCGCGCACTCGGGCCGAGGCCCTGGTCGGCAGCGTATGTGCAGCCGTCACGGCGTCCCAAGGATGGGCGCTACGGGGAGAACCCGAACCGGATGCAGCATTACTATCAGTTCCAGGTGATCATGAAGCCGTCACCGGCGAACATGCAGGAGCT
>JAIEPV010000029.1 GCA_019748215.1 Hyphomicrobium sp.
TGGCGAAGACTTGGCGCCGCCCGCGACTGGACTCGCTCGCGCGCACGCGCCAGAACATCGTCGGCGGGCAGCATGGCGTGCTGCTGATCGCGCAGAGCGGCCGGCACCAGAGCGCGCTGCAGAGCCCGAATCGCTTCATCGAACGTCAATCCCTGGCTTTGCAGCATTTGGGCGGCCGCACTGCGCGCATCGCCGACGATTGCAGCCAGCACGATGGCCCCCGAAATATCGCGGCGCCGACCGCCGCGGGCGGCCGCCGAGGCTGCTTCGAGAATGCGCGAGACGTCCGCCGAAACGCCAAAGTCTGTGGTTTGCGGAATAAACGGCGGCCGCGTGTTGCTGAGGAAGGCAATGACCTCCGACCGCAAATGCGCGATCACAACCCGGCTGGCATCGAGGACGGCCACCGCGTCGGGGTCATCGCACAGCGCGAGCAGCAGATGCTCGAGTGTCACGTCTGTATACTGAAACGTGGCCGCCGCTTCGGAGGCGCGCGTCAAAGTCGCGGCCAGCGCCGGCGACATCGGTATTTGGCCAAATTCCATGAGCGCCGCGTTCACCAGATCATGACCTCACCTGCGACCGTGACGGCATTGCCGATAAGGGGCAATGCGTCACTACAGTGCACCGCTGATGTTTCGATCATAGCTTACACGGACAGCTTAGCATTTCGCCGAACAGCCGAAAGCCCGGCAGGCTGTGGACAAAGTGACCGATAAGCCCGTGTTTGGGGGATCTCGATGCAGAACGGACGCATACGATGAAATTCCGTTGAGGCTCCGCGCTGAGCGGCTATAAATCCCGCGCGGGCCGGACCGCGCTTGACCTTGCTTTTGAGGAACTGCCGTGACGTCATCAAAAGATCACCCTCCAAAGCTGCCGTTGTTTGCCGAGGACGAGCCGAGCGCCCATTTACAGGCCCGCATTCTGGCCGAAGCCATTCCGCACTTAATTCAATATGACGAGCAAACCGTTGTCGTGAAATTTGGCGGCAATGCCATGGGCGACGAGGCGCTCGCCATCGCCTTCGCGCAAGATATCGTTTATCTCAAGCAATCTGGCATTAACCCGATCGTTGTTCATGGCGGCGGTCCGCAAATCGCATCGATGTTGAAGAAGCTCGAAATCACCTCGGATTTCATCAACGGTTTACGCGTCACCGATAAGCCGACCGTCGAAGTTGTGGAAATGGTGCTGTCGGGCAAGATCAACAAAGAGATCGTGTCGGCGATCAATCGCCAGGGCGGCAAGGCCGTCGGAATTTCCGGCAAAGACGCCAACCTGATGATCGCCCGGAAAATTACCGAACTGCCCGATCCCCATTCAAATCTGATGAAGGCTGTCGATATTGGCTATGTCGGCGAGCCGCTGGAAGTCAACCCGCACATCGTCGAGGTCATATCGAAGTCCGATTTGATCCCAGTGATCGCGCCTGTCGGCATTAGTCGCGATGGCGAGACGCTGAACATCAACGCCGACACGTTCGCGTCGGCGCTGGCCGCGCGAATGCAGGCCAAACGGCTCATTTTGCTGACCGACGTTGCAGGTGTGCTCGACGAAAATAAAAAGCTTATCCCGCAGCTGACGATCGATGAAGCGCGCGCGATGATCAAAGCCGGGACTATTACCGGCGGCATGATTCCGAAAATTGAAGGATGCATCGAAGTCGTCGAAGCGGGAGTTGAAGGTGTCGTCGTGATCGATGGGCGCGTGCCCCATTGCGTCCTGCTCGAACTCTTCACCGAGCACGGGGTTGGCACGCTTGTCCGCCGCGCCGAACGCAAAAAACCAAAATCGTGACGTTAGGCTCCGCGCAGCGCGCCAACGGCTTTTCCAGCGGTCATTGGCGCAATCCAACCGGTCGCGCGTTTGACCACGTCGATACTTGGATATTCGATCTCGACAACACGCTCTATCCAGCGTCTTGCAACCTGTTCGCGCAAGTTGATCACCGGATGGGCGAATTCATCGCCAAGACGATTGGCGTTCCGTATGCGCACGCTCGCCACTTGCAGAAATCCTATTATCGACAGTTTGGGACGACACTTGCCGGCCTGATGCAGGTGCACAAGTTGCGCCCGGAGCCATTCCTCGACTACGTGCACGACATCGACCTCAGTGTGCTGCAGCCGTCGCCGGACCTCGCGACGGCCATCGCAGCGCTCGCCGGCCGGCGCTTGATCTTTACCAATGGTTCGCGCCGTCATGCCGAGAACGTCGCCGCAAAAATCGGCGTGTTGCACCTCTTTGATGATATCTGCGATATCGCCGCGACGGACTACGTACCAAAGCCCGACCGAAAGGCCTTTGATCGGATGATCAGCCGGCACGATGTGTCAGCCGTCTCATCTGCCATGTTCGAGGATATGCCCCACAACCTCGAAGCGCCCGAAGCGCTCGGGATGACAACCGTGCTGATCCATTCCGACTATGTCGACCACCCCGTGCAACTGAAAATGCGCGATTGGCAAGAATTGCCGCGACACATCCATCACATGACCGACGATCTGACCGGCTTCATCACGGCTTGCGTCGTCAAACCCGGCTAATGCGAGGAGTGCCAGATGGAATGGGCAGAATTGGACCTACCATCGGGCAGTGTTCCTCTGGCATTTCTTTGGACCGCGCTCATCATTGAGCTGACACCTGGGCCGAATATGACGTATCTCGCGGTCCTCAGCCTTTCTGAAGGCCGGAAGGCGGGATTTACGGCTGTCGCCGGAGTTGCAACCGGCTTGCTGATCGTCGGACTGTTGTCGGCGCTCGGACTAGCGACTTTGATTGCGCAATCTCCACAGCTTTACCAGGCACTGCGCTGGACGGGCGTCGCATATCTGTTGTGGCTCGCGTTTGAGCTTTGGCGCGGTGAGCCTGACGGCGGCAAAGGATTGGCCGAGGCGCAATCGCTTCGCACGTATTTTCAGCGTGGCCTCATCACCAATTTACTAAATCCGAAGGCGGCGATCTTTTACGTCGCAGTGCTGCCACCCTTCATTGATCCGAACCGGCCAATCCTTCCACAAACGCTGGCATTGAGTTTAACGTATGTCGCTGTCGCCACGGCGGTACATCTCGGCATTGTCGCTGCGGCAGCGCAGGCGCGTCCCTGGCTATCTGATCGCGGCGACATCCAGCGCGTCCGCGCTGCGCTCGCCCTCTCGGTTGTCGGCATCGCGCTCTGGCTGGCCTGGGCGACGCTGCCAGCCGCGTCTTGAGGTGCCCTTCATGTGTCGGGCTAGGCGGCGCGCCGCGCAGGCTGTATAGCAATTTGCGAAATTTAGGCTACTCATCACAGCACAGACCCCACCCGCGCCAATGAGCACTCCGCAGACCCTCGTTCACCTTCTTCAGGGCGTCGCACGCAAAGATCGCGCGGCGTTCGACGACGTTTATCGTGCTACGGCCGCGAAACTCTATGGAATCATCCTGCGTATCTTGATTCGACGGGACATCGCCGACGAGGTGCTGCAAGAGGTTTACGTGAAGATCTGGGATCGAGCGGGCGATTTCGACCCGCGGGTTGCGTCGCCAATTTCGTGGATGGCGGCGATCGCCCGCAATCGAGCCCTCGACGAACTGCGTCGCAAGCGCCCCGTCTCGATTGAGGATCATCCCGAGCTCCTCGACCTGCCGTCCGACACTGAAACGGCGCTGGCAAACGTTCTTCGGAGCGAAGACGGGCGGCGGCTGCATGATTGTCTATCGCAGCTCGAGCCAGATCGGCGCGATATGGTCGTCCTCGCCTATTGCGAAGGATTTAGCCGTGATGAACTTGCCGAGAAATATAACCAGCCGGTCAACACAGTGAAAACGTGGCTGCGACGCGCCCTGGCGCAACTCAAAGGTTGTCTTGGCGGATGACAGAGCGCGACGACATTGATGGCCTCGCGGGCGAATACGTTCTTGGCACGCTTGACGTGGCTGAGCGTACCGCCGTGTCGGCTCGACGCCTGCGCGAACCGCAGCTGGATGCCGCTATTGCAAATTGGGAACGCCGGCTCGCACCGCTGATCAATGCCGTGCCTGCCGTCGAACCTCCGCCTGCGATCCTCGCTCGAATTCATGCCCAGTTGTCGCCAACGTCGATGACCAACGCGATTGGCGTCGCGCCTCGGACAGCGGACGTCGTTGCGCTCACGCGCGGTGTGCGTTTTTGGCGGACTGCCACGTTGGCTTCGTCACTGGTCGCCGCCGCGCTGGTCGGCTTCATCGGGGTGCGCGAGTTGACGCCCAAGCCGCCGACAAAGAACTTAGTCGCGGTGCTGCAAAAGGATGCCCAGTCACCGGCGTTTCTCGTCACCGTCAACATCGACCAGCGATTGATGACAGTTCGCCCTGTAGCGGCGCAGCATGAGGCTGGGAAAAGCTTTGAACTTTGGATCGTTCACGACAAGCTCGGTGGGCCGAAATCGCTCGGCGTCATCGACGATCCGACGGTCATGCGTAAGCCGACACTTGCAGCGTATCAGCCAAACATTATCGAAGAAGCAACCTACGCCGTCAGCCTGGAGCCCGAAGGTGGGTCAACCACTGGTGGACCAACGGGTCCAGTGGTGTTTGCTGGCAAACTGATTGCGACGGGTGAATGACCGATGCAAATCACCATCATTTCTATGCGAGCATTTTGCGCGCTACGTTTTACGGCATGGCAAAAAAAAGACGGATCACGCTTGCCGCAAAAATAACACAACATAAATTTTGAAACTGCACTGCGTCCGGATCGTTACTGCCACTGCACTCCACAAAGGAGGGCAGGAAACAACCCCGGAGTTACTCCCATGTCGAAATCCATTCGCAGCGCATTGCTCGGCGCCTCGTCGCTGGTCGCTGCTTTGTCGTTCGTCGCTATTGCAACCCCAACGATGGCCGAGAAAAAGGAAGTCACCGTGACCGTTGGCGGCGCGGCGATGTACCCATCGAAGAACATCGTTGAAAATGCCGTCAACTCGAAGGACCACACGACGCTTGTCGCGGCGGTCAAGGCGGCTGGCCTTGTGGATACGTTGTCGAGCAAGGGTCCGTTCACGGTTTTTGCCCCAGTCAACGGCGCATTCGACAAGCTTCCGGAAGGAACGGTCGCCACGCTCCTGAAGCCAGAAAACAAGGAAAAGCTTGCAGGCGTGCTGACCTATCACGTGGTTGCCGGAAAACTTTCAGCCGCTGACCTTGAAGCCCAAGCAAAAGCCAACGGCGGCAAAGTCGAGTTGAAGACCGTTGCCGGCGGCACGATCACGCTGATGGAAAGCGGCGGTGGTTGGGTTGTTGTCGATGCCAAAGGCGACAAGGCAAAAATTACGATCGCTGACGTCAATCAGTCGAACGGCGTGATCCACGTCATCGATACGGTGCTGCTGGCGAACTAAATCGTAAGCCAGACGTCCTCTCGAACACGGCGACACCAGTCGTCGTCGTGTTCGACAAGCGGCGCTCGAGCCCTGGTCTCTTGTCCGTTCTTTTCCGTCCCCCCCCACCCGTGAGCTGGCAAGAGACATTGGCCCGGTCAGACCCAGAGGCTTCGCCAATGGGCCTGACCGGATTTCTTTATCCTCGACCAATATACGGCATCGCCGTCGCCGTGAGCGTCATGAACGGCACGTTGGCATCGAGCGGCAAATTAGCGATGTAGAGAACCGCGTCAGCCACATGCGATACATCGAACCGCGGCTCTATTTTCACAGAGCCGTCCGCTTGCGCGATACCAGTCTCCATCTTTGCGGTGAAATCCGTTGCTGCATTGCCAACGTCAATTTGCGAACATGCAATGTTGTGAGCACGTCCATCGAGTGAGATGGACTTCGTCAACCCCGTAAGTGCGTGCTTAGTCGCAGTGTAGGGCGCGGCGAGCGGCCGTGGAGCGTGCGCGGAAATGGAACCGTTGTTGATGATGCGTCCGCCTTTCGGCGTTTGCGCCTTCATGATGCGGATCGCCGCTTGGGCGCATAGAAACGATCCCGTGAGATTGACGTCGACGACGCGCCTCCAGTCTTCGACGGTCAGGTCTTCGATCGGCGTGCCCTGCGCGAAGGTCCCTGCATTGTTGAAAAGCACATCGAGCCGGCCGAACCTGTCGCGCGTCGCGGCAAATGCCGACGTCACCGATGCTTCATCAGCGACATTCGTTGGGCACACAAGAAATTCGCCAAGCCCGGTTTCCGCCATCTCGGCGGTTTTTTGCAGCTCCGCCACGCGACGTCCGGCGAGCACGACATGATATCCTGCGGTTTGCAGCTTGACCGCAACCGCGCGGCCAATTCCGGAGCCGGCGCCTGTTATGAACGCAATTTTGTCGCCAGACATGATTGATCGCCGTTCTATTGTTGAAAGCCGGCCCGACCTCAGCGCCGACACGTGGCGGCAGTGCGGTAAAACCAGTTAGAGAAAGAGGGCCGGAGACGAGGTCGGGGGATCGCGATGTCAAACGATACGAATGATCGGGACGGTTGGAAAGCCGTGGCGAAAGATGTCTCGAACAGTGCTGATGCCCAGGGATTTTTCGCGATATTACTGATTTTGATCCGCCACCCCGTGAGCGAAACCCTCAAACTGGCGGACGACCCGACATACCGTGACCACGTCAAATTCTTCAGCGCGTGCTTTGGCGTCTGGCTGGCGTTCGGGCTGGTTGGCGTGCCTCGTGTGGTCACTTGGTACACCGGTGACGCGATTGCGGACACCGGCGGAAAAGCCACCGTTCTAGCGCTGACAATTCTGCAATACCTCGAACTGTTGATCTCCATTCCGCTCAGCTTTTATCTCTATCGCCTCGGCGCGACCGTGCAGCGCACGCCACGCAGCTATTTCAAATTCTCGATGATCGGCGCCGGCCTCGCCTTGCTGCTATCCGTCGCCATGCAATCTATTCGCGTGGGATCGATTATTGCGATCCGCCAAGCGTTGCCCGAAGAGACGGCGCTGGCGATTGTGCAGGATCCGGCGCTCATCGCGCTGGTCAACGTCGTGGTGATGGCCGCACCTGTCATTCTGGCGATTGTTCTCAACAGGGCGTTCTGGCGCTTGCGTTGGCGGTTCGTGGTCCCCGTTGCGCTGGTTATTCTCGCAATCGACGTGTCGGCGTTACTGGCCGCCATCGCAGTGCTGTCGACCGACGGCGCGCAATCACTGATCTCGACGATTGCCGATGTTCTCTAGGCAATCGAGTATCTGCGTTAGCGCGTCGGGACAGGTTTATCGCCACGATAATCGTAAAAGCCCCGCCGAGTTTTACGCCCCAGCCAACCGGCATCGACATACTTCACGAGCAGCGGACACGGACGATACTTCGTGTCAGAGAGGCCTTCGTACAAAACCTGCATCACGCTGAGGCAGGTATCGAGACCGATGAAGTCCGCCAGCTCAAGCGGACCCATCGGATGATTGGCGCCAAGCTTCATGGCCTTATCGATGGCGTCGACGGTGCCGACGCCTTCATAAAGCGTGTAGACCGCCTCGTTGATCATCGGAAGCAGAATGCGATTGACGATGAAGGCCGGAAAATCCTCCGAGACCGCGATCGTCTTGCCGAGGCTTTCAATGAAGTTGCGCGCTGTCGCGAACGTCTCGTCTTCGGTGGCGATACCGCGGATCAGTTCGACCAGGTCCATCTTCGGCACCGGGTTCATGAAGTGCATGCCAATGAAGTCTTCCGGCCGATCCGTCGCCGCCGCAAGTCGGGTAATTGAGATCGATGATGTATTGGATGCCAGCAGAGCGGTGGGCTTCAAGTGCGCGGCCAGCCCGGCGAAAATTTTGTGCTTGAGATCTTCGTTTTCCGTCGCGGCTTCGATGACCAGATCGCAATCCCTGAAGTCCGCATACGTTTCGGCATACGAAATGCGCGACAGCGCCGTGTCTTTATCAGATTCGCTATACAGTCCCTTGACGACCTGTCGCGCCATGTTCTGTCTGATCGCGTCGAGGCCCTTATCGAACGACTCGCGCTTGAGATCGTTCAGCTCAACGGTATAGCCCGACAGCGCCACGACGTGCGCAATGCCACTGCCCATCTGACCGGCGCCAACGATGCCAACCCTGCTGATCGATCGCGCCGCCATCGACGCTGACTTGGTTTTGTCGATGAGCTTGGAAGTCTGCGGCATTCACATTGGTCCTTCACGCCGTCGCAACGTCAAATCGATGGTTCGTCACCATATCTCAAGGTGCCGATTTTTTGAGTTCGGCGTCGAGCTCCGGAAGGGCTTGGAAAAGGTCGGCGACGAGCCCGTAATCCGCCACTTGAAAGATTGGCGCTTCGCTATCTTTGTTGATCGCCACAATAATTTTTGAATCCTTCATGCCAGCCAAATGCTGGATGGCGCCTGAGATTCCAACGGCAATATAGAGATCGGGTGCAACCACCTTGCCGGTCTGGCCGACTTGCCAATCATTTGGCACATATCCTGCGTCGACAGCGGCGCGCGAGGCGCCCATCGCCGCGCCGAGGCTGTCAGCGATCGGCTCGATGTATTTGGCAAAATTTTCTCCATTCGCCATGCCCCGCCCACCCGAAATGATGATCTTGGCAGCGGCCAATTCGGGGCGATCGGATTTCGTCAGTTCGGCATGCTCGAAGTTTGATGCGCCAATGGCCGGCGGCAAAGTGATATTTTCAATGGTTGCCGATCCACCGTCCGGCGCAACAGCAAATGCCGCGATGCGCACCGTGATGACTTTCGTCGCTTCCGGCGATTGAACTGTCTGCACGGCATTTCCGGCATAAATCGGCCGCTCAAATGTATCGGGCGTAATGACTTTGGTAATGTCGGAGATCTGCATCACGTCGAGTTGGGCTGCAACGCGCGGCAGCACGTTCTTGCCCGACGCCGTCGCCGGAGCGACGATGGCCGCGTAATTTGCGGCGAGCGACAAGACGACAACTGCGACTTCTTCGGCCAAACCGTTCGCCAAGTGCGGTGCGTCCGCCACCAGAACTTTTGCGACGCCTGCAAGCTTGGCTGCGGCGTCAGCCGCCGGTTTGCAATTCGAGCCTGCGACCAGAATGTGAATGTCGCCGCCCAGCGCGAGCGCCGCCGACAGCGCTTTGGCGGTCGCCTGCGAAAGTTTGTCGTTGCTATGCTCGGCCAAAATGAGCGTTGACATTAAATGACCCCGGCTTCGGTTTTGAGTTTTTTCACCAGCTCAGCAACGCTGCCGACTTTGACGCCAGCCTTACGGGTCGCCGGCTCCGCTGTTTTGATGACCTTCAAGCGTGGTGTCATATCGACACCAAAATCCTCGGGTTTCTTGACATCAAGCGGCTTCTTTTTGGCCTTCATGATGTTGGGCAGTGACGGATAGCGCGGCTCGTTCAAGCGCAAATCCGTGCTGACGACGGCCGGAAGCTTAAGCTTCAACGTCTCGAGCCCGCCATCGACTTCGCGTGTGACGAGCACAGCGCCATCGGCAATTTCGATCTTCGACGCGAATGTGCCCTGCGGCCACCCGAGCAGACTTGCCAGCATTTGACCCGTCTGATTGCAATCATCGTCGATGGCTTGTTTTCCGAGGATCACGACGTCGGGTTTTTCAAGCTCGACAATGGCCTTCAAAAGTTTGGCAACGGCGAGTGGTTCGACGGCCGCGCCATCGGCCGTCTCAACCAGGATGCCGCGGTCGGCTCCGATCGCTAAAGCCGTACGAATGGTCTCTTGCGATTTCGCCGAGCCGATCGAAACGATGACGATCTCGGTCGCAATACCTTTTTCTTTCAGCCGGACGGCTTCTTCGACGGCAATCTCGTCGAACGGATTCATCGACATTTTGACGTTCGCGAGGTCGATCCCAGAGCCATCCGGTTTAACTCGAATTTTGACGTTGTAATCGACGACCCGTTTCACCGGCACAACAATCTTCATGCCTTTCGCCAGTGTCCTGGCGCTCCCATTGGTTTTTCTCGAAGCGCTGCGCCGCGTTGACGGGCGCGCCATGACGGATATGGCCGGACGGGACGACGCGAAGATCGACACGCCCGTTCTGGACGATCAATCGAGTGGCGTAGCCCCCGGCCTTCGCAGCTGCGAAAGGGAAGCTACGGGTGGGCTCAACTTTAGTCAATTGCCGCACGGCGTCGCGCCCGAGGCTGGCTTTTTAACCTCGATGGCGTGGCAACGGCGGTCGGCGGCGCCGGAAATTTATTCCGCGAACAGTGGGACACCGCGCCGGCGCATGACGATCACCAGAGCAGCCCCGGCGCAAAGGCCACCGATGTGGGCCCACCAGGCCGTCGGGCCCACCTGCGGAAGTGCCACCATGATGACCTGTGTGAGGATCCACAGGCCAAGGACGAAGGCAGCGGTGATTTTGAGAGGGATGATCTTAAAGGCCAGCACCCAAACGCCGACCCTGGGGTGCAGCATCAGGTAGGCGGCAATCACACCTGAAACAGCGCCGCTGGCACCGATCAATGCGTCGCTGCTGTCTGGGATAACGACCGCGTGCAGCAGTCCGGCGGCAACACCACAGGCGAGGTAAAACAGGAGATAGCGGCCATGGCCCAGCGCATCTTCGACATTGTCGCCGAACACCCACAGGAACAGCATGTTGCCGATCAGGTGCATCGGATCGCCATGTAGGAACATGTACGTCACCAGCGTCATCGGCTCTGTTAAATGCAGCCCGCCGACCGCGATTGATGCGTCACCAGCGCTGAAAATACCGGCTTGAAAAAGTTCGCGTGGCACGACCGCGAACGCAGCCGATAGGTCATCGCTGGACCCGGAGGTGCTTTGCAGCAGAAAAACCAGCGCATTGACAATGATGAGCGCCACAGTCACGTATTGGAAGCGAATGGATTTCAGTGGGTTGTCATCGCCGATGGGAACGAACACGATTGCCGTCCTTTTGACTGTCGACGTTTGCCACTCGACGATGATCGAAACCTAACGGTTTTTTCCCGGCACCCACAGCACGTCGGCTTTGCCATGATCGTTGACGAAGCGGCCGGCAACAAACAGGAAATCCGAAAGCCGATTGACGTACTTCAGGGCCGCTGAGCTGACGGGCTCGTTCGGCAATGCGGCCAATTCAACCATGATGCGTTCGGCCCGCCGGCAAACTGTCCGGGCAACATGCAGAGCCGCCGCTGCCGGCGATCCACCAGGCAGAATGAACGACTTCAGCGGTTGAAGCACCGCGTTCATCTGATCGATTTCATTTTCAAGCCGTTTGACCTGTGAGGCCGCCATGCGGAGTGGTTCATAGGGAAGTTTCTCACCGCGATCCGGCACACACAAGTCGGCACCGAGATCGAAGAGGTCATTCTGGATGCGGCCGAGCATGTCGTCGACATCGGCATAAGTGCCGGCGAGGTGAATGCG
>JAIEPV010000226.1 GCA_019748215.1 Hyphomicrobium sp.
GCCGAGAAGGACGGCATTGGCGTCGAGGTCGCGCTGTGGTGGAACGACAGCTATCACGAGACGGTGCTTTGCTTCACCAACAACATTCCGCAGCGCGATGGTGGCACGCATCTCGCCGGCTTTCGCGGCGCGCTGACCCGCATCGTCAACAAATACGCCGACGAAAGTGGGCTGACGAAAAAGGAAAAAGTTGCGCTTTCGGGCGATGACGCGCGCGAAGGTTTGACCTGCGTGCTTTCCGTCAAAGTACCGGATCCGAAATTTTCGTCGCAGACGAAAGACAAACTGGTCTCGTCGGAAGTGAAGCCGGTGGTTGAAAATTCTGTCGGCGATCAGCTCGGCGCCTGGTTCGAGGAGCATCCGAAAGAAGCCAAAGCCATCGTCGGCAAGATCATCGAAGCGGCGCTGGCGCGTGAAGCGGCCCGCAAAGCCCGCGATCTGACGCGGCGCAAAGGTGCGCTTGACGGCCTGCGGCTGCCGGGCGGGCTTGCCGAATGTCAGGATCGTGACGCCTCTAAGACTGAGCTGTTTATCGTCGAAGGCGACTCGGCTGGTGGGTCGGCGAAGCAGGGGCGCAAACGCGAGTTCCAGGCCGTGCTGCCGATCCGCGGCAAAATTCTCAACGTCGAGCGGGCACGGACCGATCGCATGCTGGCGTCGGAACAAGTCACCAACATCATCGCCGCGCTCGGCACCGGCATCGGGCGCGATGAATTCAAGGTCGATAAACTTCGCTATCACAAGGTCATCATCATGACCGACGCCGACGTGGACGGCGCCCACATTCGCACGCTGCTGCTGACGTTCTTCTATCGGCAGATGCCGGAACTCGTCGAAAAAGGCCACGTCTACATCGCCCAGCCGCCGCTCTATAAAGTGGCACGAGGCAAGTCGCATTCGTACCTCAAGGATCAACGCGCGCTGGAAGATTATCTGATCGATCAAGGTCTCCAAGATGCGGTGCTGATCACCGGCGATGGGGCTGAACGCGCGGGGCGTGATTTGCGCGACATCGTCGATCAGGCTCGCCAGATCACTAGCGGGATCAACGGGCTACACTCGCGCTACAATCGCTCGGTCGTTGAGCAAGGTGCGATCGGCGGAATTTTCGATCCAGCGTTGTTGCAATCGGCCGTCGAGGCCAACGCGGCGGCGGCCGCGATCGCGTCACGCCTGGACGGGATCGCCGAAGAGATGGAAGCGGGCTGGTCCGGCGCCTTCGGCAACGACGGCTTCACTTTTAAGCGCGAAATTCGCGGCGTTCTCGAAGTCCATCACGTCGATCGAGCGCTGCTTGGCTCGCTTGACGCCCGGCGCATCAACGAACGCCATCCGCACCTGCACGAAGTTTACGAGAAAACCTCGAAGCTTCGCCGCAAGGATAAGACCGATCTCATCACCGGTCCGCGCACGCTGCTTGATGCCGTCTATGACACGGGCCGCAAAGGCGTCGATCTGCAGCGCTACAAGGGCCTCGGCGAGATGAACCCCGAGCAGCTCTGGGAAACGACGCTTGATCCCACCGTTCGCACGCTACTGCAGGTCAAGGTGGGTGACATCGCCGAAGCCGACGAGATTTTTTCCAAGCTGATGGGCGACGTCGTCGAGCCGCGCCGCGAGTTCATCCAAGACAACGCGCTGAACGTCTCGAACCTCGATGTGTGAGTCTGTGCGGGCGTCCGTTTATCCCTCGACGCTATAGCTCACGTCGATGGTACGGGCACGGCTGGAGCCGTGCTTTTCGAGGTGCCGCTTCAGCAGCGCGACGTTCTTGGTGTTCGACTTGTAAGCCACGTCAAATAAATCGCCAACAAACGGCACGCTGCCGACGATCGTGTCGATCGCCGTATTGCCCACCATGCGCGCCATGACGAGACGCGACACGCCGAGCCGGCGTGCTTCCCAAATGACGTACGAAGAAATCACGCCCGAGATGGCATCACCGACAACGGGCAGTAAGCCCAGCAGCGCATCGAAGCCCATGACGACGTTGGTGCCGGGAATTTTGATGGCGCTGTCCATCACGCGCGCCAAAGCATCGAGCCGCACGAGCGTTTCCTGCACATCGGTGTCGCGACCGAGCGGCGTCGCTCGGCGCTGTGGCTGCGGCGCAGCTCTGCCAGCACGTCCGCCAGAACGTCCTGAATTCGTATAAATTTTGGACTGGAACATTGAAGGGGGCAACAGGATCTCCACATGGACATCGACCATTCGCGGCGCGATGAGCATTTAAGAAATGCGGCGCAGGATTCAAGACCGCGCGACGTTGCGCAGTTGTCTGTTCAAGACTTGCGCTTCGGAAACGCGCGGGTTTGCGTGCCAGCTTTTTTTGCAGCACCTTGCAGCTCGGCACGGAAATCGTCGCGCTTTTGATGCACGGATGCGATGACGAGGCCTGTCGGTACGCCAAGGCCCACCAGCGCTGCCTCGGATAACTGCAGGCTCGCCTCGATGGTTTCCGGCACGGCATCGTTGACGCCAAGAGCATAGAGGTGGCTGGCGTGTGTCGCGTCCTTGGCGCGCGCGACGATGAGAAGCTTGGGGTAGGCTTGGCGCAAAGTCGTGACGATCTGATCAATCTCGGAGCGTGTGTGAATGGTGATGATCGCAGCCTTTGCCGTATCGAGCCCGCAGCGATTGAGAAACTCGATCTGGCGCACATCGCCGAAGTAAACGGGCTTGCCTTCACGCCGGGCTGAGCCAACCAGGCGCGGCTCGCGATCGACAGCGATGTAGGACACCCCGTGGGTCTCCAGCATGCCGCAAATCAATTCGCCTACGCGGCCATAGCCCACGACAAGTGCGGATGCCGCTTTCTCCAGCTCAGGCAGTGCCGCCAATTCCGGGTCGACGATCGCTGGTTTGGCAAAGCGCGCCGTTGCCAGACGCGCCAGCTTGCCGAGCGCTGGAATGAGCGCCATCGATAGCGCCACGGATGCAAGCAAGATCTTCGTCGTCTCGCCATTGACGAGGCCCGACGAGACGGCGAGGGTCAACACAACGAAAGCAAATTCGCCGCCCGGTGCCAGCAGTGCCGCCGTTTCCAATGCGGGCGCGTGCGCAACGCCGAACATTCGCGCCAAGGCGTAAATGACGCCAGCCTGCAAGACGAGATGGGGCAGCGCGAATGCAGCAATCGTCCCGGGATTGGCGAGCACGACGCCGATGTCCAGGCTGAGGCCGACTGAAAAGAAAAACACGCCGAGCAGAAGCGACTTAATCGGTTCGATGATGGCCTCGATGGCGCGGCGATATTCCGTTTCAGCCAACAGCAAGCCGGCGACGAAGGCACCGAGCGGCATAGATAAGCCAGCGAGTGCGGTCGAGAAACTCGTTCCAACGGCCACGAATAGCGTTGTGGCGATGAACATATCCTGGCTACCGGTCTGCGCTACGACGCGGAACAGCGGCTGCAGCAGATAACGGCCGACCGTGACGATCAGCACGAGCGCGGCTGCGGCTTGCGCCAGCGCTTTGACGATCCCGCCGCCGACCGACGATTGCGCCTGCGGATCGAGCACGCCGATCAGAAATAGAATGGGCACCACCGCCAAATCTTGAAACAGCAAAATCGAAAAACTGGTGCGCCCCGTCGCAGACGCCAGTCGTTTTTGGCCAGCGAGCACCTCGATGACGATCGCTGTCGACGATAACGAAAGGGCAGCGCCGATGACCAGAGCGGCGATCGGGGGCTCGCCGAGGGCGAGCGCGAGCACGCCCACGATGGCGCCGCAGATCAAGACTTGCAGCGTGCCGAGGCCGAAAACCATCCGGCGCATGGTCAGCAGTCGCTCGAACGACAATTCGAGGCCGATCAAGAACAGCAAAAAGACGACGCCCAGCTCCGCCAGCGTTGCCACTCGATCGGGGCTTGTCACCGTGATCCAGTCGATCGCCGGGATGACTGACGACAGCGCGCCAAGGCCATGCGGGCTGAGCAGCGCGCCTGCCAACAAAAAGCCAAGCACCGGACTAACGCGCCAGCGATGCATCAGCGGCACGACGACACCGGCCGTGCCTAAAACCAAAAGCGCGTCTTTGTACGCGCCAAGATCGTTGATCGCTGCCACTGGTGCCCTCGGTTGAGCGCCACGATTGACGCGCCATGCCACCATTATGGACACCACTCGTGCCGTCGACCAAGTTCGAAAATCATTCAGCCTACGACGCCAGAAGCGCTGGACGATCGATCAGCACGTCGTGCGGCTGCGCTGCTACAACACCGACGAGGTGTCGTGCCTCAATCTTTGGCAGCCCCACAACGGATCATCACTTAACCGGGCCTTAGGCACTCGACGCTATTGTGAGTCCGATAGGCCGTCGTCTGACGGCGGAGCTTCGCGGTGGTCGCGACGCTCCTCGGTTCGGTAGGCGAGGCGAACAGCGGTCGATGGCTTGGTTTAAGCACTTGCGCCGCCGGCTGGCAGAAACCTCGCGGCTATATCGTGAGCCGCCGAAATTGCCCGGCCCTTTTGCCTCGCTGACGACGTTTGCCAGCGCGCCGCATGACGATATCGCTCATGACGCCTTGGCACAATCGGGCTCAGGTATGCCGCGATTTTTTGCCCGCATGCCTCTCAAAATGCGCGTGCTGATCATCTTGCCGGTGCTGGTGTCCGCCGTGGCGGCTGCAACGCTTGGCGCCATGATGGTCTACTACACCGTCATTTATCCAAATCCGTTGGCCATCCGCAAAAAGGAACATGCGCCGGTCGTGCGAATTTTGGCGCGAGACGGATCGGTTCTGGCAGCACGCGGCGCCGCGCACGACTACCTGCCGATGGATTTTCTGCCGCGTCACGTGCAGGCCGCAGTCGTTGCGACGGAAGATCGCCGCTTCTTCGACCACTACGGGCTCGATCCGGTCGGCTTGGTACGTGCGATCTTCACCAACCTCCGAGCTGGCCGCTTCGCGCAAGGCGGGTCGACGCTGACGCAGCAGCTCGCCAAGAATTTGTTTCTCAGTTCCGAGCGAACCATGTCGCGCAAGATCGAAGAGCTCGGTCTGGCGCTGTGGCTCGAATTGCGATTGTCGAAATCTGAAATTCTCGAACTCTATCTCAACCGGGTGTACTTCGGCGGCGGCGCCTACGGTATTGAAGCGGCTAGCCGGCGCTATTTCGATAAGTCGGCCCGCGAATTGAGCCTGGGCGAGGCGGCATTGATCGCAGGCCTGTTGAAGGCCCCCTCTAAATATTCGCCGAATTCCAGTCCGGGACTGGCGCGTGCGCGCGGCCGCGTCGTTCTCGATAAAATGGTTGAGGCGGGATTCATCACCGACGCTGATCGTGTCCAGGCGTTGGCCGCGAGAATTGTCTTCCATACCCCCATCGACACGCGCGGCGCCGACGGTGCCGACTATGCCGTCGACTACATTCTCGAGCAGCTGCCGCCGTTGGTGTCAGACGGCGATACCGAAGTCATTGTCGAGACGACGCTGGACGCGGCCTTGCAGCGGCGCAGCAATGAGATCGTCGCGAGCGGCCTCGCGCGTCAGGGGAAAAATCTGGATGCAAGCCAAGCGGCGCTCGTCGTGCTCGATATCGATGGCGGCATCCGCGCCATGGTCGGCGGCCGGGCCTACGGCGAAAGCCAATTCAATCGCGCCATCAAAGCGCATCGCCAGCCAGGATCGTCGTTCAAGCCGTTCGTCTATCTCGCTAGCATCGAAGCCGGCATGAAGCCGGACAGTATCACCTACGATTTGCCGCTGACGATCGAGGGATGGACGCCACGCAACGATAACGGTGCTTACGTCGGCGAGGTGACGCTACGGCGAGCACTGGCGCAATCGATCAATACCGTTGCCGCCCGGCTCAATCACGATACCGGCGTCAGACGCACCATCGCCGTAGCGCATCGCCTTGGCATTCGCGCCGATTTGCGTGAAGAACCCTCGATTGCGCTCGGCACGTCCGAAGTCAATTTGCTGGAGTTGACCGGCGCCTATGACGTGTTCGCCAGCGGCGGAGCCGCGATTGAACCGCACATGATCACACGCGTTCGTTTGGGTTCGGGGCGCGTGCTGTTCGCGCGCACGGCGCAGCCACCGGCCGTTATCGTATCGACCGATCACGTTGGCGCCATGAACGATATGCTGAACGAGGCCGTCGTGTCGGGCACGGGACGGCGCGCGGCCCTTGCCGCCCATCCGGTCGCCGGCAAGACCGGCACGACGCAGGATTTTCGCGACGCCTGGTTCGTCGGCTATACGAGCCACCTCGCGGCCGGCGTATGGATCGGCAACGACAACGGCAAGCCGATGAAGCAAGCTGTCGGCGGCGGCTTGCCAGCCGAGATCTGGCACGACGTGATGGAGTTTGCGCACCAGGATAAAGCGCCGCTCAATCTTCCGGGTACGAGCAGCGAACCGGGGCAAACGATCACGACGAGTGATGGTCAGATGCGCCGTTTGGTCGTGCGGGCGAGATGGGCCGATAGCTCCCCCGAACACTTGCCATGGCTGTCGCCGAGACCGGCGCGGCCCGCTCAAGCGACTGCCGTATCGCCGCGCAGCCGGATGGCCAATGTCTCGTCGCCGGACACGCATCCGGCCGAACCCATTGATCCGGAATTTATCGAACGGGTTTTGAGCGGCGACAGCGACACGTCGAGCGCCCGCATCGCGCCACCCGATCGGCAATCAGGATTTTTGTCGTTTGGCCGATGGTGGTAGCGCGCGCCTCGCGCGCGAGCAGCCGTTGTTGAGATCGCTATGGCGTCACGTGCGCCGCGCCATAGCGATGCAGATCCGGACCGTAAACTTGCAGCCATGTTTTGGCGCATTGGAATTCGGGGCACGTGCGCTTCACCAGTGCCCAAAATCCCGGACCGTGGTTCATCTCTGCCAAGTGTGCCACTTCGTGCGCCGCGACGTAGTCGAGGACATAGTGCGGCGCCAGCACAAGGCGCCATGAGAATGACAGCACGCCCGTCGTCGAGCATGAGCCCCAGCGGCTTGTCTGATCACGCACGGCGATGCGTTTGGCTTTCAACCCGAGGCGGCGGGCATGGAGGGCGACACTTTGTCGAGATCGCGCCGGGCTTCCTCGAACAGCCAATCGCGTAACCGCCGCGATCCCTGCGCGCAGTTTCCCGGCACGTGAATCTCGGGCCATTGGCCGTTGATGTCTGTTGGCAACCCGGTTCGAGATACGCCGCTCTTCTGTGCCAACATGACCAGACGCGTCTTGACCGCTTTCGTGAACACGACTCGATGCGGCTCGCCGCGCAGCGGCATCATCGTGCCGTTCTTGAACGGCACCGAGCATGGCAGGCTATCGAGCCGCTCGCGCACCCAATCGATATGCCTGTTGAGAAACGAACCGGCCTCGTCGAGATCGCATTGAACCGGGATGGTGACTACGACGGCACGCCGCGTGCGGCTGATCCGAAGTGTGAGACGACGGGCGCCGGGATGACGCCGCACCTCGAGCTTGGCGCCGATGTCTTCAAGGCTGGAGGCTTTGCTATGCGAAGCGCCTGTTTTTTTTCGCGGCGTACCAAGTGCCGGTCGTGCTGTCGACGATGGCAGGTTCGCTGACGCTCGCGTCTTGCGCATGTGTGTTAGACCCCTCGGCGTGGTGTGTCACGCGACCGTTGCACGCTGACTGATAGCACGTCGAAACGCAATTCCACACATGATCACGATAATCGTTGACGTAGCAATGTTCGCTGAGTTGCTCCAGTGGCAACGCATGCAAGAGCGTGAGCGCCGGATAAGTGTGGCGTCGCGGTCGCAGCCGCTCAGTCAGCGGATCGCTTTTTCGAGGGCATCGGCGACCTCAACGACGTTGGTTGAATGCGGCACCGGCGCAACGAATTGTCCGTCTTTGCCCATCAAATAGAAAAGCGCGGCATGGTCATAGCTGTACTGGTCAGGCGTTTTATCATCAGTGATTTTTTGTGCATAGACGCGGTAGGTTTTGATCACTGCTGCGATCTCGTCTTCGCTGCCGGTGAGGCCGACGAGGCGCGGGTGAAAACTCCGGACGTAGGCTGCAAGCTTTTCCGGCGTGTCGCGTTTGGCATCGATCGTAATGAACACCGGCGTGATGGCATCGGCCTTGGCTCCGAGTTTTTCGAGCGCCGCCGACATGACCTGCAAACCTGATGGGCAGATATCCGGGCAATTGGTAAAGCCGAAAAACACCAGCATGTAGCGACCGAGAAAATCTTTCTCGGTGACCCGTTTTCCAGTGTGATCTGTGAGTGTAAATGGCCCGCCAACAAGGGCTTTTCCTGATGTTTTCTCTTCGCTCGACTGACCGACCTGTAACGGTGGCTGAAACATCAGCGCGGCGACGGCTGCGCCCGTGACGAGACCTGCAAGCGCCAAAGACAACAGTTTGGTGTTCATGCGCTTGAAGTCTCCGCGTAGGATTGCGTATTTAAGCGGCAGTAGTGGGCCATCGAGCCAGATCATTCAAGCTGCGCAAAGGACGTGCGTCCTCGCGTCACGACGCCGTGCATCGACGGATGAATGCGGCTCGAGTCGCATACCAATCGCGAGCTTAAGGACATGAGACCTTGACGACATCGACGCCATCACTGGCCGAACAGAACAAATTGCCACTGCCGAACAAAAGTGTTCTGCAGGCAGGCGTCAAAGGCATTGTCAACGCGCGTGAGAGCCAGCTTCGTTTGGTCACGTCGGTGCGGCTGCGCTGGGCTGCGGTGCTCGGTCAGCTGTTGGCCGTCGGCGTTGTCACCGGCTTCTACGGCTTTCCGATGCCGCTCGCCAATTGTCTGGTGCTGATCGCGCTCTCGGCGTGGTTGAACGTATTTTTGGCGATCCGCTATCCGGCACGCCACCGACTGAGCACGCCGTTCGCAACTGCGTTGCTGCTCTACGACATCTTACAATTGTCGGCGCTCCTCTACTTTACCGGTGGCATCCAAAATCCGTTCGTCGTGCTGCTGGTGGCGCCGGTGACGGTCTCTGCCGCAACGCTGCCGCCGCGTTACACCATAGCGCTCGGCTTGGTCGTGTTCATCGTCGCGGCAATTCTGGTGACCAACTACCACCCGTTGCCGTGGCACGCCGGAATTCACTTCGATCTTGAGCGCGATTACAAAATCGGCGTTCTCGTCGCGCTGATCGCAACGACGGTGTTCATGTCGTTCTACACGTGGCGGCTCAATAAGGAATCGCGGCAAATGTCGGCGGCGCTGGCGGCAACCGATATGGTGCTGGCCAGCGAGCAACGGCTACACGCGCTCGACGGCTTGGCCGCCGCCGCTGCGCATGAACTCGGTACGCCGCTGTCAACCATCGTCCTCGTCGCCAAGGAACTCGAATACGAACTCGGTGCCGACAGCCGCTATCGCGACGACCTTCAGTTGCTGCATGGGCAAGCCAAACGCTGTCGCGAAATTCTCCAGAAGCTGACGCGCCGGCCCGACGAGCAAGACCCGATGCATGCAACGATCACGGTCCGCGAATTGCTCGATGAGGCCTGCGAGCCCTATCGTCTGCGCGGCATGCGCATCATCGTGGCCGCCGCCAGCTTTGCCGATGCCGATGACACCGGGCGCATCGAACCCGTCGGCCATCGCCGCCCCGGCGTCATCTACGGCCTCGGCAACATCATTGAAAATGCCGTCGGATTCGCTGCCGCCGAAGTCCAGTTGTCCGCCCGTTGGAACAGTGAAAGCGTCGTCGTCACAATTGCCGACGATGGACCGGGCTTTGCTCCCGACGTCATGGACAATATCGGTGAGCCCTACGTCAGCACGCGCAGCAATGACGACAAAAGCGACACGGCGCACACCGGATTAGGGCTCGGTTTTTTCATTGCCAAGACTCTGCTGGAGCGGTCCGGCGCCGTCGTTAACTTTACCAATCAGGCTGAGCCGCGCACCGGCGCGATCGTTCAGGTTGCGTGGGCGCGTTCGGCGTTCGAAGTGTCGGCCGATGCCTTCGATTGGCCGGGGCGCCGCAAAGCGCCGGTATTCAACGCTTAAACGCTGGGTCCGGGAGTGAACCTGCTCCTGCAACTCGGTTGCGACACACGATCCGGGCGAGGCCATCAACCTAGCTGCCGTTTCTTGAAACAAACGGTTGCACCGGCGTTCCGCGCGATAGATTATGCGGCGCGTTCAAAAACCAGGGGCCAAAGTACCCCGGAGGCTCCCGTGACGACTGAAGACCTTTCCTTCAAGCAAGACGAATTGCCGGCCGACTGCTCGCTCGTGATCGTCGATGACGATCGCGCGTTTCTGCAGCGTCTCGTCCGGGCGATGGAGCTGCGGGGGTTTGAAGTGCGCTTTGGCCACTCCGTCGCCGAAGGCGTCGAGCTGATCCGCGAAAAAGCCCCGGCCTTCGCCGTGGTCGATATGCGATTGGAAGACGGCACCGGCCTCGATATCATCGCCGAATTGGCGCGGGCTCGGCCGGATTCACGTGCCATTGTGTTGACCGGTTATGGCAACATCGCGACCGCTGTCAGTGCCGTCAAGCTAGGTGCTGTCGATTATCTGGCGAAACCAGCCGACGCCGATGACGTCACCGATGCACTTCTTGCTCCAACGGACTCCAAGGCTCCACCTCCGGACAATCCGATGTCCGCCGACCGTGTGCGCTGGGAACACATTCAGCGGGTGTATGAGCTGTGCAATCGCAACGTCTCCGAGACCGCACGGCGCTTGAACATGCATCGCCGAACACTGCAGCGCATCCTTGCCAAACGCGCGCCGAAGTAGCCTGCGTTTTTCAGTCGGTCAGATTCACAAGTTACGCGATGGATCATGCAGACCGTGAAGGCGCATGGCTCCGATACGGGCAAACGATAACAGCACCGCTTTTCGCCGCGCCGCGCTGAGCCGATGGATCGGCGCAGGCCGAATCCAATGGCCACCATAGCCGTCCGCCAAGATCAGGCCGGTGTCTGCGGGCAATATCTCTTGGGGAAAGTCAGGCGCCACCGCGAACGATAGCGCATCACTATAGTCGCGGTACTCCTGCCATTTTCGGTCGGCCCTGAAATCACCAATACTCGATTTGATTTCAACAATTTGAATATCGCCATGAATTCCAATGGCCATGATGTCGGCGCGCCGGCCGTTGCCAAGCGGCATTTCCGCCAGCGTCGCGACATTGGCGTCACGCAAAAGGCGTTGCACGCCACGGCAGATCTGCGCGGCGAGGCGTTCGTCTGTTTCGATCGCGGGCTCCGCGGTAACAACATTCGCGTGCATGGCTGGTTTTATGGTCATGGTGCCGCCATTATGCGGGTAAGATCATGCGGCTCAAGCTGGTTGGTGCGTTGGCCGGCCGGCGGATCGTTGTCAGGACAATTTTTGGAATCGCGTTTTGAGCGGTGCCAGCACGTGCGCGGCGCTGGATATCGGGGCAAGGTTGAGGGCGGGGCGGAATGATGTTTTG
>JAIEPV010000130.1 GCA_019748215.1 Hyphomicrobium sp.
GATACCGTCACGGTGCGCTACATCGATCGCAAGGGCGCCACGCAAGAGCTGCACGCCGATGGCCTGCTGGCAACCGCTATTCAGCACGAACTCGATCACCTCGACGGTCATTTGATCATCGATTTCCTGTCGCGCTTGAAGCGTGACATCATCGTCCGCCGATTCAAGAAAATGGCCCGCGACGAGCGAGCCTGACGTCGCGGCCTTCTTTGACAGGACAGCCGTCTTGGTCACAACAGCGGTCACTCACTGAACGGACGTTTGGGCGCCACCACAACGGAGAACCAGAACGCCATGGCGATGCGCCTTATTTTCATGGGCACGCCCGACTTCTCGGTTCCGATCCTCGACGCGCTGCAGGCCGCCGGTCACGACATCGCCGCGGTCTATTCGCAACCTCCGCGTCCGGCCGGGCGCGGCATGGCGGATGTCAAATCGGCCGTGCATCGCCGCGCCGAGGCTATGGGTCTGTTCGTCCGCACACCTGTCAATTTCAAGGATGAGACGACGCGCGTTGAGTTCCAATCTCTCAATGCCGACGCAGCCGTCGTCGCAGCCTACGGTTTAATTCTGCCGCAAGACATACTGTCGTCGCCCAGGCTCGGCTGTTTCAATGTGCACGCCTCGCTGCTGCCGCGATGGCGCGGCGCTGCCCCTATTCAGCGCGCCATCATGGCCGGCGATACCGAGACCGGCGTCACGATCATGAAAATGCAGCGCGGCCTCGACACCGGACCAATGTGCCTCGTTCGCGAAATCGCTATTCCCGTGGGCATGACGGCCGGCGACTTGCACGACGCGCTGTCCGCGATGGGTGCCGCGTTAATGGGCGAGGCTTTGCGTCTGCTGGAGAACGGAACACTGAGCGAGACGCCGCAGCCGTTGGAAGGCGTCACGTATGCTGCCAAAATCGAAAAGGGCGAGGCGCGACTGACGTTTGACGTCAGCGCGGTCGAGGTCGTCAATCGCATTCGCGGCTTGGCCCCGTTTCCTGGTGCCTGGTTCGAGGTCGCGTCGGGCGTGAGCGCGGAGCGCATCAAGGTCCTTGCCGCGGATGTTGTCACGGATGACGATCGTTCGAGCGTCGCTGCTGATCGATTGCCGGGCGTCGTCCTCGATGCCACACCGACGATCGCCTGTGCTGGCGGCGCTGTGCGTTTGCGCACCGTGCAGCGCGCCGGAAAAAAGCCGGTGACGGCTGCTGAATTCATGCGAGGCTTCCGCTTGCCCATCGGCACGCGGGTCGGTTGATCCTTTGACCAACGCCTCACGCTCCACCCGTTTCACTGACCGCGCCACTGAGACCGTCGATGCCCCGCTATAAACTCTTGATCGAATACGACGGCACACCGTTCGTTGGCTGGCAGCGCCAAGCCGTCGGTCGCTCCGTGCAGGGCGACATCGAGGCTGCGATCGAAAAGTTTTCCGGTGAGCGTGTCTCAGTGCGCGGCGCCGGACGCACCGATTCTGGCGTGCACGCCCTCGGCCAAGTCGGCCACTTCAATCTTGCAAAATCCTGGGATGCCTTTCGCGTTCGCGACGCCGTCAACTATTACCTCAAACCGCAACCCATCGCGATCCTCGAATGCGAGCAGGTGGCGGATTGCTTTGACGCTCGCTTCAGCGCCACGCGGCGGCACTATCTCTATCGCATCCTGGTGCGCCGTGCGCCGCCCGTTATCGCGCGCAACCGGGTCTGGTGGGTGACTGCAAACCTCGATTCAGCCGCGATGGCGAGCGCTGCCAAAGTCTTCATCGGCCACCACGACTTTTCGACGTTTCGCGCCGGCCAATGCCAAGCCAACTCACCGTGGCGAACGATCGACGACTTTATCGTTTGCCAGATCGACGACGAAATTCACCTCCGCGTCGCCGCCCGCTCGTTCTTGCACAATCAAGTCCGCTCGATGGTCGGCGCACTGCGCCAAGTCGGAGACGGCACGATCAGCGAAATGGCGGTGCAGCAGGCGCTTGCGGCCCGAGATCGAAAAGCCTGCCCAGCCATCGCCCCATCAACCGGACTTTACCTCGTTAAAGTCGACTATCCCGACGCCGCCAGCTGAGCGCCGATTTCAGCGACCCTGATCCTCAGTCACCATCGCCAGAAATTCCTGCCGCGTGATGGCGTTTTCGCGGAAGACACCAAGCATGCGGCTGGTCACCATGTCGGTGCCATGCTTATGCACGCCGCGTGTCGTCATGCAGTGGTGCTCTGCCTTGATCACCACCGCAACGCCTTCGGGATCGAGAACCTTTTGAATCGTATTCGCGATCTGCGCCGTCATTTTTTCCTGGATTTGAAGCCGCTTTGCGTAGGCGTCGACCACGCGCGCTAGCTTCGAAATGCCGACAACACGTCCGCGCGGAATGTACGCCACCCAAGCTTTGCCGATGATCGGCGCCATATGGTGCTCGCAATGGCTTTCGAAGCGAATGCCTCGCAGCACGATCATCTCGTCATAACCTTCGATTTCTTCGAAAGTCTTTTGCAGAATAGACTCTGGATCTTCGCTGTAGCCTTTGAAAAACTCCTCGAACGCACGCGCTACACGAGACGGCGTTTCTTTGAGTCCATCGCGCGTTGGATCATCGCCCGCCCATTTTATGATCGTTTTGAACGCTGATTCAGCTTCGGCACGCGTCGGCTTTTTTGAAGTGTCTTGGGTCATGCGGATCGAATTTCCATTGGCACAATCTCGTTGATCATCGGCGACTAGCATAGCCTAACTGACGGGTTGTGGTAGTGAAGGTGTACGCTTGAATTGGATTGGAGCGCACTCGTGCGTGGGGCAACCCGAACCGCGTTGTTGATGGGGAAAAACGGTGGTTTTCACTGACAAGATCGATCCAATTCGCAATCCACTGGCGTCGCGGTCTTGGGGCATAGTCCTTGGCACGCTCGTCATGTGTTGTGCGGCCGGCGCGACGTTCAGTCTGAGAACACTATCCGCACCATTGCTGGCCACGCTCATCGTCGCCATTGTGGCAGTGATTTTGCGCCGCCGCAGCTGGTTCGGGAAACTCGAAGCCAACGCTCTGACGGTCTCGATCGCAGCCTTTTTTGCGCTCGCAGTCTTGAGCAGTCTTTGGGCCAAGCAGCCGCTCGCCGCTATTTCGGAATCGGCTTATGGAACGGCGATCGTGATCGCCACATGCTTTTTCGTGCACTTTTTTCTCACCGAAGATCGCACCAATAGCTTTCACATCGCCGAAGGGGCGTGGGTCGGCTTTTGCGCCGGTCTGCTGTATATGTTCTTCGAGCTGCAGACCGATCAGAGTTTCAAACTCTGGCTCTATAATTTTCTTGAGCTGACACCGAAAGACGTTTCGCCTCCGGGTAATTTCGAGTGGGGCGCCGACGGTCGGCTGCTGGCAATCGCGCCGCGCGATCTGACAAAAAATCTTATCTCGCTGCCCATCCTCGTCTGGCCCTGTTGCCTGGCGATGCGGGCGACAGTGCCGCAAAAGTATTTTCTCCCACTCGCTCTGGCGATGTTCCTGCTGATGTCGCTGATCGTGTTCACATCAAATCACGAGACATCGATGGTCGCTCTCGTGTTGTCGGCGGCTGGATTTTTGTTGGTTATTCGCTTTCATGACTTTGCCTTTGCCTTCACCAAGACGGTGTGGATTTTGTGCTGTCTATTCGCGGTGCCCGGAGCATTGCTTCTGTATCAGTTAGGCATGCAGGATGCGCGTTTGCTGCCGCCCTCCGCCCAGCATCGCGTCATCATTTGGAATTATTCAGCCGAACGAATTCTGGAGCAGCCGATATTCGGACACGGCGTTCGGACGATGAAAAGCATCTGCGAAGATAACATCGAGAAAAAATGCGTGACGAAAATGCGCGATCCGATCATCGCCCATTCGCACAATGCATTTCTGCAGACGTGGTACTAGCTCGGCGTTGTCGGTATCACTTTGTTAGCGATTTTAGGTGTGGCGCTGCTCAATGCCCTACAGCGGTTGCCCCGCATATTTTCGATTTTCGCACTCACGTCGTTCGTCGCAGGTGCGACGGCGTTGACTGCCAGCACAAGCCTATGGTCGTGGGGGCTGCTTGCGGTGTGCAGTTTCGCAATCTGCGTTTTCACGATCGCGCTCCGCGCAAGTCTTCGCGCGCCGCGGCTTAGCGGCTAGAAGCGGCATTAGCGCCCTGGCTGATCAAGCTATTGGCGTCGCTGCCTGCTGGCGGTTTGGCTCGGGAGGGCTCTGGCGCGCGAACTTCCGCACCAGCACGTAAAACAGCGGCGTGAACAACAATCCAAACAGCGTGACGCCGATCATGCCTGAGAAGACGGCAGTGCCGAGCGACTGGCGCATCTCTGCACCGGCGCCTGAGGCAAACACCAGTGGCACGACGCCGAGAATGAAGGCCAGCGACGTCATCAAAATTGGCCGCAAGCGGGTGCGTGCCGCTTCAACTGCAGCTTCAAAGCGGTTCATGCCGTTGTCTTCGGCCTGCTTGGCGAACTCGACGATCAAAATCGCGTTCTTGGCGGCAAGTCCGACGAGCACGATCAAGCCGATTTCAACGAGAATGTTGCGGTCGAGGCCGCGAATGTTGACGCCGATCATGGCGGCCAAAATACACATCGGCACGATCAAGATGACGGCGAGCGGAAGCAGCCAGCTTTCGTACAGCGCGGCCAGCAGCAGAAAAACGAAAACGACCGCGAGCGCGAAGGCAATCGACGCCGTGTTGCCGGCGAGTTTTTCCTGCAAGGCGATTTCTGTCCACTCGAAACCAAAGCCCGATGGCAAGACCTTGGCGGCAATCTGCTCCATGGCCTCAATCGCGGTGCCGCTCGAATAGCCGCGCTGCAACTGCACCTGCACTTCGGCGGCCGGGTAAAGGTTATAGCGCGGCACGCGATACGCGCCGGTTGTATCGTTGAACGTTGCGACGGCTCCGAGTGGGACCATGTCGCCCGAAGTTCCGCGCGTTTTCAAATTGGCAACATCGCGCAGCGTCAGCCGGAATGGATTATCGGCTTGCGCCGTGACGCGATAGGTGCGGCCAAGAATGTTGAAGTCGTTGATGAAGGTCGAGCCCATGTAGGTCGATAGCGTTTCGAAAACGCGCGTGATTGGCACGCCGATTTGCTCAGCCTTGGTCCGATCGATGTCGGCGTAGACCTCGGGCGTGCGGACATTGAACAGAGTGAAGGCCTGGGCAAACCCGGGTGTCTGACCGGTGGTGCCGGCCATGGCCCAGGCCGCGCCCTCCAGCGCTGCCAAACCGCGGCCGGATTTGTCCTGCACGTAGCCTTTCAACCCGCCGCCGGTGCCGATGCCCGGCACTGACGGCGGTTCGATGACGAATGCAAACGCGTCTTTCAGGCCGCCCATCTGCTGGCGCAAATCCGCCAAGATACCGTCTTTGGTCAATCCCGATTTGATGCGCTCTTCGAAGCTCGCGAGACGCACGAAAATAACGCCGGTGTTTGGCGCGTTGGTGAAGGTCGCGCCGTCGAAACCGACGAAGGTCACGGCACTGGAGACGCCCGGCCGCGTCAGCATGATGTCGGCCGCGCGGCGCACCACGGTATCCGTTCGCGCCAGTGTCGAGCCCGGCGGTAATTGGAACGCGGTGATGAAATACGTGCGGTCGAGTTGAGGGATCAATCCACCTGGCGTCGAGACGATCCGATTGTACGTCAAAAACAGAAGACCGGCGTAGGCGATCAGCATGATCACGCCGAGGCGGACGAGCTTGCCAGTCAGCCAGCCATAGCCGCGCGACAAAGCATCGAAGGCGCGGTTGAAGCCGTTAAAGAACCAGCGCAACGGTGCCCCGAGTACGTGCAGCACGCCGCGCGATTGCGCCGCCTCGTTGTGCGCCGTGTGCGGCTTGAGCAGAATGGCCGCAAGAGCCGGCGAGAGCGTCAGCGAGACGAAGGCGGAAATCGCCGTCGAGGCCGCAATCGTAATGGCGAACTGCTTGAAGAACGTTCCCTGAAGCCCGGTGATGAAAGCCGTCGGCAGGAACACCGCGATCAGCACGAGCGAAATCGCGATGAGCGCGCCGCCGACCTCATCCATCGTCTTGTGCGCCGCTTCCTTCGCCGACATGCCTTGAGCGAGATAGCGTTCGACATTCTCGACGACGACGATCGCATCATCGACGACGATGCCGATGGCGAGCACCAGCCCGAACAGCGACAACGTATTGAAGGTGATCCCGACCGCGCTCATCACAAAAAATGTGCCGATCAGCGAGACGGGTATAGCAATGATCGGAATGATAGCTGCGCGCCAGGTCTGCAAAAACACGATCACCACGACAACGACGAGCAGAACGGCTTCGATCAGCGTCTGAATGACGGCATCGACCGAGTACTGAATAAATTCCGTCGGATTGTAGACGATCGAATAACCGACGCCGGGCGGGAAATCGGCGCGCAGCTTCTCCATTTCGGCCTTGACCGCGTCGGCCGTTGCCAGCGCGTTCGAGCCGGGCTTTTGAAAGAGCACGAGCGCTGTCGCCGTCTGATTGTTTAGGTAGGCGTTGACGGTGTAGTCCTGCGAGCCGAGTTCGACACGGGCGATGTCACGGACACGGATCACTTCACCGCCCTCTTCGGCGCGCACGACGATGTTTTCAAACTGCTCGATCGACGACAAGCGTCCAAGTGTTTTGACAGACAGCGTGAATGCGCCCGGCGACGTAGCGGGAGGTTGATTGATCGCACCGGCGGCGACTTGCAGGTTGGCTGCGCGCAACGCGGCGACCACTTCGGTCGATGTGAGGCCACGCGCGGCGATCTGCGCCGGGTCAAGCCAGATGCGCATCGAGTAATCGCGCGCACCGAAGATGTTGACGTTGCCGACCCCGTCGATCCGCGTCAGGACGTCTTTAACGTAAAGTGTCGCGTAGTTCGAGATGTACTGCTGATCGCGACTGCCGTCGGGCGAGGTCATGTGCACGACCATCATCAAATCGGGCGAGGCCTTGCGAACCGAAATGCCAAGCCGGCGCACGTCTTCCGGCAAGCGCGGTTCGGCGACGGCAACGCGGTTTTGTACCAAAACCTGCGCCTGGTCGACATTGGTGCCGGGCTTGAAAACGACGTTGATCGAAACTTGGCCATCACCCGTCGATTGCGAGTTGATGTAGAGCATGTTGTCGACGCCGTTGACTTCCTGCTCGATCGGCGTTGCGACGGTTTCAGCCACCACCTGCGCCGACGCACCCGGGTAAGACGCGGTGATGCTCACGGTTGGCGGCGCAATTTCCGGATACTCGGCAATTGGCAACGCTCGGAGCGCAATCAGCCCGAGGATGGTCAAAATCATCGACAGCACGGCCGCGAAGATCGGGCGGTCGATGAAGAAATGCGGAAAGCGCATGGAGCGAGCCTCTGAGCGAAGCGTCTATTTTTGGTTTTCGGTGGTTTTCACGGCACCTTTGTTCGGCGCCACCTTTGCACCTGGACGAACCGCTGGATTGGCCAACCCTTCGATGACGATTTGATCTTCGGCCTTCAAACCGGCCTTGATCACCCGCAATCCGTCGATCATCGGCCCGAGAGTGACAGGCGTTGCGACCACGACATTATCGGCATTGACGGTGAAGACGATCTTGCGCGCCTGATCGGACACGATCACCGTGTCGGGGACCAGGAACGCATCGCTTTCCCCGCCAAAAAGCGCGAGGCGCGCAAATACACCGGGCGTCAGCAAGCCATCCGCGTTGTTGAACACCGCGCGCCCGCGCAATGTCCCTGACCGCTCGTTCAAGGCGTTATCGACGAAGTCCATTTTGCCGTCGTGACCCCATGCCTCTTCATCGGCGAGTTTGAGCCGGACGGGGTTGGACACTTCGCGCGACGACGTTCGCTCACCCGACAAGCTGAGCCGCGCATAGCGCAAATAGTCGGCTTCCGAGACATCGAACACGAAATGGATCGGGTCGGTCGTCACAATAGTTGCAAGCAAAGTGGCAGCGGCCTGCCCGCCCGCGACCAGATTGCCGGGATCGACTTTCTTGTCAGAAATCCGGCCCGCGATCGGCGCCCGCACGTCGGCCCATTCGAGATTGAGTTCTGCCGACTTGAGCGCGGATTGGGCGGACAGCAATTGCGCTTCTGCCCCGCTCAACGCCGCCTTGCGCTGATCGAAGACCTGTTCGCTCAACACCTTGGATTTCGCCAGTGGTTCGGCGCGGTCGACGTCGGCCTTGGTCAGTTCGACTTGGGATTGCTGTCGGGCGATGTCCGCCTTAGCCGACTCGACCGCGATTTCAAACGGCCGCTTGTCGAGCGTGAAGAGCAGATCACCGGCCTTGACCAACCCGCCATCCTTGAAATGCACGCTCTCGATGAACCCCGACACGCGCGGACGAACTTCAACGCGCTCGACGGCCTCGAACCGGCCCGAGTATTCATCCCAAAGGGTGACGCGCTTGGCGAGCGGCGGCGCCACGGTCACCGGGAGTGGTCCGGGTGGAGCCTGCGCGCGCGGGTCCGAACTGCCGAGAAGGACGAAAAGCGTTGCAAGAGCCAAGACGTGCCCCAAACAGGCACCATCGGTTCGATCAAGCACCGCCCGCACTAGGCGCGCGTTGGTCCGTTCCCGCTCGCCGGCGCTGAACACCGAGCCGTCGTTTGTCGACAACCGCCTCGTAGGTAATCGCAGTATCATGGTCGCGTTTCCTCCGCGCTGTCGCGCAATATGCACAGCGTCGCGATAACATTCGTCCGGCTGTTCCGAACAACAAACGCATCGAAGCTTATAGCTCGGCCAATTGCAAGCAGCTCCGCCGACGCGGCCGCAATCAGTTGCCATTGAACCCGCACTATGGAAATCGCGCGCTTTTTGTCATAAAAGTTCGCGCGAAGTGCTCGGGCGGGCGGCTTCGATCGTGCCAGCGTTAACCCGGTGCGGTCGCCACTTTGTCAAGGTTGCCGCGATGAACGGCTTCATAAGGTGCAAAGTATGTGACGGCGCCGGCGCTCAAGTGGTCGGCGATAAAATGCTTGAGGTCACCGGGCTGCAGGGCTGGATTTCCGGCAGCGCGGAGAAGCCGTTCCACATAATCAGACGTCGCCGTAATCAACGACGCGTCGTAACCACCGCCGGTGATCCGTTCAAGCGCACCGTGGTTGGGTAAAATGCGCGAGAACGACCAATCTCGCATTCGTTCGAGGTCGCGTAGGTGGACCGTCAGCCGGTGGGGTTCGTCAACGTAGGTGATGGTGTCTTCCAACGTGTCACCGGCCAGCAGGGTGCCATCGTGGGGCAAAAAAAGTGTGACGCCGTCCCGGCTGTGAATATCAAGCGGCTTCAGATCGACGCGCAACCCGCCCACATCCAAGGTCGTTTCACCGCTGAACGATCGCGTCGGCATGATCAGCGGAAAGATTGGCGGCGCACCGTCGAGATTGCCTGCTTCAATGAGGGCTTTGTTGTGCTGAAGCAGCTCGACCGTCGCGTCGCTGGCGATGATCTCGCAATCGGCGAAGGCGGCGTTGCCAGCGATGTGATCGAGGTGCCAATGGCTCAAGACGACGCGAAATGTTTCAATTCCGCGTTGAGATAGGATGTCGCGGATGCGCCGCGCGTGTGCGACCGACAGATGCGTGTCGTAAACCAGCGCGTGGTGGCCGCAGTAAATCGCATAACTGCAAATGCCAAGCGTATACCCGCCGTCATCGAGCCAATTCGCCTCAGCGCTGAAGGCGCGTCGGCCGGAAACGCGACCATCATAGAAGCCGAGGAGGTGCGGCCCAAGGTCAACGACGCGGAGAGTGTCCGTGCTGATCAGCATGCAATCGGCTTGGCTGGAGAGTGTTGAGATGGAGCGCATGTCTAAGGCGTGTCGCGAGCTGGGGCCAGCCTGTTCGTCGGTTCGGTGAGCAACGTCGTCAAAGCCATCGCGACACCAAGAGCCGCCGCTACTCCGAGAACGGTCGCGGGCCAACCGAAACGATCGAACAAACTGCCGAGCACGGCGCTGCCGACAAGGCCGCCGGAAAAATAGCACGCCAAGTAGATGCCACTCGCGGCCGCCCGATCCGTTTCCGCTAATCGGCTGACATAACTGGTTGCGACGGCTTGCGCCGCAAAGGCCCCGACCGCTACCAGCGCCATGCCGCCGAGCACCCACGACAGCGTCGGCGAAACCAGCATCGGCAACCCGGCCAGCGCAATGGCGAGTGAAATCAACAGGGCAATTCTGGTCCCGACCCGCTGCACCAGTATGCCGGCGAAGGGCGTCGTAAAAATCGACGGTAGAAAAACGAAATAGATGAAGCCCAGTTGCATCATGCCAACGGACAACGGCGGCCGCACCAAAACAAAATTGACAAAGGTGAACGTGCCGATGAACACGAACAAGATGCAAAACCCGATACCAAATGCAGCTCTCAGCCGCCGATTGTGAAAATGTGTGATCCACGATCGAACCGCCGTGTCGCGCGGCGCCGTCAACGCCGAAATTTCGTTTTGTGCGCGCGGCGCGCTGTGGACGGTCAGGAACGCTAGAAGCGCGCCGGCGAGATTTAATCCAGCGAAGACATAAAAGCTGGCGGCGAGGCCTGAATGGTCGACAACCGTCGTCGCGATCAATCGGCCCACGAGATTGCTGACGACGTTGCCGGTGATGTAGGCCGCGAAAGCCGCCACCGCATCCTGCTGGCTCATCTGCTCGCCGATATGGGCCAGCATCAGACCGAAAGCTGCGGCCATACACACGCCTTGCGCGATGCGCAGACCAGCAAACACCCACAAGTCCGGCGCGAAGGCGAGCAGTGTGGTCGGTATTGCAAGCACAGTCAGGCTGACGAGAATGCCGAGGCGGCGATCGATGTGCTGGCTGAGCAGTGCAACCGTCAGCCCTCCCGCCGCCATGCCCAGTGTGCAAGCGTTGACGGCTAAGCCCATCGCGGACGGCGAGACAGCGTAATGCGTCGTCAGTGCCGGCAGCAGGGCCTGCGCCGCGAACAGATCAACGACGGTAAGGAACGCCATCAAGCCGATCTGCAACTGCGGCACGATGCGGGCTGCAATGGATTGATGCGACATTGGATCAGGAAGAGCGGCTCGAGATACAGAATTTTTCATGGATTTTCACGCGACACGCCATGCTCATTCGATTGTCGACGTGGCACCCGCTGGCGCAGCCGACGACCATCGTTTGTCATAAGCAGCCTCTATATCTCACGCGCACACAAGTCGATCTTTCCAGGAACACCGGCGACGGTCGCATTGAAGATTTGCTTGAACGTCGACTTGGCACGAAAGCCTTGTTGTTCGGCCAGCCGCAGCGTTGCTATCGGAAAAAGTGCACGGGTGCCCGAAGCCTTGTTATGCTTTTCAAGTTTTGCAGCCAGGTTCACGGCAGCGCCGATGACGGTGTATTCCAGCCGATCGCTGCTGCCGAGTGTCGCGAACACAACCGGACCGCTCGCTACGCCGGCGTTGATCGTCAACGGCTCGCTGACGCCTAAGTTCGGCAACTCGCGCTCCCACTCGATCGCCTGC
>JAIEPV010000105.1 GCA_019748215.1 Hyphomicrobium sp.
CACCCGTCAGCGCTAGGCTCACGCCGCGATCAAGCTGCAGATCGATGCCATTCAGGACGCCAATAGGCCCTTCGGCACTAGCGAAAGATTTTTTCAGCTGCCTTACGTCGAGGAGCATGTGTCACGCAAACCGGGCATTGAGGACACGCATCATGTCCTGGCCAGTACACTAGCCCGGGGCGGGCGCGATTGCGTGTCGTGCCCGTGTCCAAGCGGCGATGTCATCTTCACGAGCAGGTATGCTCCGTAGGTTTCATGCACACGTGCGATCGGCCCATGCACCGCTGTCGAGATCGTCGCATGCACATCGAGTACAGGTGTGAACGCATTTTCCAGATCTGCCAATCTTGGCATGAGTGGCGCACCAAGTGCGCGTGCGAATGTCGTCCGGCGGGATGGGCCGAGTGATGCGATGATGTGACCAAACGGCAAATCGGTTGACCGAAGTTTGTCGCGAAATTCGTTGGACAATATGTGCTCGCGATAAACAATCGTCGCTTCACTTAAGACGTGTGACCCAGAAATCAGGCGGACGCGCCGCTGCGCAATAAAGCCTTCACGGCCAATACGGGTGTGACGCTTGACTTGACCAACGACGTTCACCCGTATGGGAGCTGAGTCTAAACCTGGAGCGGCTATCCAAGCCGTCAATGCCGAAGTCGCAGTTGGAAAACTCATCAGGTGAAAATAAAGCTGACGGACCGGTGTCATCAAAACATGCCATTCAGTGGCGTTCAAAATGCTAGAAGACATACCGGCCATCCTCTGCCTGATGAGCCTCGAATTGCGACAACGATAGAGATCGCAACCATGGAGTCATAAGTATTTCCGACCTGTCCCCGTTGCCCAACGCAATCTGCATGTCTTAAACGGCATTAGAGGGCTCTCGGATGTCGCTCGAAACACGTCATGAGAGCGGACTCGTTGCTGATATTCGCTCCGGTGTGACGTCCTGTCGCCGCTTGCACTATTTATAATGGGCGCGGCGATCGCCGAATTCCCTCACGCGACGGCGCCAAGCGCGGTAGCTACCCGGTTTGAGATGCGTGCGCATCAGGACCTTGACCTGATCTGGTGAGAGGCCATGCACCTCTCGAATTTGCGAAAAGCTGACGTGATCGCTCAGCGCCATTTCGACCACTTCACTGATGGTCACAGCGTCCAAAGCTGCGGGGTCAATACTTTTGGCGCGCGGTCCGCGGGGTGTGGTCATTGCAAACCCTTCTGTCAGGAAACGCCGGGCGTATGTTCTGCAGCAGAGGTCATCAGCCCAACGCGACCGATTGCACTTCGGCTCCAGCATTAAAACTGTCTGTCCCGAGGGCGGCCCAATCGGAAAGCGTTCTACGCTTTCAACAGCCCAGACATTGGGCGTCGCAAGCACTCCGAAAAGCAACAGCATACATCGCAGTCTGCGGACCGCGTTGATCCCGTCTGATCACGGCGCTGGTCGCTGAGCATCAGCCTTTCAAGGCTCGGTCAAATTATGCCCCGCAACCGCATTGATAAATCATATCGCTAATGCAATGGCGAGGGCGGCCGTCAAATCAGGCCTTCAGCCCGTCCAGTGGCGCGATGGAGGCCGTTGGCAAACCGAACCTCCCAAGAAATGCCGGACCGATCAGCGGCCAGAACCTGAAGCGCCAATCACATAGGAAAAAGGCTGCTTTCGATAAAAGCAGCCCTTCCAACCTGCGAGTGTAAGATGCGCGCTGGCGTTTAGAACTTGATGATGCCGCCTGCCAGCACCAACTCGACGTCCTCCAGATCAACGCTGTTGATCGCAACGCCGTTGGCAACGCCCGTGTCGGCGCCATTGCTGATGCTGGAAGCCGTCAAATCGCCTTTGACGTGACGGTACGACACGTACAAAGTCAGCGCAGCGGCATCAACGCCTTGCGCGACGCCGAAGCCAAACGACTGCAAGCCGGTTGACAAAACGGCAGCGCGGCTGCCGCCAATGCCGGCAAATCCCCCTTCGATCGTGCGATTGTTTGAGCCCCCGTCGTGGTCATAGTATTCGCCGTAGATCGTGGTTTTACCGAGTGAGTTCCACTTCTGCTCGATGCCGGCCTGGACCGCAAAGAACGTGTCCTCGTCGTCCGGCGCAACCGCACCAGAATACAATACAATGTCGTTGATCAGGTCGTCCTGCTTCACGCCGGCTGCAAAGTTGACGAAGAGGCCAGAGTCGCTGTGGACGACGCTGACCGAGCCGCCAAATTGACTGCAATCGGCATCTGCCGCGGCGCCGCCTGCAAGCACCGCCGAGGTATTGGCCTGCGACGCCGAGCAACCTGTCTGCGTTTGGAGACCATCGGTGACATGCCCGTAGCCAAGACCGCCCGCGAGCTTGAAGCCCCCAAATTCGCCCTTGTAGCGCAAGGCTACGTCAGCGAAATCATCTTCACCCCAGAATGCTGATACCGAGAAGCCAGCAAATTCTGGCGTCGTGTATTTCACGCCGTTGAACCGCCGCTCCCCTTCGCCCGCCTGGTCGCCATTAACGCCAATCAATCGGCGATATTGATAGCGTGTGCTGAGCGCGCCGTCGGACCGGCGCAAATTGAGCCCAAGCCCGCTATCTTCGACGTCGGAGAATTTCGAAAAATCAGCCGTTTGGGTTTGATTGATTTCGGTGACGCCATCCGTCGACGTGCCCTGCAAGCCAATGTTCAATTGACCGAACTGCTTGCTCTTCAAATACCAGTTCGAGTCTCTGAGGTCGAAGCCAACGTCGGTGCCATTGTCGTTTTCTTGATCGAACCGCTTCGAGTTGGCGCTTCTGACGCCGATCTCGAGATGATATCCGGCCTCCCAGTCGGCGTTGATCTTGGCTTTGCCCTTGAAACGGAAACGTGTGCGCGAATTGTCATTTGTGTAAAAGCCAGCATTGGATTCAAAGCCATCGTCCCAAAACAACAGCGTTTCGTTGACGTGGCCGCTGACCTCGAGGGAGACTTTGCGGTTGCCCTTGCGCGCCGTTGTCGCTTCGAGTTCTGCTATGCGCTCCTCAAGATCAGCGCAGCAGTCGCCGCCGAGATCGGCTGCGGTCGCTGGCAGTATCCCCCCGCCAAGCGCCGCAGCCGCCGCGACGACGGCCCATGCTGTTCCCTGCAAATTAATACGCCGTGTCATTTGTCAGACCCCCGTCCATTCCGATGAAATGTTGTTGCTGGTGCTGTCGTGATTCCCAATATTTTCAATTTATTCTGTTGACCTTGCAGCTGGCATCCACCCTCCCCGTGGAACCCGGGTCATATCCGCTATATTGGCGTTGGGCGGTCGCCACTACTTCGACGGGGAGCGGAGGCGCAATCGTCCATCCGGCGTCCTCAAGAAGAGCTGCGGCCCATGTCACGTCGCGACGGTCATCGGTCAGGCGCGGGCTCGATGCGGGACGCAGGCCGCCGCCGGTCCGAGAAGACCGTCGACGGGCATCCGATCTCAGTGCTGCACGGACGTCGCTAGCGGCCCGAAGTTCTGACGCACGGCGAAGCCGTTCGAGCAGTGCCAGCCCCTCGGGCCAGGGACCAAAGCCCGAGTCGGCATTGATGTGCCCCGCCGCGCCGAGGTTGACGAAATCAGCCCCCCAACGATCGGCCCAGTTCGCCGCCGTGTTCAAACTCATCCACGGATCATTGGTGCTGGCGACGACCACGCTTGGAAAAGACAGCGGGGCTGCCGGCAGGTAGTCCGCTATCGAGAATTTATCAGGGTCGGCGGGCGCAACGAACAAAGCGCCGGCTATCCGGTCATCGTGGTCGCTGGCTGCCTGAGCTGCCGCAAGCGCGCCAAAGCTATGGGCGACGATCAGAAGCCGTCCCGGTGTCCGGCTGATTTCGCGGCGAATGCGGCCCGACCAATCCGCGAGATTTGGGTCGTGCCAATCGCGTTGGACAACGCGGACCGTGCCGGGAATATGCTGCTCAAACCAAGATTGCCAATGCGCAGGGCCGCTTGATTTGAGGCCGGGAACGATGAGGGTCGTGGTCATAAAACGTGTCCTTGTCATAGCTCGAAATGGGTGATGCCTAGAGGATGGTCAGGCGTGCGGGAGATCAGCGCCGAGCAGCGACACATTCGTGAGCGATTTGAGGGGGTCATCGGGCACCTCGCCGAAATCGGGGAGGGCGCGACCACGCGGGCGATATCGATTTCTGGTCGGGTCATGCCAGGTTTCCTTTTCGGTTTGGGATTGATCGACCGCGGTGCGCGGCCATCGGGTGTGATGGCCCGGAGGAGCAAAGGCATTGCCGCCCTAGCAGCGCATGCGTGATCAATTCGGGTTAGCGAAAACGTTTGGTGCGTCATTCACAAACGCACATCCGTCGATTTGAACTGCCGATCACATTAGTCGCGCGCCGCGTTGCGCCGAACTAAGAAGAACTGCGGAGCATATGAACAAAATGCTGTCAGCGCGGGCTTTGGCTTGTTTGGAAAATTCGATCAATGATGCGCCTTAGCAAGGCTCATTACGAGCCACTGCTAGGACAGCCGCAGAAGCGCGCTGCGGACGAAGACAAAGCTAAATGGGCAACCTTAAAAATTGCAGTGAGAGTTTTGGCTTTTCATTTTTCCTGCCACGATCTTGACAGGGATGGGTAGCGACGCGGAAGCAGCTTGACGCGTCCGCTCATTCGCCGTGTGCCGATACGAGCAGCGCGAAAATCAAGGGCAGGGCTCTCCGCATCGGTTACTCACCCTTGCCACCTTGTCTACCTGAACGGCCGCCGCCAAAGTGATGCGAGGTAGCCCTCACGGTTGATCGGATCATCGCATCGTTCGGCATCGTTTCTCGCCGACTGCGTCTTCGTCGACGCGTTTGCACGAGATCATGGATCAAACACCAGTTTCGTTTTCAATCGCGGTAGTGCGAAGTCCAAGAATGCGCGCAGTTTCAGCGGACTGTGCCGGCGGCTTGGATAGACGAGATGAACGGGAAACGGTTTTGGCTCGAATGCTCGCATCAACAGGCGAAGCTGGCCGTCTGCGACAGCCTGAGACACTTGATAGCAGAACAAATGCGAGATCCCGAGCCCGGCCACGGCTGCGTCCAATGCGGTTTCGGCAGTGGTCACGCTTAAACGTGAACGGACGGGATGCTTTTCCAAGCGCTTGCCGAAGCTGAAGATCCATTCGCCCGGATTTTCCCACGGCGTAAGTGTGATGCAATCATGGGCGAGCAAGTCGCGCGGATGCGTTGGAGTGCCCTTGTCAGTCAGATACGCAGGGCTCGCAGAAACCACGTGGCGAACTTCGCCGGCCCGCACGGCCATCAATCCACTATCTGACAGTTGACCAATCCGCACGGCGACATCGATCTGGTCCTCGATCATATTGCCCAGTCGATCGCCAAGTCTCAACTCGATGTCGATCTCGGGATAGGCTTTCAAAAACTCCAAGACGATCGGTGCCAGATAGGTCCGCCCGAACATCACGGGAGCGCCAACGACCAAGTGCCCTTTCGGCGCGCGGTACTGCCCCAATGCAGTTCGTTCGGCCTCCGCCAGTGACTCTAGCAACAGTCTGCAACTCGCAAAATATTCCTGACCTGCATCACTGAGCGCGAGGCTGCGTGTCGAGCGCACCAGCAGCTGCACGCGCAGTTGCGCTTCAAGCTCCGAAACTTTGCGGCTGACGGTAGCGAGGGGCATGCCGAGTTTACGGGAAGCGGCCGAAAAGCTGCCTGCTTCGACGACTGCAACGAAGGTCGACATGGATTCGAAGCGATCCATCTGCGCTTCCAATTTATGGAACGGTCATTCCCATCAATACCGGATACCGCCGGAATAATGAAAGTCCTAGTTGTGTGCGTGACAGCCGAAATCGACTTCGGTGCCATCCACCCGGAAGCCGCGCATGCTCTGCAACACCCAACAAGGAATTTTCCAATGAACATCAAATCGAAAGCCCTCATCGCACTCACTCTCGCTGGCACGCTTGGGCTCGCTGCTCCAGCGTTTGCTGGCCCCGAGATCAATACCTCGACCGGCATCGTGACGGTCGATGGCAAACCCGCTTTGGGGTTGGCCGTGCATGGCTACGACGTCGTCGCCTACGTCACTGAAGGCAAGCCTGTTAAAGGCAGCGCAAAGTTCGCGACAAACCAGAGCAGTGCAACCTATCGCTTCTCGAGCCAGGCGAACCTCGACACCTTCAAGGCTAACCCGGCCAAGTACGAGCCAGCGTACGGCGGATATTGCGCGTTCGGCGTCTCGGTTGGCGCGAAATTTGACGGCGATCCAACTCTTTGGAAGATCGTCGACGGACGTTTGTATCTGAACCTCGATCCCGGCATTCAGGCGAACTGGGTGAAGGATATTCCAGGAAATATCAAGAAAGCCGAAGTCAACTGGGTCGCCATCAAAGACAAGCTGCCAACTGAAATTCAGTAAGCCTCGTTCGGCCGACGCGTGAAACGTGCGGCTGCGTCAGACCCCCTTGGCGCGGCCGCCGGATGCGTTAAACCTTCGCCGATCCATCGACCTCGGCTTGATGCGCCGACCTGCCGCGCGTCGTCGCCGCCCGGCCGGACAATTGGGAAGGAAAACCAGCAGCGGTTATGCGAATTTTGGTTTTACAGCATCTGGCCGTCGAGCATCCCGGCGTCTTTCGTGAGTTCATGACCGAGGATGGCGTCCGTTGGGATACCGTCGAACTCGATGCCAACGAAACGATCGCAGATCTCGCATGCTATGATTTGATGATGGTGATGGGCGGGCCGCAAGACGTTTGGCAGGAGAGCGACTTTCCCTGGTTGGTGGCGGAAAAGGCTGCAATCCGAAAGTTCGTTGTCGAACTGCGGCGGCCCTATCTTGGCATATGCCTCGGGCACCAATTGCTCGCGAGCGCGATCGGCGGCGACGTCGGGCCGGCCGCTGTACCTGAAGTTGGCATCTTGCCGGTGAAAAGAATCCAAGCTGAACGGGACGACGCGCTGTTTGCCGGCCTGCCGGACTCGTTCTTGGCGCTGCAGTGGCACGGCGCCGAGGTGAAAAGCCTGCCAGCCGATGCAGTTATTCTCGCCAGCTCGCCGGCATGCGCCATTCAGGCTTTCACATACGGCACCCACGCCATTGGCATTCAATTCCACATTGAAGCCACGCACGACACGGTCGCGAATTGGGCCGCGATCCCCGCCTATGCGCGCGCCTTGGAACAGTCGCTTGGAAAAGATGCAACGCAGCAGCTGGCTCGCGACGTTCAAGATCGATTGCCAGAGTTTGAGCACATGGCTCGACAGTTGTATGAAAACCTGAGAAAGCACGTTCGCGGAACGAGCGCGTGACACCGGAGTATGCCGGCGATGGTCGAACTTCTCCAGGCCAGAGTCGCCACTCTGTCAATTCGATGCTGATGTCGCGAACGCACGGCATTGATCTGAGGGCACTGATTTCGATGCGATAAACTTTGTGTTGATCGCACACGTTGCCCCAGCCGCTGAGCCGCACTAGTATCGAACAAAGGGCTTATATATAACGTTGCGAACTGCTGCTGATGCCCCGCTAACGGCGTTGCTTACTTGGCGTGCTTGCCGAGTTTTTGCTCAGCGGCGCGCTCCAAGCTCAGGCGTAGCGTGGTCGTCATTGACACCGCCGGCGGACCCATTCAGCGATTGGCCGAACGCGGATCGCGACGAGTAGCTCAGCAACGCTGCAATTTACGGGACGACGTGACGACATGTTGAAACATATTGGAGCTTGGCTGCTGGTCGTGATGAGCATCACGGCGATTTCGCTTGGCCTCGGCGCCTACAAATATCAGGAAATAAAAGCGGCTGAGGCAGCCGCCGCGAGCTCGCCTGAGCCGGTGGAAGCGGTCGTCGCCGCTAGAGCGCATCGCGGCCAATGGTCGGCGACTGCGCGGGCCATCGGCACCGTGGTCGCCATGCGGCAAATCGAAATCCGCAATGAACTTGCCGGCACCATCGCTGAGATGGGCTTCACCTCGGGATCGATCGTCGAAGCTGGCCAGACACTCATTCAATTCGATGTTCGCCAGGAACGTGCGTCGCTTGCCGCAGCCCAAGCCGAAGCCTTGCTTGCCAAACAGAACCTGGATCGCCGCGAAGGACTGCAAGGAAGTCCGGCGTTTTCAGCCCTCGAAATTGACAAGTCCCGCGCCGAATTCAATGCCGCAACGGCCCGTGCCCGCAGCCTGGAAGTGGCGATCGAAAAAAAACGCATTACCGCTCCCTTCAAAAGCCGTATCGGCATCATGAACTTGCAGCCGGGCGCCTATCTCGATGTCGCAACGCTGATCGGCCGGCTTCAGGGCATCGACGTCGACGCCTATGTCGATTTCGCGTTGCCGCAGGATAACGCCGCAGCCATTCATACCGGAACCAAGGTGACCATCGCCGGGCCGGGAGTGCCTGGTGGAACGGCGGTGGCGAAGATCGTCGCCGAAGACGACAGCATCGACAGCTCGAATCGCTCCGTGCGATTTCGCGCGCAAGTCGCGGGCCTCGGCGGAACGCTACGGCCTGGGACATTCGTCGACGTGACCGCCGTGACATCGCAACCGCGCGAAACAGTCATGGTGCCGCTGACAGCCGTCCGCCGATCGCCCACAGGTGAGCACGTCTTTGTCATTGTCGATGAACAGGGAAAGCTGCGCGCACGTCAACGCGTGGTTCAAACCGGGCCGGTTCAAAACGATGATATTGCCATTGAAAAAGGCCTGGCTGCCGGCGAAGCGGTTGCGACCTCTGGGTCATTTAAACTCAGAGACGGCCTGCTGGTGCAAACCGATCTGACGGCCGCGTCGACGAGCGATGCCCGCGTCAACTGACACTTGGAATAAAACGATATGCGCGCCATTGAAGTTTTTGTCCGCCGGCCGGTCATCGCCATCGTTGTCAATCTGGCGCTTGTCCTCATCGGGCTGCGCGCCGCAAGCCAGCTTCCGGTCCAGCAGTACCCGCGCATCGAAAGTTCATCGATCATCATCACCACCGTGTACGTCGGCGCGTCGGCCGACGGCATCCGGGGGTTTGTTACAACGCCGATCGAACGGGCTGTGTCGTCGATCACGGGCATTGATTACGTTGAATCGACCAGCGTGCCGGGCCTCAGCACCGTCACGGCCCGCCTGAAACTCAATCATCCAAGTACGGTGGCGCTCGCCGAAGTGGGCAACCGTCTGGATCAGATCAGAAGCGAATTGCCGACCGAGGTCGAGTCGCCCGTGGTCGAGGTGCAGCGCGCCGACCGGCCTTACGCAACTTTCTACGTGAGTGTGACGTCCGAGACGATGACGCCGTCGCAACTGACGGATTATCTGTCGCGCAATATCCAGCCTCGATTGAGCACGCTGGCCAACGTTCAACGTGTGGGGCTCGAAGGCGCGCGGCCGCAGGCGATGCGCATATGGCTCGACGCTGAACGGCTTTCGGCCTTCGATTTAAGTGCTTCGGATGTTCAGGAAGCTTTGACGCGCAATAATTTTCTTGCCGCCGTTGGCCGCACGAAAAGCAGTCAAAATCAGGTCGATCTCCTGGTCAACACCGACTTGCGCAGTGTCGATGAGTTCGAAAAGCTGATCGTTCGCGAGGCTGGCGACCGCATCGTGCGCATTTCCGATATTGGCCGCGTTGAACTCGGCGCCGAAGAAGATACATCGAACGTGCGCCATAACGGCAAGGACGCGGTCTACCTGTCGGTCTGGCCGCTCCCCGGCACCAACGAGATCAGCGTTGCGCACGCTCTGCGAAGCGAAATCGATGCCATCAAACCGCTGCTGCCAAAAGGCACGGAGATCGCGCTCGCCTACGACGGCACCGTCTACATGGAAAATTCGCTCAAAGAGATCGCAACGACTTTCACCGAAACTGTCGCCATCGTTGGATTGATCGTGTTTCTGTTCCTCGGCTCGGCACGCAGCGCTCTCGTGCCGCTCGTCACCATTCCGATTTCGCTGATTGGTGCCATGGCGGCGATGATGGCCATGGGCTTCTCGCTCAACCTTTTGACACTGCTGGCGATCGTTTTGTCGGTCGGGCTGGTTGTCGACGATGCCATCGTCGTTGTTGAAAACGTTTCGCGGCACATGCGCAACGGTATGGGCCGAGTTCAAGCCGCACTCGTCAGCACCCGGCAATTGTTCGGGCCAATCGTTGCAATGACGATCACGCTCGCAGCCGTCTACGCTCCGATCGGGTTTCTGTCGGGTTTGACCGGCGTGCTGTTCAAGGAGTTCGCTTTCACTCTTGCCACCGCGGTGATCGTCTCCGGCTTTGTCGCCGTCACGTTGTCGCCGATCATGAGCGCCTACACGGTGCCGGAGGGCGGCCACGAAAGCCGTTACGCGCGCTTCGTTGGCAAAGCACTCGATCGCCTTTCCGCCATTTACGGACGGTTGCTCGATGGCGTTTTGCACTATCGAGCGCAGATCCTGGGGTTTGGCGCGTTTGTGTGCGTGCTAGCAGTGCCGCTCTACATGTTTTCCGGCAAGGAGCTCGCCCCTGTCGAAGACGAGGGTTTCATTCTGCTGATCGTCAACTCAGCACCAGACGCGTCGCTCGCCTACACGACCTCGCACATGGACAAGGTTTATAAAGTTGGCACGTCGCTTCCCGAGTTCGACGCGATGTTCGAAATCGTGTTTCCGTCGACGGGTTTCGGAGGTTTTCTGTTCAAGAATTGGCATGATCGGCAACGCTCGGCTCACGAGATCCTGCCGGAGGTTTTCGGCGCGGTCTCGCAGATCAAGGAATTGCAGATTTTCCCGGTTTTGCCGCCGGCCTTGCCGGGAGCGGGCAACTTCGATGTTGAACTGGTGATGAAGGGGCCGGGCACGCCGGAACAAATGGCGGATTATGCCGGCCAGCTGGTCGGCGCGGCGTTCGGCAGCGGCCAGTTCATGTTCGCCGATACGGATTTGAAAATCGATCTTCCGCAAGTTCGCGTTCTCATCGACCGCGAGCGTGTCGCCGATCTCGGCCTAGATTTGGCTGATGTCGGCCGCCAACTCGGCGTCCTCGTCGCCGGCAACTACGTCAATCGATTTACCGTCGACGGTCGCGCTTACAAAGTCATTCCGCAGGTTGGCGGCGATGCGCGGGCGGTCGCGACGAACCTCCTCGACTACAAAATTCGAACGCGCGACGGCAAGCAAGTCGCGATTTCATCTTTGGCCAAACTGACGACCTTCACGGCGCCGCGCACGCTCGCGCGCTTTCAGCAAGCCGACAGCTTTCGCGTCTACGGCGGTGTGCGCCCTGGCGTAACGAAGTCCGAAGCGCTGGAGACGCTCGAAGGCGCTGCTCGCAACATTTTGCCGGCCGGGTACACCGTCGACTATGCAGGCGAGTCGCGGCAAATCCGGCAGGAAGGAACGACGCTCGCCGGTACGCTCGGCTTTGCCATCCTGCTGATTTATCTGGTTCTCGCCGCGCAGTTTGGCAGCTTTCGCGACCCGCTCGTGGTGCTGCTCGGATCGGTGCCGTTGGCTTTGACGGCAGCCCTCGTCTTCACATTCCTCGGCTTCACGACGATCAACAT
>JAIEPV010000068.1 GCA_019748215.1 Hyphomicrobium sp.
GCGTGCATTGGACTGACTACTTTCGCTGGGTTCAGCTGATTTATGCATTAAAGACGACGACGGCGTCGCGATGCAGCGACGCGAGAAACAAGTTTGCCGACTTGGCGATGTCGAGGGCAAGCGCAGTCGGTGCCGACACGGTCACCAGCGCGCCAATGCCGGCCGTCACGCACTTCTGCACCAGCTCATAACTGCACCGGCTGGTCATCACAACGAAGCCTGAAGCTGTGTCGATGCCGGCCTGAACGAGCGCGCCAATCAGCTTATCGAGCGCATTGTGGCGGCCAACATCCTCGCGGACGATGAGAATGTCGCCGTCAGGTGACACCCACGCGGCGGCATGCACGGAACGGTTGAGGCGGTTCATCGGTTGTTTCGCCGAAAGCCCGGCTGCAGCTTTCAGAATGGCGTCGGGTTCTGGCTCCCATGATCGGGCAATGGCGGTCAACGGACGCAGTGCCGAAGCGATGTCTTCGACCCCGCACAATCCGCATCCCGAGCGGCCCTCGATGGCGCGACGCACGAGACGGTTTTTTTGGATCGCGTCTTCGGGTACCGCAATATCGACCGTGATGCCATTGTCGACCGGCATAACCAGCACACCCTGAATGCGGCCTGGCTCGCGGATGATGTCTTCAGCCACCGACAAACCGATGGCGAAATCGCGCAAGTCGGCAGGCGTCGCCATCATAACGGCGAACGGCTGGGAATTGAACTGTAGCGCAACCGGCGTTTCGTCCGGCAACTGCCAGCTCACCGGCAGTTGTGAGCCATCGGCGCCATAGGCAATGCCCGAGGCCGCGCGCGAGCAAGCGTCGCCCGATGCCGCATTTGCAAACGCCGCTTTCGGCATGACGTTCATGTCCGCCTGGCTCCTGAACTCGATCGTGGCTGGCGCATCAAACGGGTCTCAACGCGCCGGCGAAGTGGCGGTTATTCCGCCGCTTCGAGCTTCTTGGCGCCGCCGATCCGCTTATTCTCGGTTTCCCGCGTTTCCCATTCGTCCTGCCATTCGGACGGCCGGTTCGCGATCATCACTTGCACGGCTGTCACCTTGAATTCCGGGCAGTTGGTGGCCCAGTCCGAGTTATCGGTGGTGATGACGTTGGCGCCGGTCACTGGATGGTGGAACGTCGTGTAGACAACGCCCGGCGGCATGCGGTCGGTGATTTTGGCCTTCAGCGTCGTCGCGCCAACGCGACTTGCCAGCGACACGATCTGCCCGTCTGCGATGCCGCGCACCTCGGCGTCGTGGGGATGGATCTCGAGCAAATCTTCCACGTGCCACGCGACGTTGGCGGTGCGCCGCGTTTGCGCGCCGACATTGTAGTGCGCTAAGATTCGCCCGGTGGTCAGCACCAGCGGATAATTGCGGTTGGTGCGTTCGGCCGTCGGCACGAAGCCGGTCAGCATGAAGCGGCCCTTGCCACGGGTGAATTCATCCGTGTGCATGACCGGCGTGCCCGTTGGGCTCTGATCATCGCACGGCCACTGGATCGAACCGAGTTCATCAATACGATCGAACGAGACACCGGCAAACGTCGGCGTGACGCGCGAGATTTCATCCATGATTTCGGACGCTGAATTGTAATGCATCGGATAGCCCATGGCGGTGGCCAGGCGCGCAACGATGTCCCACTCGGGCATGCCCTGCTTTTCGCGCATGACTTTGCGAACACGGTTGATACGCCGCTCGGCGTTGGTGAACGTGCCATCTTTTTCTAGGAACGATGTGCCGGGCAGGAAGACGTGGGCGAAGGCGGCAGTCTCGTTCAGGAACAGGTCCTGCACGACCACGATGTCCATGGAGGTTAGCGCGTGTTCGACGTGGCTCGTGTTGGGGTCGGACTGGGCAATGTCTTCGCCGTGAATGAAGATACCCCGGAACGAACCGTCAGACGCCGCGTCAAACATGTTGGGAATTCGCAGGCCAGGCTCGCTTTCGAGCTTCACGCCCCATTCCTTTTCAAACACGGCGCGCGCCTCGTTGTTGGAAACGTGGCGATAGCCGGGAAGTTCGTGCGGGAAAGATCCCATATCGCACGAGCCCTGGACGTTGTTCTGGCCGCGCAGCGGGTTCACGCCGACGCCTTCCCGGCCGATGTTGCCCGTCGCCATGGCGATGTTGGCCATGGCCATGACCATCGTCGAGCCTTGGCTGTGCTCGGTGACGCCGAGGCCGTAGTAGATCGCAGCGTTGCCACCTGTTGCGAACAAGCGCGCGGCTTCGCGCACCTGCTGGGCTGGCACACCCGTGATGGCTTCGAGCGTTTCCGGTGAATTCTCCGGCCGCTTGATGAATTCCTCCCAGCGGAAGAAATCCGTCTTTTCGCAACGGCGCGCCACGAACTTGCGATCGATCAGATTTTCGCTGGCGATGACATGCCCGATGGCATTCATGATCGCGACGTTGGTCGAGGGCTGAAGCTGCAGATGATAAGCGGCCTCGACGTGTGGCGAGCGCACCAGATCGATGCGGCGTGGATCGATGACGATCAGCTTGGCGCCTTCACGCAGCCGCTTCTTCATGCGCGACGCAAACACCGGATGGCCGTCGGTAGGGTTCGCGCCGATCACTAGAATGACGTCGGATTTTTCAACGCTCTTGAAGTCTTGCGTGCCGGCTGACTCACCGAAAGTCTGCTTCAAGCCATACCCAGTCGGCGAGTGGCAGACGCGGGCGCAGGTATCAACGTTGTTGTTGTTGAAGCCAGCCCGGATGAGCCGCTGCACGACATAAACTTCTTCGTTGGTGGCGCGCGATGATGTAATGCCGCCGATCGAACCCTTGCCGTACTTCGCCTGCGTCGCCTTGAATCGTTCGGCCGCAAACTTGATGGCCTCGTCGAACGACACGACCTGCCAGGGATCGGTGATTTTTTCGCGCACCATCGGTGTCAACACGCGTTCTTTGTGCGTCGCATAGCCAAACGCGAAGCGGCCCTTGACGCAGGAATGGCCTTCGTTGGCGCCGCCATCTTTGTACGGCACCATCCGCACAACCTCTTCGCCCTGCATCTCGGCCTTGAACGAACAGCCGACGCCGCAGTAGGCGCAGGTCGTCACGACGGAATGTTCAGGTTGACCTTTGTCTATGACGGATTTTTCAATGAGCGTTGCGGTCGGGCAAGCCTGAACGCAGGCGCCGCACGACACACATTCTGACGCCAGGAAACTTTCGTCCATGCTGGCCGAGACGTGCGAGGCGAAACCACGTCCATCAATCGTCAACGCAAACGTGCCCTGCACTTCTTCGCAGGCGCGGACGCAGCGCGAGCAGACAATGCACTTCGATGGATCAAAGGTGAAATAGGGGTTGGAAGTGTCTTTGGCCTTGAAAGCATCATTCAGCGTACCGTCGTGGTTCTTGGCAAAAACGTGGTTTTCACCGTCGTACCCGTAGCGCACTTCGCGCAAGCCGACGGCGCCGGCCATATCCTGCAATTCGCAATCGCCGTTGGCAGCGCACGTTAGGCAGTCCAGCGGATGATCCGAGATGTAAAGTTCCATCACGCCTTTGCGCAACTGCGCCAGACGATCATTCTGTGTCGCGACTTTAATTCCGGGCGCAACAGGCGTGGTGCACGACGCCGGCGTGCCGCGACGGCCTTCTATTTCGCATAGGCACAAGCGGCACGAGCCGAACGGGTCAAGGCTGTCGGTGGCGCACAGTTTTGGAATTTGAATGCCAAGCTGCATCGCCGCGTTCATGATCGAGGTGCCTTCCGGCACAGTGATTGCCTTCCCGTCGATCTCAAGCGTCACCATATTGGTCGACGTTGAATGCGGCGTGCCGTAGTCGATCTCTTTGATCAGGCTCATCGGCTTCACATGCTTGTTCATCGGTCGCGTCCTCGTTGAGGTCGTGTGTCTCAGTTTTTATTCGGCGGCATCGGCGATGAACTTGTTCGCCGTCTGCTTATGGAAATCTTCCGGGAAGTTGCGAACCGCGCTCATCACCGGCATCGGCGTCAGTCCGCCCATGGCGCAAAGCGATCCGTCAGTCATCGTCACGCAAAGGTCTTCGAGTAGCGTAAGATTCATGTCGCGGTTGTCGTTGGCGATGATCTTGTCGATCACCTCAACGCCGCGCATCGATCCGATACGGCATGGCGTACACTTGCCGCAGCTCTCGATGGCGCAGAACTCCATGGCGAACCGCGCCTGCTTTGCCATATCGACCGTGTCATCGAAAACAACAAGGCCACCGTGGCCGACCATGGCGTCGGCTTTGGCGAATTCCTCATAATCCATCGGCACATCGAACTTGGCGGGTGGCAGGTAAGCGCCGAGCGGCCCGCCGATCTGCACAGCGCGTACCGGTCGACCGGTGGCGGTGCCGCCGCCCCAGTCCTCAATCAACTCGCGGGTCGTGACACCAAAAGCTTTCTCAACCAATCCGCCCTGCTTGATGTTGCCGGCGATCTGGAAGGCCAGCGTGCCGCGTGACCGGCCAACGCCGTAATCGCGATAGAACGCGCCGCCCTTGGCCAAAATGATCGGCACAGCGGCGAGGCTCATAACGTTGTTGATGATCGTCGGCTTGCCAAACAATCCCTCGATCGCCGGGATCGGCGGCTTGAAGCGAACGATGCCGCGTTTGCCCTCAATCGATTCAAGCATCGAGGTTTCTTCGCCGCAGATGTAGGCACCAGCGCCCATGCGGACGTACAGTTCAAACGCCTTTCCGCTGCCCTGAATATCGTCGCCGAGCCAATGTGTCTGCCGTGCGATCTCGATCGCCTCGCGCATGACTTTCACGGCGTGCGGATATTCGGAGCGAATATAGATGTAGCCTTTGGTAGCGCCGACGGCGACGGCCGCAATCGTCATGCCTTCGATGAGGCAGAACGGATCGCCTTCCATCAGCATGCGGTCAGCGAAGGTGCCGCTGTCGCCTTCGTCGGCGTTGCAAGCGATGTATTTCTGCTCGCCCTTGATGTCGTGGACAGTCTTCCACTTGATGCCGGTTGGGAACCCGGCGCCGCCGCGGCCGCGCAGGCCCGACGTCGTCACTTCCTCGACGATCTCGCTGCCCTTCATCGACAGAGCTTTGGTCAAGCCATCGAAGCCGCCATGCGTGCGATAGTCTTCAATCGACAGCGGATCGGTAATGCCGCAGCGCGCGAAGGTGAGGCGCTCCTGCTTGGCGAAATATGGGATTTTCTCGGTCAGTCCATGGCCGAGCTTGTGCGCCTTGCCGTCGAGAAAGCCAGCGCTGAACAAGTCCGCAACGTCACCCGCCGCGACCGGGCCATAGGCGACGCGGCCGTTCGGCGTGTCGACTTCTACGAGCGGCTCAAGGAACAGCATTCCGCGCGAACCGTTGCGGACGATGCGAATATCCTTCTTGGCCGCCTTCGCTTGGCTGGCGATCGCGGCAGCGACGTCATCGGCGCCGACGGAAAGAGCGGCCGCATCACGCGGCACATAGACCGTGATCATTCGGCGGCCTCCTTGTTGAGACCCGCGACAATGCTGTCGAAGCGGATCGGATCGACTTTGCCAAACAGCCTGTCGCCGATCAGGATCGCCGGCGACAAGGCGCAGTTGCCAAGACAGTAGACCGCTTCGATTGTGTATGCGCCGTCGGCTGATGTGCCACCAAGTTTAGTGCCGAGCGTTTGTTCGGCATGCTGGCACAAGTGTTCGGTGCCCATCGACTGGCAGGCTTCGGCGCGACAAATTTTAATGACGTGGCGGCCCGCGGGCTCGCGCCGGAAGTCGTGATAGAAGGTCACGACACCATGCACTTCGGCGCGCGAAATATTTAAAGCCTTGGCGATGACCGGTAGCGTCGCCTCTGGCACATAGCCAACGTGCTCCTGCAACTCATGCAGGATTTCGAGCAGCTCATCGGGTTTATTTCCGTGCCGAGCGCAAGTCGCGAGAGCCGCGATTTCAGCCGGCGATGACGCAGCCGGTTGCTGATCGATGATATCCAACGGTCGCCTTGGAGTCTTTTTGCCCATAATGCCGGATCCCTGGCTGTCGCCGTCGACGCCGCTGATGTTTCGCATAATAGATGTGCACTTTGACGCAGGCTTTCTAGTCGGAGATTTTTCGCAAGCGTTCAAATTGTTATCACCGATCCAGTCATAGGCCGCAACTATGATGCAGTGCACCAACTCATGATTTTGTCATAGTTAATCACGGCATTCTGCGCTCTACGACAGGCCTTGTTCCGAAAAACTTGCCGTTGCGTCCCGAAACGCCCGCACAAGCGGGGCCAGCGGGTCGCGATCGACGGTCACCAAGCCTACGCTGTGGCTCACCTCAGGTTCCAGCAACGGCACGGCTTTGAGGCCCGGATCATTGCCGAGGATATCGAGGATGTAGTGCGGCATGATGCTGGCAAGTCCCATCAAACGGACGTTCGAGCACAGATTGATGACGGAGTTCGTCTCCAATGCAGGGTCCGGCCTGCAATTGGCGGTGCGAAACGCTCGATCAATGATTCGCCGGTTCTGCATGTTCGGCGTCAACAAGCCGAGCGGCAGCGCCGATGCTTCCTTCCAGGTGATCGACGCGCGCCCGGCGAGCGGGTGGCCGTCGGGCAGAAACAAACAATAGCGTTCCGAATAAAGCGGCGTTGTCAGCAGGCCAGCGACAGACTCGTTGTCGAGATAGGTGATGCCGACGTCGACTGAATAATCTTCGAGCCCACGCAAAATCTCTTCAGAGCTGAGCGACATCACCGTGAAGTCGATGTGTGGATGCAGAGCACGCACCGCTTTCGTCAAAAACGGGATCATCGGCAGCGCCGACGGAATGCCCCCGAGCACGACGCGCCCGGTCAAGCCAAAATCGCTGGTCGCGAGCTGCGCCAATTCCTGACGCATCGACGACCATGTGTTGAGAATGAGTTGCGCCCACTTTAGCACGCGCTCGCCCTCGGGCGTCAGGCCTTGATAGCGCTGGCCGCGCTTGACGATGGGCACACCGAGTTCGAGTTCAAGCTCGCGGACGCGCCCCGACAGCGTCGGCTGCGTGACATTGCAGGCGGTGGCGGCGCGCGTGAAATGCTTCTCACGCGCCAGCGCCACCAGATACTGAAGTTGCCGGATGTCCATGCACGTGTCTTAGGCCACGGGGCGGGGCCCGTACATCGTATTGGTCCCACAACGTTTGGGGCCAAGAACTCCTGGTCCCAAGTCCGTCTCGCCTCGAGTCGCGTCTACGTCGACGCATCGATAGGGTTTGGCGCTAGAATTCCGCCGCGCCCTCAGCGTCGAACACGTGACCGGACAAGCTGCGGCCCCGCCGCGAGGCCAGATAAAGTGCGAGTGCCGCGAGATCGGGTTCATTGCTGACGCAGGCGCCGGCCGGTGCCGCGCTATCGGCAAAGACCCGCGGCCCAATGGCGTTGATGCGGATGCCATGATCGGCCCACTCGCGCGCTTCCGTTGTGGTCATCGCGGCGAGCGTTGCCCGCGCCATAGTGGCGACGGCTGACTCGCGGCCATTGCGAACGGGCGCCATCGTCAAGACATTGAGAATCAGGCCTTCGCTCATGACCGTGCGCATGCGATTGGCGGTGACTTGCGTCAAATGCGCCATGGGTGAGAGCTTGGCGCTGACGAGGTTTTCAACATCGCGCTCCGTTTGAATGCCGGCCATGTCGCTATGGCTGATAACAGCGAGATTAATGACCGCGTCGAGACCGCCGAAGGCTTGCGCGGCCGTGCGTGCGAACGTCACCGCCGCGACGCCGTCCGAGAGATCGTTGGTGTAGAGCTTCATGTCGTCAGCGCTCTGCGTCAGCAGCGCCACCAATGCCGTCACCTCTGGCGAAAGATCACACGTCTGCACAATGAGGCGCGCTTTGAGATCGGCGAACGTGCGTGCGAGATCGACGCCGCTCGACGCCGTTAGACCGGTAATGAGCACACGAGAGCCGGCAAGCTCATTGAGAATTTCACCTTCAGGACTGGTGCTAACACCACTCATATACATCGCGCTGCTTCCCCCTCAACGATTACGAAACACCGAGACGATTTGGAGGCGCCCGGCTGGACGATAGCACGCCGATTCGCCTAACGAGAGATAAACAGCGCGCGGATTCGGGTTGCCGTCGGGTCAGTCCGAGGCGCGATTGCGGCAGTCCCGCGGTGATACCTTGACGAGGGACCTGCTGGGCCCCGACGCTCGATGGAGCGCGCGAACACAAGGCTTTGAGCTCCATTGAGGTTTGGGCAACCACCTGTGGTCGTGTGGCCGCGATGGGCTGCAAAAAAATTCTGCGCCCCGGTCATTCCGCGCCGCGTTCGGTTGAATAGTGGTGATAGACCCCGTGGCCACATTGCGTTGACGGTTGCCGACCCCGAAGCTTGGAACAAGCGAATCGATCTCAGCGAAAAGAAACCCGCCCGATGACACGACCTGACTCACCAGGCCCGCGGATGCGCAAATCCGATACCGACGCGATGTCATCGCGTCCGATTGGGCCAGCGCCACGTCGCGCACCAGCGCCGCCAGGAACCACCATGTCTGGCACGCCCTCGCCGAATTCCGCCCGCGATGCCATGAGCGTCAGTGGTCCTGCGACACACGGCTATGGCGGAGATGTTGCCAGCCGAAGTTCAGGCGCAACCGATTTGTACTCGCCACCTTCAGGGGCGCCCATGGCACCGTTGGCGCCCGCGCACCACGCGCCCGAGCATCGCGTTTCGGGGTCGACGTCGCGTGATCGTCTCGTGATGTTGAGCATCGGCCTCGTTTCGATGGCGATCGCCGCGATGCTGTACATTCAGTTTTTTGTGTCAGCGGGATTGTCGGCATTGGTCGGAGCCGTCGCCTGTGCGCTCTTCCTGCTGCTGAATGACAAAGCGCGAAAGAGCGCGGAAATCAGCCGGCTATCGGCCGAACTCGCGCGCCAGAAAGCGACGCGAGGCGTCGGTCTCGACAACAGTGCGCCGGCAACCCGGCCGTCAATGCCAGATGCAGGGCCCGACGCAGGCGCAAACGCGCTTGCAAATCCACGGCCTGACCTGGCGTCCGCGAACGTTTCGGCCGCAGTTGATCGTGCGGTTGCAAATCGCCGACAGGAACAGCGCGCCGCGTCTGATGCGTCGTCTTACGGACCATCTGAAATCGCGCAATGGGAGGCGGTTTCGAATGCAACAAAGGACGCCGGTCGCGCGCGGCCTCGTCCAGAAGCGGCGCCATCGGCGCCGACACTGGCAGCGCCCATTAACGGCCAGCATGTGGTCCGCGATCAGTGGGCATTCCGGCCGCGCGATAATAGCCAGGCAGCCAATCCAGAGTTCCAGCGCGCAAAGGCGGACGCTGGTGCACCTATGAATGCGCCACCAATTCCCGGTGGAGCGCGTTTCGGCGACGTGCCGTTCGAGCCCATGCCGATCGCGACAATTGAGACGGACTTGGCTCTGGTGCAACGCAAGATCAAAGCCCTTGCCGATGAAGTGAACGGTGCTGACGCGGCGCGCGGTGCTGAGCCGTCGATGCCGTCGCCCGCCGCAATGCTTCCGGACAGCGACCGCCGAGGCCCGGCCGCCAACACAGATTTGGCCATCGAAGATTCGATCGGCGCCCTGAAATCTGCGGCCGCGACGATGCGTGCTGGTGCTTCACCGTCGCAATCCATGGAGCCGCCATCGCAAGCCCAGTCGCCCTTCGGTGAATTGATGATCCCGGCGACGGCTGAACGCATCGCCGCATCTGCTCCAGCCTACACGTCAGGTCCTGCAACGGCGTCGGCATTGTCGCTTCATCCTGAAACGGCGTCGCACGAGCCACCGTCGCGCAGCGATGCATCAACCCTGCCGCCTTATCCGGCGATGCCTCGCTCAGCGATGCCCCATGCGATGGGTGCGCCCGACCTCGATCTCGATCTGGCGTTGACGTTACCTTCACTGACGGCGCTGCAGCCCGAACCTCCGCCCGTCGATCCGAAGATCAAAGCCATGACCCGCGCCATCGAGGCGGGTCGCATGGACGTGATGCTGTCGCCAATTGTCGGACTGATGACCAACGACGTCACGCATTACGATGTGAAAGTTCGACTACAAGCAGAGGCGGGCGGCTATTTTGACCATCCCGAACAGGATTTATTGCTGGCGGGCTCGGACGTGCTGGCGCTCTTCGATACCGCTCGGCTCACGCGGGCAGCGGCCCTCGCTCGTCGCCTCGATGCCCGTGGAAAAACCGGGTCTCTGTTGTCGGAGGTGACCGGGCCGTCGCTGACCAATGGCGGTTTTCTCGAAAGTTTCGCCCGCATTTATGAAGACCGCGATCGCATTGCCGGCCAATTGGTCTTGACCTTCGCGCAAGCCGATACCGAGCGCTTTTCGCCGTCCGCATGGCAGGCACTGAGCGACATGCATGCCTTCGGCTTCCGCTTCGCGCTGGATCGTCTTGAGCACCTGAATATCGACTTCGTGGCGCTGGCGCAGCGCGGCTTTGCCTTCGTGAAGCTCGACGCCTCAGTGCTTCTGTCAGGCATGCCCTCGGCGCAGCGGTTCGTGCCGTCGCAAGACGTTTGCCGGCAGATCGCTGGCGCTGGCCTGACGCTCATCGCCGACGCCGTCAACGACGATGCCATGCGGGCCCGGTTGTTCGGCTTTGGCGTGCTGTTCGGACAGGGCCAATTGTTCGGCGGGGCCCGCATGGTCAGTGTCGATCCGACACCGGCGGGATCGAGGTCGTCGGCGGCTGCGTGACATTGTGCTGGTCATTCGCTTATGAGCCACCGGAAGTCTGTCGTAAAGCAACCTCCGGCACCATGACCTGCCGCCTATTTTTTCGAGTTTGAGCAACCCGTTTTCGCGTTTTGATAGCAATGTCTGTTTTGCCTGTTCTATCGACCATCGCATCGCTCAGTAGCACGGCCGACGTTTGGTTCGTCGATATCTGGGGCGTCGTTCATAATGGCGTGAAACCCTACGCGCCGGCAGTCGCCGCGTGCGTCAACTTCCGCGCAAGCGGCGGAACGGTGGTGCTAGTGTCGAACTCACCGCGTCCACGCGACGGTGTCGTGGCGCAACTCAACGCCATCGGGGTCGACGCTGCTGCCTACGACGATGTCATCACGTCCGGCGATGTCTCGCGCCGCTTGATTGGCGTACTGCCGTCACGCAAAATTCGCCATATTGGGCCCGAACGCGATCGCGCGCTGTTCGACGGTCTTGACGTCACCCGTGTGGCAGCTGAAGCCGCCGACGCCGTTGTCTGCACAGGTTTGTTCAACGACGAGACCGAGACGGCCGACGATTACGGCGATGAGCTTTCAGCGCTGCGGGCTCGTGATCTGGTCATGATCTGCGCCAATCCCGATCTCACCGTCGAGCGCGATGGCCGCATCATTTATTGCGCCGGCGCCATTGCTGCAGCCTACGCCGAACTTGGCGGCCGGGTGCTGACCGCCGGCAAGCCACACCGGCCGATTTATGAAGCGGCGCTGGAGATCGTCGGGCGGCTTCGCGGTGCGCCGGTTGAGCGATCGCGCGTGCTTGCGATCGGCGACGGGGCGTTGACGGACATCGCGGGTG
>JAIEPV010000250.1 GCA_019748215.1 Hyphomicrobium sp.
TGGCGTGCACCCAGCCGTAGGCCAGCATCGTCATCAGGGCGGAGGCTGCAAAGAAATAGACGCCCGGCAGCACACGGGCTTCCGTGTAGCCCGACGAGTTGACGTAGAAGATCATCAGCGCCAGCACCATGACGTCGGTCATCGAATAGCGGCCGAGCCACTCCATGGTGGCGATCGATTTTTGCCGGAAATCGTCTGACATATCGTGCGACGTCAGCAGCGTCAGCAAATAAAACAACTTCAAAAACGGGAAGAATACCGAAACCGCAAACACGATCGCGCACAAAAACGGTTCATCGTTTTCAAACAGCGCATAAATGATGGTGAGGATCGAGTGCTCGTTGGTCCACACATAGACGGTGGTGAAGCGAATGGTCGGCAGGATCACGCCGAGCGCGAAGAACACGGTCGCGAGAATGATCAGAAAGCTTAGAACGAAATTTCGTACCCCCGTTCGGTTCGGTTTGGCGCCGATGTCTGGTTCTAGCACCACCGGCGCGAGCTGCGGCGACGCAGCGAGACCATCGGTTCTGATCCACGAATAGGCGAGCATCATGAGGACGACGGCGGCCGTAAAAAAGTAGACGCCGTTCAGGCTCGCGGCATCATAAACGCCTTGGCTTTTGACGAAGAAGATCGTCAGCGCGAGGACGAGGACGTCATGCATCGACCATTTGCCGAGCCATTCGAGCGCCCGTAACCGGCGGCGCTGGCGCACGATTTCGACCGGCGGCAGCGTTGATACCAAAAGTAAATAGAGGAGCTTGGTCACCGGCAGCACGATGGAGAAGACCAGCACGATCATGCCGAGAAACGTCTGACCATCGCGAAGCAGCACATTCACTGTCGAGAGCAGCGAGTGTTCCGTGGTCCACAAGGCCATGGTCGTCAGCTTGAGAATGGGCAGCGTGATGCCAAGCGCCAGGCAGACGCTCGCGGTCAGAATGGTGAGGCTGAGCATGAAGCGTCGGCCGCCGAGGCGCATCGCCATCCCTCGTGTGCCTGTTCAGAACTGCGCCGGACAATACCGACAGAAAACCGGCGCGAAACCTTCCGACCATTGGCTCACGGCGAAAAGAGGGCGGATCCGCGCCTTATAGTTCAACGCGTGCTCGGCTGTTGTTCTACCCCGCAAACGCTCCTCGTTGGTCGCGGCGCCGCGCGAGCGAGGATTGCGTTCAGCCGTGATGGTGGGCATGCGGAATGCCCTTCTCGCAGATCAGGTCGTGTAGCTCCCCGGCGGTGTACATTTCGCGCATGATATCGCAGCCGCCGACGAATTCGCCTTTGACGTAGAGTTGCGGGATCGTCGGCCAATTTGAAAAGGCTTTGATGCCGTCGCGAACGCCTGGATCCTCCAACACGTTGACGTCCTTATAGGCGACGCCCAGGTGTTCGAGGATTTTAGCGGCCGTCGCCGAAAACCCGCACTGCGGAAATTGCTTGGTGCCCTTCATGAACAGCACGACATCGTTGTCGGCGATCATTGTGGCGATCTGGGCGTGAGTTTGATCTTCGGCCATGTTCGGAACTCCGTGAGGGGGCAAGATGCCCGCCGAGCGTTGGGGTTGTGAGCGGCAGATTTGGTGCGTGCAGAGCCGCGTGTCAATTGCCGCTAGGATCAACGGGGGGCACCGCCGTCGTCAGCTGCAAGGCGTGCAATACGCCGCCCATGCGACCGCCAAGCGCATCGTAGACCATTTGGTGCTGCTGCACGCGGCTTTTGCCTTTAAAAGCCGCCGACACGACGTGCGCCGCCCAATGATCGTTGTCTCCAGCCAAGTCCTTGAGCGCAATATCTGCGTCGGGAAACTTGTCTTTGATCATCCGTTCGATTTCAGCGGCGGCCATCGGCATGTGCAATCTCCGGTCAAAGCGAACTCCGCGGCGAACTTATGCGTCTGACGATCAGGGCTGACAAGGCCTGCCATAAGCGTTTCTAACTAAATTCTCACGCGATTGCGATTGGACGTTATCAGCGAAAACGACTAACGTTCTAATTGTTGAAATGAAACGGTTTCAAAAGTCTAATGGAGGACATCATGAAAATCTGGAACAAGCCTGCCGTTCGCGAGCAGGAAGTCGGCCTCGAAGTGACGTCGTACCTTCCAGCCGAAATCGACCTGATCTAAATTGGTCAGTCTGGATAAATTCAACGCGGCGGATGGGCTAGGGCTCCTCCGCCGCGTTTCGTTGATCACGGTCGGACATCGATTGAAATAGATGGAAGCCCGCTCCAGTTCGAGCGGGCTTTGTTTTTCGTGCATTCAGAAAAGCTGCGGGTTCGATCAATTGCGCCGGTCGCAATCGAAGTTGATTTTGACCCAGGGCAGATCGAGTTTGCATTTGCCCGTCGCCGTCTTTGTCAGAACTTTCTCGATATCGACGCCGCCGATTTTCAGGCCCCCGGCTGAGGTGTCAGCGTCACTTTCGGCTGAGGCCTCGTCTGACGAAGCCGGTTGAGCGGCCGTGCCCTTGGCGACGGGGTCCTGGGTTACAGCGGGCGGTGTCGATGGCAGAGCGCCGGCTGGCGCGGCTTGCGGGAGACCTGCGGATTTTTCCGGCGACATGGCAACGCTTGGCGATGATGTGATTGTTGGAGCGGTGGCAACAGTCGCCGGCACTGGCGAGGCGGGCGTGTCGCGCTTAGCCGTCGCGTCTGGCCTTGTGCAGGGCTGCAAGTCGGCCGGCGCTGGAGTCCAGATCATCGTGCGAGAAAACAGCCGCGTCCCGGCATATCCCATGACACGCAAATTGCCATTGTTCAGCGGGCGCAATTCGACATCGAAGTTGCGGCGTTTCTCGGGGCTGTAAATCCATCCGCCGTCCCAGGTGCTGCCGCCCGCCGCTGCAACATCGCCGATAATTTGCTTGCCGCAACCTTTCTGAGCGTCGGCTTGATCTTTCACCCACACAACGTGGCCGCACAATTTATTGCCGCAGGGTTTTATCTCGACAGCGCCGCGTCCGGTATCGTTCATCCAAACCCCAGTGGGGTCAGACCCGGCAATCGCGGGCGAGGTTGCGGTGACCACGAGGGCCGCGACGAGCCCGCCAAATGCGGCGCGGGACTGCGAGAGCAAGGTCATGGGGTTAGCCTTTCTGAACGTGACCCACGCAAGAAAGCGCGTGCTGCGCCGATCTAGCAATGCTTGATCATGCGGCGCGGTTCCAAACGGAACAGCGCGTTCAATTGCCTCAAATGGTCGGGATCATCCCGCGGCTGCAGCCGCTCGCGGCAATGGGTAATCAGCGCTATCGTACAGCGAGCGCATGGCGGCCGCATCGTAGCGGTCTTCGTCGACTTCCAGCACCGTGCCTTTCAGCACGGCGGGCTCGAGCTTTTCGATGGCGTACTGCAAAGCGTCGGCGGCCGTGTTGAAGCGCTGATACTTCACGGCGCCGTTGCGGCGCATCGAGGTCGCAACGAAGAGATCACCAGGGGCGGCATATGAAAAGTCGCTCATGGCGAAGTGTAGCACGCTGACGTCGCCGCGTGTCGGTAAAACGCGCGATCCGTCATATCCGCTTGGCGACTGTTCAACGGCCTTCACGAGCGAATATCACGCCCATGTCGGTCGCGCTCCGCCAGACCACTTCACAGGCATATGTTTTGTTGTGCGGCTTGACCACCAGCTCGAAGGCGCGCGGCACAGATAGTGTGTTGGGCAACCGCAATTCGGCGCTATCCTTGGACAAAGCACGAACAGTGCAATCCATGACGGATGACCGCTCATTAAAGATGATTTTGCCGCCGAGCAGGAGCCCGTGGCCAATGCCTGAGGCTGGGATTTTGGCTCTCATGATCGAAATTCACCGACGCCGACTTATGACCTCGAACTTTAGGGCCGTCCCGATCTGGCGCAATCGTGTTCCAAGTTTACACTTAAGCGTCGGGATGCGCCGTCGGCCAGCGCGTGAGCGCGACGCACTCAAGGATCGGACGCAGGGTGCGCGAACGCGCCCGCATTGGAGAGAGCGCAAACCGGACACGGGGTCCAGTCATCCGCACGCCTATTTCGCAATATCGAGCAACTCGACGTCGAACATCAGCGTCGCGTTCGGCGGAATGGCACCGCCAGCCCCGCGCGCGCCGTAGCCGAGGGCTGCTGGTATGATGAGTGTGCGTTTGCCGCCCACGTGCATCGAGGCGACGCCTTCGTCCCAGCCCTTGATCACCTGTCCAACGCCGATGCGGAATTCAAACGGCTGGCCACGATCGACGGAGGAGTCGAACTTCTTGCCCTTGACGCCATCGTTGAAGAGCCAGCCGGTGTAGTGCATCACGCATGTTTCCCCGGTCTTGGGTGATGCGCCGGTGCCGACAGTGGTGTCGGTAATCTGCAAGCCGGAGGCGGTTGTGGTTGTCGTTGTCGTCTCGTTCATTGCGGGTCCTATGGGTTGCGCGACGCAAGCTGCAGTGTCGAGCATGCGCCGCCGCCTGATCGGTGTGCGCTCAGCGCGAGATGCGCGTGATCTTCGAGCCTTCGAGCGTCAGGTTATACATCAGTCCTTTCGGGTCGAGCACGAAACCGACGACGGGGCTGGTGATCTTATTGGTATCGATCGAGCCGCCGACGCCGACCGTGATGATCGCGACCGAGCCGTCGACGCCGACTTTCCACCCGGCAGTCTTGCGGAACTGCCGCAGCGCTGAATCGGTCATGAAGCAAATGATGACCGAGCGCTCCTGCACGCCAAGCTGAAAGCCGAACGACGCGGAGACGGTGTTGAAGTAGTCGGCGGTCTGGCCACCGATCAATAACGCGCCTTCGCCGTATTCGCCACCAATGCCGATGCCGGCCTTGACGACGGACGGAAATACGAGAATGCCGACGGCCTTGTTGGCCAACTCGCGAGAGCCGCGGATTTGCGAAAAGAAATTATCGAGCGTTGCGCGCACGCCGGCGTCGATCTCACGCGCCGATGCGGCGTTGGCTGCCGGCATAAAGCTCACCGCCGCCGACAATGCCAGCAGCGCGGCGAAAACGAATTTTTTCATGGTGTGTCCCCTTGAGTTCCCGTCGTCGGCCCATCTGCACGGCTGATGCGCTTTTTCGAGCGAATTTAGGCGATGAGCGTCACGCGTCAATAACGCGCAAGGTCTGCACAAGTTTCCGGTCGTGGCGAGGGAGGTGAGTGGGTGGTCCTTTTGACGTCGCAGAGCTTTCCCTGTTGCTGAGTGCCGATGGCCGCCTGTGAGCGCGCGCGACCGTCGTTCGGATCCCCGCCTATCCCTAAAGGGACTTCTAAGGAGTCGCGCGGGGATGACGGTGTGGAGGGAGGATCGCGATGCCACTCACATCGTCATGGCGGCGAAGGCCGCCATCCACGACAGGCATCCAAGAGCGTGATGTGAGACGGTTGTGCGGTGGGGTCCACGGCGGAGCTTTGGGACAGTCTTGACGATTGCATTCACCCGCCCATCAACTCCGGCAGCCAAGCTTCATGCGTCGTGCGGAGGTCGGCGAGTGCGAGGGCTGTCTCAACTTTAAGGGCGAGACGATATCCGGTGGTTTTGCCGCCAGCACACACAGCCGATTTGAACAAAATCGCTTGTCCCATCAACGCTGGAAAATTACGTGTTGAGCAGGAGTCACTCAGCCAATTCGAGCCGCTTTTCAATCCGGTCGAGACGCTTGTTGACGCGATCTAATTCGGCATTTTGAGTGGCTTCGCCAACGTGAGCGTTGGCGACATGGCGCTCAACCAAACCAACACGCGTAATCAGAATATCCACCTTCTCTTCCACACGCGCGCGCTGCCCGCGCATGTGGTGTAGATGTTCTAAAACTAAGCTCGCGGTCTCATCGATCATGACGAAACGATAAAAAATGGCAGTTCCGATGTCAAGAACATTGGGTGAACTTTCAAGGCAAGCGAACCGGCCTCACATCACCCACCCATCAGCCCCGGCAGCCAGGCTTCATGCGTTGCGCGGAGGTCGGTGAGCGACAGTGTTGTCTCGCCTTTGAGGCTCAGCGATGTGCCGCCGGTTTTGCCGATGATGCGCGATGGCACCTCCAGCAGGCGGGCGCGTTCGAGAATCTCTTCAGCCTTGGCCGGCGTGACCTCGACGACATAGCGGCCTTGGTCCTCGCCAAACCAGATGGCGTGCGCCGGCAGCTTGCCTTCATACGGATAGAGCTCGACGCCGATGCCGCCGGCGAGCGCCATCTCGGCAACCGCAACCAGCAGTCCGCCGTCAGAGCAATCATGCACGGCGAGCACGCGGCCTTCCCGGATCATCGTGCGGATCAGGCGGCCGGCCTTGATCTCATCGTCGAGCGTGACGGGCGGCGGCGCGCCATCGAACTTTCCGGTCAGGTGCTGCTGATAGAGCGATTGGCCGAGGTGGCCCTCTTCGCGGCCGATGACCACCAGCATGTTGCCAGCGGACTTGAGGGCGATGTTGGCGATTTTAGCCGTGTCCGGCACGAGGCCGACGCCGCCGATGGCCGGCGTTGGCGGAATGCCGACGCCATTGGTTTCGTTGTAGAGCGAGACGTTGCCCGAGACGACCGGATAGTCGAGGGCGCGGCAGGCGTCCGCCATTCCGCGAACGCTGGCGACGAACTGGCCCATGATCTCGGGCCGCTCGGGGTTGGCGAAGTTCATGTTGTCGGTGATGGCGAGCGGGTCGGCGCCGACGGCAGTGAGGTTTCGCCAAGTCTCGACCACGGCTTGCTTGGTGCCCATCTCCGGGTCGGCGAGAACGTAGCGCGGCGTCACATCACACGCGACGGCGATGCCTTTCTTGGTGCCGTGAACGCGGACGACGCCGGCATCGCCGCCAGGTCGGCCAACGGTATCGCCCATGACCATATGGTCGTACTGCTCCCAGATCCAGCGGCGCGACGCGAGGGCGTGACCGCCCATCATGTCCTTTAAGTTGCCGAGGATTGAATTCGGTGCGGGCACCCACTCCGGCAATATCGTCGTCGGCTTTTTCGGCTCCGTCCATGGGCGCTCGTACATCGGCGCCGAGTTGGCGAGCTTGTCGACCGGCAGATCGGCTTCAACGATGCCCTTGTGCTTGATGATCATCCGGCCGGTGTCGGTGGTCATGCCGATGATCGCGAAATCGAGCCCCCACTTGGCGAAGATCGCTTGGGCCGAGGCTTCACGTTCCGGCTTCAAGATCATCAGCATGCGTTCTTGCGATTCAGACAGCATCATCTCGTAGGCGGTCATACCAGTTTCGCGCTGCGGCACGAGATCCAGATTGAGTTCGATGCCGACGCCGCCTTTGTCGGCCATTTCGGATGTGGACGACGTCAGCCCTGCCGCGCCCATGTCCTGAATGGCGATGATGCTGTCGGTCGCCATCAGTTCGAGGCAGGCTTCGATCAGCAGCTTTTCGGTGAACGGATCGCCGACTTGAACGGTAGGGCGTTTTTCTTCGCTGTTATCGTCGAATTCGGCCGACGCCATGGTTGCGCCGTGGATGCCGTCGCGGCCGGTTTTCGAGCCGACATAGACCACGGGCAAGCCGACGCCCTTGGCGGCGGAATAGAAAATTTTATCGGTTTTGGCGAGGCCGACGCACATGGCGTTGACGAGGATGTTGTTGTTGTAACCGGCGTCAAAGTTGGTTTCGCCGCCAATCGTCGGCACGCCGGTGCAATTGCCATAGTGCGCGATGCCGGCGACGACGCCGGAGACGAGGCGCTTGGTCTTGGCGTGATCGGGGGCGCCGAAGCGAAGGGCGTTCATGTTGGCGACCGGGCGGGCGCCCATCGTGAACACGTCGCGCATGATGCCGCCGACGCCCGTCGCCGCGCCCTGGAACGGCTCGATGTAGCTCGGGTGGTTGTGGCTTTCCATTTTGAAGACGACGGCATCGCCATCGCCGAGATCGACGACGCCGGCATTTTCTCCCGGGCCTTGTATGACTTGGGGTCCGGAGGTTGGCAGTGTCTTCAACCAGATGCGGGATGATTTGTAGGAGCAGTGCTCGCTCCACATGACTGAGAAAATCCCGAGCTCGCAGATCAGTGGTTCGCGGCCGAGGATATCGAGAAGGCGGAGATATTCGTCGGGCTTCAAGCCGTGCTCGGCGACGATTTCGGGGGTGATTTTCGCGGCGGTCGTGACGGCCATTTCGCACTCATGTCGGAGGTTCATTCGCGAAGCTCGCTTATAAGCACTTTCTTCTGGCGCGTGCGACTCGTTCTCCCTGGCGCTTCCGACTCCGCTTGCGCGGAGCCGGCCGGAAGCGCTGGCGCTCCGCGCCCGGCGACGCTCTTGTCGGCGCTTCCGGCAGGCTCGCCGGAGGCGAGTCGGAAGCCCCAAGCAAATATGCCCTACCCGATCGGGCTGCGACCGGACCGCGCTGTCGAAAACGCATTCCGGAAATGCATGGCTAGCACTTTCGTATGACGACTCATGGGGTTATGTAACCGCTCAGCGCTGCCGTCACGCCCAGACAATCGTGCGCGGGTTTGAACGGCACGCCTCAGGACTGTGGAGATTTTCCATGACGTCTTACTCAAAACTTGCCGCTTCGGTCGTGTTCGCCAGCGTTGCCCTTCTCAAGGGCGCGGTCCCCGCATCGGCCGGTGATGTCGCAGCTGCCAAGGTCGTCGGCCCTCTTAAAGCGATCGCTTTGACGGTCGGCGCCAAGCGTGCCGTCGGCTACTACACCGTCAACAACGGCGCCTGCAGTCTGACACTGGCTGTTGCGGACACTTACTCGGAGACGGCATCGGCGTCGCCGTCTGAGCCGGTCCGCGTCAACATGTCGGTTCTGGAAGGCAGCTCGGCGCGGATGGAGACGTTTGGCGGCCCGGCATTGTCGTTCTCGTGCGCCGAAGGTGCCTCGACCATGACGGTTCAACCCGTTGATCGTCTCGCTTACGTTGCCCCGGTAAAATAGCGGCGTTCAGTCCTAGGCCGTCACGACGTTTCGGCGCTTCCAAGTCCACGCTTGCAAGCTGTTCGAACAGGGAGGGAGCCTCGTGCTTCCTCCCATTTTTATGCCGGTTAACACCTGAAATTGTTGACAAAATTTAAAACATAAGGGCTGCGCGGCGCGCATGGCGAGGCTGCGAAACCAGCTCTACTCCCGATGCCGCCAGTGCGATATCTACAGTGTAGACAAATTTCGAATCGAGGGGTTCAGCCCCTCTCTCCTGGAGGTCCAACGATCCCAGCCGCTCGAAACAACCACTTAAGGAACGTGTTATGCAAGCCATCATCGTCGCGCTCATGCAGTCGCTCACTCCGGCCAAGACCCGGTCGGCTCAGCGCCGCTCGCGCACCCGCTAAATGCGGGCCGCCGATTAGACTGAAAAAGGGGCCTTCCGGCCCCTTTTTTTGTGGATTGCACGGACTGAGCGTTAGCGCGGCGGCGCGGGTAACGGCCGCGGATTGGTGCGGCGCTCGAAGATGAGCGAGGCGACGATGCCGGCCGCAAGCAATCCCAGCGTGATCGCCAACGAAGCACTGGCGGGAAACTTATCCCAGCCCATCGCATCGGCCACGAAGATTTTCGAACCGATGAAAACGAGCACCAGAGCCAGCGCAGGTTTGAGATAATGAAACTGGCCCAGGATGGCTGAGAGCGCGAAGTAGAGCGCGCGGAGCCCGAGGATCGCAAAAATGTTTGAGGTGTAGACGATGTAGGGGTCGGTCGTGATGGCGAAAATGGCCGGCACGCTGTCGACGGCAAAGATCACATCGACGACTTCGATCAGAATCAACGCGACAAACAACGGTGTCGCCGCCCGCACCAACTTTCCAGTTTTCGCATCCGGCTCGGTGACGAAAAACTTTTCGCCATGCAGTGAGTCGGTGATGCGCATATGGCGGCGCATGAACTTCAAAACCGGATTATCGGCGATGTTCATTTCCTTCTCGCCCATGACCAGCATTTTGATACCGGTCAGGATCAGGAACGCCGCGAAAACGTACAGCAGCCAAGAAAATTCAGCGATCAGTGTCGCGCCCAGTGCGATCATGATGGCGCGCAGAACGATGACTCCGAGAATGCCCCAAAATAGGACCCTGTGCTGATAGATCTGCGGAATGGCGAAGTACGAAAAAATCAGCGAGATGACGAAGATATTGTCCATCGCCAAGGTTTTCTCGACGACGAAGCCAGTGAAAAACGCTTGCCCGCTGGCGGCTCCAAGTGATGACCACACCCACGCACCGAAGGCAACAGCGATGCCGATGTAGAACGCGCTCATTAGCAGGCTTTCACGAATTTCGATGACGTGCGTTTTGCGGTGAAACACACCGAGATCGAGAATGAGCAGCGACAGAACGAGACCGATGAAGACGGTCCACATCCACAGGGGCTTTCCCATGACGGGATCGAAAAGAAATTCCACGGGGTTAGATCTCACTTGATGGGCTGATTGCGCCCATCACTTGCCGCAGCTTCGCTCAGCAAAGCTGCGGCAAGCGACTAGGCGCTGCATCCGCTGATGGACGGTGGGGGTTGGTACGCAGCCGGTCGGAAGGTAAAGGCGCGATGGGCGATGAAATGGGAGCTAGAGAGAGCGATCAGCCGGCGCGGAGATGCGCATCTTGAAGCACCAAGCGCTGCTGCAAGCGCTGAACGCCGTTGGCCGCAAAGTTTGCCGCCCGCCGGGGTAATGCCGGCATGAAAAAGTCGTGTAGCCTTTGCTTCAAAAGCAGTACGAGGCGCTGCATTCGCACGACTCGTAAATCGCTACGTGCCCCGAAACGTGACTCGCGATCGATGGCGAGACGCAACGTTGTCAAACGCTGCAGTGTCGTGCGGATACGCCGGTGCGTGCCCGATGAGCGTTGCGAGACCGTGTCGATTGCCGGGAGTGCGCGCGTGGGTCGGGACATAAATTCCTCCAATGTCAGAAACGGAGGCATGCCAAGATATTGTAAAGCACCGGGCATACCCGGTGCGGTCCGACATCACGGCGCCGGGTGGCGCTGTCAGAGGGGCCCGGCCCCGCACTCGGTCAGCACGTGGAAAGCGCGCCACGATTTGGCAAGGGGACGCGCTGAATTTCGGTGGTCACACCTGATAACAGCCGCGTGATGGGAGAACGTACGGCGCCAGACTTACGCGGCTTCGAGCACGGAAAGCAGGGCGCTTTCAAACACACGCCGACCGTCGGTACCGCCGAGGGCGGACTCATACAGCCGCTCCGGGTGTGGCATCATGCCAAGCACGCGGCCCGTCTCGTTAGTTATGCCGGCGATGTTGGCTATCGCGCCGTTCGGGCACGCGGCGGGCGTCACGGCACCATTCGCATCGCTATAGCGGAGCGCCACGCGGCCTTCGCCTTCGAGCCGTTCAAGCGTCTCGGTATCGGCGAAATAGTTGCCCTCGCCGTGCGCGATCGGCACTTTGATGATTTCGCCCTTGCGATAGCACTTCGTGAAAAACGTCTCATCGTTTTCGACCTTCAGGTGCACATCGCGGCAGATAAAATGCAGCGAGGCGTTGCGCAGCAGCGCGCCGGGCAGCAACCCGCTTTCGCACAGGATCTGGAAGCCGTTGCAAATTCCGAGCACCGGCGTGCCGCCCTTCGCTTTGGCGATCACGTCCTTCATGATCGGCGAATG
>JAIEPV010000158.1 GCA_019748215.1 Hyphomicrobium sp.
ATCACCCAGTCGATATAATCGGCATCGCCACCGACCACCGGCACGACCAGGATCGCTGGCGTTGTATAGGCGTGATGGTCCTTGATGAAGGCAATCGCACGGTGCTGGCCCACAGCCGGTAACTTGGCAATCAGCACGGCCTCGTCCGCGGTCTGAAGGATGCCGTTCCACACGTACACCGATGTCATGCTTGGAAGCACATTCACGCACCCGGCAAGCCGGGCCTCGACCAGTTTGCGGCCCATGGCCAGAGCCGAAGCGCGGTCCGGAAAGGTTGCGTAAATCATAACCAGCATCGCTCAGTCCTCGAGACCGCGTTAGGCAGCGGGCGGTAACTGGACTTGAAGCATTTCAAGCGCTCGTTGCAAACGGGGCTTGTCGTTTCGCGCCACTTACGCCAGCCTGCCGCGCCGCTCAGTTTCGACGGCCCCCATGAGCATCACCCCGTGAAAAGCCTGAAAGACAAACCGAAGTTCAACGCTATTGCCTTTATCGCCAGCGACGTGGCGGAAGCGCAGCTCGCGCGCGAGGTGCTGGCGAAGCGCTACGGTGACGCGCCGCCGGCTGAAGCCGATGCCATTGTCGCGCTCGGCGGCGATGGCCACATGCTGCAGACCTTGCATCGCTTCATCAACGACAAAATACCGATCTACGGCATGAACCGCGGATCGATCGGCTTTTTGATGAACGATTACCGCGAGGACGACCTGCTGGCGCGGCTTGCCGACGCTGAGATCAGCCGCATTCACCCGTTGTCGATGATCGCGACCGATCGCGCGGGCAAAGCTCACAAGGGCCTCGCCATCAACGAAGTGTCGCTATTTCGCCAACGCCATCAAGCGGCGAAATTGCAAATCTCGATCGACGGCAAGGTCCGTATGGAAGAGCTGATCTGCGATGGCATTCTGGTCGCCACTCCGGCCGGATCGACCGCCTACAATCTGTCGGCCCACGGCCCGATTTTGCCGATCAAGGCACCTCTGCTGGCGTTGACGCCGATCAGCCCCTTCCGCCCGAGGCGCTGGCGCGGCGCGCTGGTGCCGAACAAGGCGCACATTGCCATCAGCGTCTTGGAAGCGGAAAAACGCCCCGTGAGCGCCGTCGCCGATCATTTCGAAATTCGCGATGTCGTCAAAGTCGAAGTTGAAAAAGCCCGCGCCATAGAACTGTTCATGATGTTCGACCGCAACCACGGCCTCGAAGAACGCGTGTTGTCGGAGCAGTTCCGGTACTAAAATTTGCGCTGATTTTTTTCAGTGCACTGGCGACTCTCCTTCGGAGAGCCGGCCGCCAGCTGAGAAGAATCGTCATCCTCGGCAGAGCGCGCGCATAGCGCGCGGCGATAGCCGGGGATCCAGCGCATCGTCTGCCGAAGGCGCAAAATATTTCTGTGTCTTCGACAGTTTTACGCTGGATCCCCGAGCGCGCTTGCGCGGAAGACCGCACGCGCCCGCTCGAGGATGACGTTATCCTTGGGCGCTGGCGACTCTCCTTTGGAGAGCCGGCCGCCTTTTTTCCCGCTGGCGACTCTCCTTCGGAGAGCCGGCCGCCAGCGGATAGAAACGTCATCCTCGGCAGAGCGCGCGCATAGCGCGCGGCGATAGCCGGGGATCCAGCGCATCGTCTGCCGAAGGCGCAAAATATTTCTGTGTCTTCGACAGTTTTACGCTGGATCCCCGAGCGCGCTTGCGCGGAAGACCGCACGCGCCCGCTCGAGGATGACGTTATCCTTGGGCGCTGGCGACTCTCCTTTGGAGAGCCGGCCGCCTTTTTTCCCGCTGGCGACTCTCCTTCGGAGAGCCGGCCGCCTTTTTTCCCGCTGGCGACTCTCCTTCGGAGAACCGGCCGCCAGCGGATCCCCCAAAACTAACTGGCCCTCTCTGCCGGAGCATGCAGCACCGGTGAGAAGGCCATATCGAGTTCGGTGTGCGCAACACTTTGGCGCCGGGGACGAACCGTGCTGATCCGGCCAATCCAGCGCGCGAGCATCTGGCACGCGTAGTCCAACCCTAGAACGACGTCGGTTAACGATCCATTAACGGCCGGCCGTCGCAGGGACTGGGCCATCCGGCCAGCGCTGAACAATGTCGGCGATGACCGGGCGGTCACGGTCGGCGGGAATTTCGCTCGCGCGGCCGACATAGAGGAAGCCCGCGAACCGCTCGCTGTCGGCCAAACCAAAGGCCGTTTTCACCGCAGGGCTGTAGGCGATCCATTCCGTGATCCAGTTGGTTGCAAAGCCAAGCGCGTTCGCCGTCAAGCAGACGTTGTAGCAAAGCGCACCGGCTGACAGGACCTGTTCCCATTCCGGCGCGCCCGGCTTCGGCTTGACGTTCGACACCACGGCGATGACGAGTGGCGCGCGCTGAAAGCGCTGGCGTTCGGTTTCCAGCCGAACCGGAGACGGCGGCTCTTTTTCCTCAGCAAGGCAGGCTTTCGCGAAAACCTCACCGGCGCTAGCCCGCGCCCCGCCCTGGAACACGATGAAGCGCCAGGGTGCCAGTTTTTTGTGATCTGGAACGCGCGCGCCGGTCGTCAAAATTTTCAGCAGTTCGGCGTCGGTTGGACCAGGCCCTGACAAATTGTCGGGCTTCACTGACCGTCGCGCGGCCAAAAATTCCAAGACTGCTGGCGTCATGAGATGAGTGCACACCATGAAGTTGTCGATGACAGCCGTAAGCGGGCCGTGACGCCTCGCTATCGTACTTGCAAGCTTGTTACAATGGCCGCTCTGCACCAAGGTCCGCATCGAACGCGTCTCGAGAACGACCACCTGACAACTATGGAGCGCGGCGACGTTGCCGCTGATACGATCTGATGCGCGCCCGGTTTCGAACGATCGTTTGGCTTTTGACCTTCACGGCCTGCTCAGGGTTGTGGATCGACGCCCCCGTTCAAGCCCAATCGCCGCCGGCTGACACTGCGGCCACCATGTTGCTGATCGATGGCTCCGGTTCCATGTGGGCCCGCTTCGAGGCCGACAAGCGCGCCAAGATCGACGCCGTGCGCGACCGTCTGACAAGCGTCGTCCAGACGGCAGGATCTGGCGCGATCGGCATGACCTCATTCGGCCACCGCCGTCGCGGTGATTGCAGTGATGTCGAAGTCGTCGTCTCATTTGACGACGACGCGTTACCTGCACAATTCGACGCAGCACCACCATCCGGACCCGTCGGCGAAGTGGACCCTGGCGCCGCCCATGCGGCAACGCTTGCTGCGATCGCCAAGCTTGACCCGCGCGGCAAAGGCCCCTTGGCGGCCGGATTGCGCGCCGCCATGGCAGCTATCGGCACGCGGCGGCCGGCCAGCATCATCGCCATCAGCGACGGCGTCGATAACTGCCAGCAGGATGCCTGTGTGACCGCCGCCGAACTTGCTCAAGCCTCGCCCGGCGTCGCCGTTCATATGGTTGCCGTCGGGGTCGATCGCGCGGTGCAACCAAAACTCTCGTGCGTTGCCGACGCGACAGGCGGCACCTTCATCGCAGCCAACGATAGTGCCGAGGTTGCTACGGCGATTGATAAGGCAGCCCAACTCGCCATGCTGTCAGAGCGGGCCGCGGCCCCATCGCCGTTAGCTGAACCCGCCGCGCGGACGACGCTGCCCGGCGGCGACACGTTGAGCGCGAAGCTGGCTCTGACCAGCGATGGCAAGCCGCTCTCGGTCCCGGCGCACTGGCGCATTTTTGCGCCGGGTGCGACCGCACCACTGGCCGAACGCGACGCAAGTGAGTTGTCATGGCGGCTCGAGCCGGGCCAGTACGACGTCGAAGCACGCATCGATCGAGCGTCCGTGCGCCAAACCATCACCATCGAGCCTAATGCTGCAACCATCGTCGTGCTGCCGCTGAACGCTGCGCATCTGAAAGTTGCAGCCCGCAGTGCAAGCGGCACCGAGCCAACGTCGTCGTCGACGATCCAACTGACAGCCACCAACCCGGCCGGCGCCGAACAATTCGCCACGACGACGCTCGTCCAACACGGGCGGCTCGACGTGTTCGTGCCGTTAGGAGACTACAGCCTATCGGTGAGCGATGGCGTGGCGCAGAAAAGCGAGCAACTGAGCCTCGCGGCTGGGACTGAAAAAACCCTCGACATCGTGTTGCAATCGGGCTCGCTCGAGCTAACGGCTGGCGCATCCGATATCAGCCCTCCGCTTGACGACGTCGTGTTTGCGGTCCAGGCCGATGATCCCGAAAGTGCGACGGGACGCCGGGACGTAGCCCGCTCGCGTGCCGTTCCCGCTCGACTGACGCTGCCCGCCGGCACCTATTACGTGTCAGCACAATCGGCGCTCGGCGAAGTTCGCCAGCGGATCGCCGTCGGTGCAGGTGAAGTCGTGCGCCAGCGCCTCGTCTTGCCGCTTGCCCCAGTCACTGTCTCGGCACGGATCGCGGGACAGCCGGCGACCGCCAGCCAAGGCCTGGTCTATCGGATCGCCGAACTCGATGGCGAAAAACGCGAAATCCTGCGGTCGCTCAAGCCGGCGCTCGCGGTCAAACTGTCACCCGGCCGCTACCGCGTATCGGCGCATCTCGATGCCCATCATATCGTCTCGTCGCAGGACATCACCGTCGACGGCGCCGACCCCGTTGACATCATCATCGACGTTGCAGCAGCAGCCATCACACTACAATCCGACACGGCCCGCTCCGGCGACACGCAATGGGAAGTTCGCGATGCCGCCGATCGGCCGGTCTGGCATACGCCCGCGACTGAGCCAAAGCTGCTGCTGGCGCCGGGCCGTTACACCGTCCACCTCGATACCCGCGATGGTCGCAAATCCGCGGCCTTCGAGGTGAAAAGCGGCGAGCAGCGGTTGATTCAACTCGGTTCGGCAGCGATGCCATAGCACCGCCTTGAACCGGTCTGTATGGTATGCCGGGCTTGGGAATTTCGGCCGTACGTTACGGGCGACAAGATGAGGGAGACGCAGCGTCGCATGAAGATGCTCCGACGCCAACCGGCAGGTTTGAACGCACGCGGTTTCGTCGCCACATGCGCGTGCGCCGCCGTCGCCGGACTCGTCGTCCTCGTGCCGGCCGCCTTTGCCCAAGGCAGCGACGCACCCGCCGAGCCGTGGGGCGCCGACGTGCAAATCAAATCGACCATCGCGAAAACATCACCGCCGCCGGTGCCAACTGTGGCGTCACCGCCTGTGCCGTCAGGGTCGCCGCCGGCCGACAACACTACCGTCATCGAACGCGTCGGCGCTGACGCCAAGACCGCAGCACCAGGCGTCAAGCTCGTCGCATTGCTGGCAGCCGACGGCCAGCAGATCGATCAAGGACTTGTCTGGCGGGTCTTTCAGGGCTCCGATAGCCACGGCAAGGCAAAACTGATCGTCGAGAAACGCGAAGCGTCGCCGCAGATCAAATTGCAGCCGGGCGACTACACGATCAACGCCGCGTTCGGCCGAGCGCATCTGACCCGCAAAATCTCGGTTGCCGCATCAGCCGCCGCCGTCGAGCAGTTCGTCTTGAACGCCGGTGGATTGCGCCTCAACGCAGTGACCGGCGGCAAGCCGGCACCGCCGGGTTTGGTGACCTACACGATCTTTTCCGACGATCGCGATCAATTCGCAAACCGGACGGCCCTGCTATCGGGCGCGAAGCCGAACCTGATCATGCGCCTCAACGCCGGCATCTATCGCATCGTCTCGACTTATGGCGACGCCAACGCGCGCGTCGAAGCCGACGTGACCGTCGAGGCCGGCAAGCTGACTGAAACCACGGTCGCGCATGCCGCCGGTCGCGCAATGCTGAAGCTGGTGACGCGCGCCGGTGGAGAAGCACTCCCCGAGACCGCGTGGACCATCATGAACAGCGGCGGCGAAGTCATCAAGGAGACGGTCGGTGCGTTGCCGAGCCACTATTTGGCACCCGGAAACTATGTCGTCGCAGCGCGCTCGGCGGGGCAGGTCTACAAATCGACGTTTGCCATCCAAGACGGTGCAACAACGGTGGTCGAAGTTTTGATGGACGCCAGCGCCGCGCGCGCCTCGACCGAAAGCGAGGCAGCGCCAGCAGAACCACCGGCAGAACCGAGCATCGACGCCGATAGCCTGATCAAACTCAAAAGTCGGTGAGGACCCAGTCGGTCGGACACTGGTGGTCACGCATACGCTTGTCGATGCGCGCATGTTCTGACGTTTGCCCGTCTTCCAGCAACGCGCTGCGTGCCAATTGCCATTGTTCGCACGCGCCGGTCAGATCGCCGGCCTGATAGGCCACCTCTGCCAGCGCCAGCCGGGCTTCGGCATGCGCCGCCAACGGCCCATACTTGGCGGCGAGCCCGGCTGCCGAGCGCAGCGCCGTCATGCGGCCCGCGCCATTGCCTGACTGATCGTGGGCTGCTGCAATCATCAGATAAATCGGTGCGATGTCGGCGAACCTGGCGTTGGCTTCAGCATCCGTGGCGCGCTGCTCCAATGCCGCAATATCGCAGTCGACAGCCAACGGGGCCACTGCCGGCTGATCACCTGACGGCAGCACGCCGCCGACGTCTTTTGTCGGCTCGCTGCGCAACGGCAAGGTGGTGTCCTTTGTGGCTATCGCCAACGGCTGAGCGTGTGCGACGTCGTCGGCGACCATTCGCAATATAGGCGATTTGGTTTGATCTGTAGGCATCGGCCGTCGCCGTCGGCTGCGACCATTGAGCAGCAGCGTCACCAACGTGACGACGACTGCAATCGGCACTGCCAACACAACGGTCTGCAGGATAGCATCGAAATGACTAGTGGTGACCACGCGTTCGCCCCCGTACCCGTCCTTACCGCCGCGCCGTGGTCGACATGCCGCTGCAAAACATCAAGATGCCGTTATACGCTTTAGATTAGCGCAGTGGTACTGCGTACATCAGGCCGCCTTTGGTCCACACGTTGTTGAGACCGCGTTCGAGTTTCAACGGCGAATTTTCACCAAGCGTGCGCGAGAAAATCTCGGCGTAATTCCCCACCTGCTTGATGATCTGGTAAGACCAATCACGCGCCAAACCCAACGGTGCACCCAGATCAGCTTCGAGCCCGAGCAGGCGGCGCACATCGCGCAGCGACGACGATCGCATCTCATCGACGTTGCTGCTCGAAACACCGAGCTCGTCGGCCGCGATCAATGTCATGTAGCTCCAGCGGACGATCGAAAACCAACCCTCGTCACCCATTTTCACCGCCGGACCAAGGGGCTCTTTGCTGACCATTTCCGGCAGTAACATGTGATCGCTGCCATTCGGCAGGCGGCTGCGTTCAAAGGCCAGCAGGGATATATCACCCGTCAGCACCGTGCATCCACCCGCCGCATACGCCTTGACCAATTGATCCCAGCGTTCTGAAACGACGAGTTGAAAACGCATGCCGCGCGCACCGAAAAAGTCGGCGACGGCGCGCTCGCCGCTTGAGCCCGGCAACACGCAGATCGAAGCGCCCGACAGTTCGAGCACGCTGGCGATCGAATGGTTTTTCGGCACGAGAAAACCGCTGCCGTCGTAAAACAGCACGCCAACGAACCGGCCTCCGAGTTCAGCGTCGCGCGTCAGTGTCCAGGCCGTGCCACGCAGCAGAATATCGATGTCGCCGGCTTCAAGTGCCTTGAACCGATCGCCGGTCGCGATGCCGCGAAACTTCACGGCATCCTTGTTGCCGAAGACCGCGGCGGCGACGGCTGAACAAAATTCGACTTCGAGACCTTTCCAGCGCCCAAGGCCGTTGACTTGACTGAAGCCCGGCGCCTGCTCGGCGACGCCGCAATTGAGGTAGCCGCGCGCGCGCACCGTCTCAAGCACGCTCGGCGATGCCGCAGCCGTCAGCGCTTGCACAGCGGCAACGAGCGACACCATCATGAGCCGCGAAAGCGTCTTTAAAAGAAATCGCGCGGCACACGAAAACGTCAACATTTCCAAAATCAACTCTTTCTCGCCCAACCCGTGCCACTGACAATGTCGCAGTGCCAGTGGTTCGAAGGGCGTCCGCAAATGCGCGGCATGTGCAAACTCAATCGCAGCCCCGTGTCACCCGAAGCCGCAGCGCCGGCAAAACGGCCGCCTTGCAAACACTTCACGCGGCGCGCTGTAAAGGTCAAGACCTTGACCTTCGCGCGACTTTGGGCCACGAGACCAACGCGTGCTCGGAGACCTGAAAACATGGCGGATTCGAACGATGGTTCTGGGCCAAAGTACAAGGCTGCGACCAACGCGGTGCATCTTGGGCGCGCGCCTTTCGATCAGCACGGTTTCGTCAATACCCCCGTCTATCGCGGTTCGACCGTGCTGTATCCGAGCCTCGCGAAATTAACGTCGCGCGATCAAGCCTACACCTACGGCCGGCGTGGCACACCGACGACGCGGGCGCTCGAAGAGGCGTTGTGCGAACTCGAAGGCGGGGCATCTGCGATCCTCACCTCGTCAGGGCTCAGTGCGGTCGCGACGGCGCTGCTGGCTTTCGTGCAGACCGGCGATCATCTGCTCATCGTCGACAGCGTCTACCAGCCCACGCGTATTTTCTGCGACCGCATGTTATCGAAACTCGGCGTGACGACCACCTATTACGATGCCAACATAGGTGGCAGCATAGCGCAACTTTTCCAGCCCAATACGCGGCTCGTTCTGGTTGAGAGTCCTGGCTCGCAAACTTTCGAGATGCAGGATATCCCAGCCATCGCCGCGGCCACTCAGGCACGGAATATTTGGCTGATCGCCGACAATACGTGGGCGAGCCCGCTGTATTGCAAACCGCTGGCGCTCGGCGTCGATGTGTCGATCCAGGCGGCAACAAAGTATGTCGTCGGACATGCCGACGCGATGCTCGGCGCCGTCATCACCAATGCCCGCGCCGCCAAACAACTGGACGCCGCGAAAGAGGCGCTCGGCACCTGTCCTGGCTCTGAGGAAACCTACCTCGCATTGCGCGGCTTGCGCACACTCGATGTCCGGCTGTCGCGGCACATGGCATCGGGGCTCGCCGTCGCACAGTGGCTTGCGGCCCGCAGCGAGGTCGCGCGCGTGTTGCATCCAGCGCTGCCGACGCATCCAGGCCATGCCCTTTGGCAGCGCGACTTTTCCGGCGCGTCCGGTTTGTTTTCAGTCATCTTGAAACCGGTTTCAGAGAAAAAGCTGGCGGCGCTTCTCGATGGTTTGACACTGTTCGGCATGGGATATTCCTGGGGCGGATTTGAAAGCCTGGTGATCCCGTTCGATCCTTCGTCCTACCGTACCGCCATGCCGTGGCGCGAAGCCGGGCCAGCGCTCCGCTTCCATATCGGCCTCGAAGCGGTCGACGATTTGCTTGCCGATCTTGAAGCAGGATTCAACCGCATGGCAGCGGCCGGCGATTGAAAGCGCGTCAGCAACGAGGCGGGCGACGCATCACACCGCCGTAAAGCCGTTGTCGACGAACAAATGCGTTCCGGTGATGAAGCTCGCTTCGTCACTGGCGAGAAACAACGCCGCGCGCGCCACTTCCTCCGGCTGGCACAGTCGGCCCTGCTGCACGGCGATCGCCGCGTCCGACATATCGACGCCCAGCGCCGACAGTTCTTTCACTTCGCGCAAGCCGTGCGGCGTCGCGACGAAGCCCGGGCAAACCGTGTTGCAGCGAATATTCTGATCGCGGAATTCGACCGCAATCGATTGCGCGAACATGTGACACGCGCCCTTGCTGGCATTGTAAACGACCTCTCGCGGCGTTGCGGCGACAGCGGAAATCGACGACGTACAGACAATCGATCCGCCACCTTGCTTGAGCATTCCAGGCAGCACTGCGCGCGTCATCAAGAACATGCTCGTGACGTTGACGGCCATCAGCCAATCCCATTCAGCGCGCGTCGTCTCCAGGAACGGCTTGATGATGATCGTGCCAGCATGATTAAACAGGATGTTGGGATCACCGAGTTCGCTGCTGATTGCGGCCACGGCCGCGATGACCTGCGCTTCATCCGAGACGTCGGCGCCAGCGAATGCAGCGATACCGCCGGCAGCCTTGATCTCTTCGACGACGGCGCGCCCGGCAGCCTCATTGCGATCGACGACGCCGACCTTGGCGCCTTCCGCTGCAAACAGTTTCGATGAGGCGCCGCCCATGCCGGTGGCGCCGCCGGATATCAATGCAATCTTGCCTGCTAGACGTCCGGCCATGGTGCCTCCCTTGCCAAGCTACGTTTTCATTTTCAGGATTGGTGTCGATCTTTTGCGGGTGCGCCAGCCGCCAGAACGCCGGCAAACGCTTCGAGAAAAATATCGACATGATCGCGATTGAAACACAACGGCGGACGGATTTTCCAGATGTTGCCGTGTTGCCCTGCCGTGCCGACGAGGACGTTGCGCTCGCGCAGCGCATTGACGGCAGCGACGGCCGTCTCGGTGTCCGGCTCGCGCGTCTCGCGGTTGGCAACAAACTCAACCGCGAGATACAGCCCGCAGCCGCGAACATCGCCGATACAGCCATGGTCGTCGGCGATCTTTTTCAGGCCCGCAAGAAAAACCGCGCCGGTTTCGCGCGCGTTCGTTTGTAGCTGCTCGTCTGCGATAACGTCGAGCACTGCCAAGCCCGCCGCGGAGGCGACCGGGCTGCCGCCAAACGTATTAAAGTATCCAGCCCTCGACCCAAACGCCTGCAGCAGGTCCGGGCGAACGGCAACGCCACCGATTGGGTAGCCATTGCCCATCGGCTTGCCCATGACAACCACGTCCGGCACGACGCCGTGGCGCTGAAATCCCCACATCGTTTCGCCCAGGCGGCCAAAGCCCGGCTGCACTTCGTCAGCGATGTAGAGGCCGCCGGCGGCGCGGACGGCGTCAATGGTTTTGCCTAAAAATCCAGGCACTCCGGGGAAAACGCCGTCGCTCGAAAAAACGCTGTCGGCGATCATTCCGGCAAAACGGATACCGTTCGCCTGCATGCTCGCAATCGCCGCGAGCACCGCCGCGTGCAGCCTATCGCCGGCGGAAGCGCCGGGGTATCGATAGCTATCGGGCGCAGGCACGAAATAGATGTTTGACGCCGGCGCCTCGGCGCTGGCCGACGACGGCGAGATCTCCGTCGCCGTTGTCGTATTGCCATGGTAGGCATTTTCGGTGGCGATAAATCCCGTTCCGCCAGTGACGTCGCGGGCGATGCGCAAGGCCAGATCGACGCTTTCGCTGCCCGTGCAGGTGAACACGATATTCGAGATCTCGGGCGGAAACGTCGCCAGCAGCCGTTCGGCGTAAGTGTAGACATGATCGTAGAGATACCGCGTGTGCGTGTTCAGCGTCGCCATCTGGCGCGCCACCGCATCGACCACGCGCGGATGGCAATGGCCGACAGACGGCACGTTGTTATAGGCATCGAGATAGCGGCTGCCGTCGGCATCGAACAACCACGCGCCGTTACCGCGGACAAGATTGAGTGGCCGTTTGTAAAATAGCATTGACGTTGGGCCGAAGGTGCGCCGGCGGCGGGCGACGAGCGTTTCCACGGCCGGGTCGAGGCCATGACCGCTGCGCATGTCGAACGCATTCAGCTCGAGTATTTTTTGCGTCGTGCTCATCAGGTTTCCTCGGCGGACGTTGCGGCCATGAACCAGCAGATCAACCGGCAGTTAAATGGACAATCGCCTCAAGCTAAACGGAGATATCGGCCATCCGGTTGACTGCAGGACGCCAGAACTATCCAAACGCTCCCAATCGCAACCTTTTTATTGCGCAACGAACAATCGACAAAGCCAACTCATCGGGGGCGTCTGTCAACCGGTCTGAAGTTCGGCTACGATACACCACGCGAGCACCTGTTGTAGGATGCGAGAGAGCCGGCATGAGCGATGGCGACCGCCCGCTTCCCAACCGATGGAAGCGGTT
>JAIEPV010000007.1 GCA_019748215.1 Hyphomicrobium sp.
ATATCAGTGCCGTCTGGCAGGCTCGACTTGATGGCCGCGAGTTGGGTCTTGACGTTATCGATCACGTCGAGGGCGTTCTGGCCGTAGCGCTGCACGGCGATGCCGCTGACCGCCTCGCCCTCGCCGTTCAATTCCGTAATGCCGCGACGCTCGTCAGGGGTTATCTCGACGCGAGCAACATCTTTCAAAAGGACGACTGCGCCATTTTGCTCTTTCAGGACGATCTGTTCGAGGTCATCAACGCTGCGTAGATAGCCACGGCCACGCACCATGAATTCGGTCTCGGCCAATTCGATGACCCGGCCGCCAACGTCGTTGTTGCTGGCGCGAATGGCATCGCGTACTTTCGTGAGCGGGATGCTGTAGCTGCGCAATCGCGATGGATCAACAACGACACTGTACTGTTTGACGAACCCGCCGACGCTGGCGACCTCCGCCACACCTTCGGCCTTGGCGACCGCGTAACGGACTTGCCAGTCCTGTGTCGAGCGCAATTCGGCAAGGGTGCGTTTGGCTGCAACGACGGCGTACTGATAGACCCAGCCCACGCCGGTTGCATCAGGGCCGAGCGTTGGCGTGACGCCCGATGGCAGATTGCGCTGCGCCGCGCTCAGATATTCGACGACACGCGAGCGTGCCCAGTAGATGTCAGTACCATCCTGGAAGATGACGTAAACGAACGAGACACCGAAGAACGAGAAGCCGCGCACGACACGAGATTTCGGGACGGATAACATGGCCGTCGAGAGCGGATATGTGACCTGGTCTTCGACGACTTGCGGTGCCTGCCCAGGATAGTCGGTGTAGATGATGACCTGGGTATCCGACAGGTCGGGGATGGCATCGAGCGGCACGTGTTTGACCGCGTAGCTGCCAAAGCCCGTGGCGAAAATCACGCCGACAGCGATCAGCAGAAGATTGTTGGCCGACCAGCGGATGAGCCTTGCGATCATGGCTTCGCTTCCGCCTTGGCGTTCACCGGTGACATCGGTCCTGACATAGGTTGATCGGACATCGTGTCACTCATAGGCTTGGCGTCACCTGGAAGTGGCACATCTGCCGTGAAGCCCTTGAGCGCTGCTTTAAGGTTGCTTTCCGCATCGATCAGAAAGTTAGCCGATGTGACGACCATGTCGCCCGCAGCGAGGCCTTCGGTGATCTCAACGTCGTTATTGCCACGGTAGCCAAGTTTCACTGGGCGAGGTTCGAAGCGACCATCGCCCTTATCAACCAAAACAATCTGCCGGACGCCAGTATCGAGAACGGCCGAGACTGGCACCACGAGCCTTTCAGCATCATCCGCGCCCGTGTCGATCGTGACATCGGCGTACATATCGTGGCGAATGCGATGGTCGGGGTTTGCGATCTCGATGCGCACTTTCGCGGTGCGCGTCTGCATTTCGAGTTCGTGCAGGATGAATGTGACCTTGCCTTCGAACGTCTCGTTTGGATAAGCTCGGAACACGGCAGTAGCAGGCGCGCCGACCGTGATTGGCCCGATGTCCTGCTCGGCAACATCTGCAATAACCCAGATGCTGCTGAGATCAGCAATCTGATAGAGCATCGCGCCGGCGTCGACTTTCTGACCCTCGATCACCTTCTTGTCGATGACGACGCCACTGACGGGCGATGGCCAGTCGATTCGCATCGGCGTGGCGTCTTTGCTGGTCTTGAGAGCTTCGATAACGCTGTCGGGCACGCCCAAGTTTTCAAGGCGCATCGCAGCGCCTTGCAGATCTTTCTCCGCGTCGCCGCGTGATTGACCGGTGGCGGCGCGCATGGCTGTCTTATAGTCGACCTCGGCCTTCACGATATCGGGGCTATATATGCGGAACAGTGGTTCGCCCGCTTTTACGTGCTTGCCGGTTTCGGCGACATAGAGCTTTTCGATGTACGCGTCGGCGCGAAGGGTGATCTCGCGCAGTGTGCGCTCGTCGATCTTGGCCACGCCCGGCGCGCTGACCGGGCGGGCTAGTTTACGCATCACAACTGGTTCTGATTTCACACCAGCGCGCTGTACTTTGTCGAGGCTAACCTTGACGCTCGATCCGTCGTCTTCGTCCTCGCCGTCGTAGACGGGGATGTAATCCATCCCCATCCAATCTTTCTTTGGCTCGGACGAGGTATCCGGCAGACCCATAGGATTGCGATAAAATTTGATCTTGCGCTCGCCGCTCGGAGGTGACGGCGCTTCGGCCGATGCCAATTCAGACATCACCGGAGTATCGCCCGGTAACGGTGGTTCCTCGTTGTCGTGAACGGCGACATAGTCACGGCCATCGGTGGTTTTGGTCTGGCTCGCGGCGTATGCTGGCTTGCCGTCCGGATCTCGCCAGTAAAGCACCGGACGTTTAGACGGCGACATCGCGTCCAATGACGGCATCGGTGTGCTGTCCGCCATCATGACAGTCAATCGTGATGGCCAATGGCCGGTGCCAAGCCGATAACCAGCCGCCACCGATCCAAGGACCGCCAGGAACCCAGCGAGAATGATGAGTGAGCGTCTCACGGAGCCATTCTCACTTCTTCGCTGTGAAGACGACAGTGCCGACAATCGTTTCAGGCTCACCTTGCACCTTGGCCTGAAGCTTCAGCGCCCAGCCGCCCGCCATCGTGAAGTCAGCTCTAAATTTGTAAATACCGGGCGTTATCTCAGTCGTCGGTTCGACCGTCGTCGTCATCGCCTCCATGCTATCGGGCGACATATCGAGTCGCGTGCGTATGATGATCGCGCCCTCGACTGCCTTCCCACTCGGCTTGTGGATCAGTTTGACTGCGATCTCGCTGCCTGGGCCGTTGCGGACCTCGGCAACGACCGGTTCGAAGACGTAGTCCGAGGCGGCGGCAAGCACAGTCTGCGGACTGAACAAAGCGATAACGGCGGCAGCGGTGGCTGCCTTAAAAAATGGGTTCACTTTTTAGATCTCCAGATAAACGGTTGCGGTCGTGCTGTTGCACAGCACGCATACACATCTGCGGGCGCGAACGTCATCTCTGACGGCGTCGCATTTCTAGGAATGTTCAGGAGATCAAGCGATGGGGATCGGAGGAGGCGGCCTAGTTATGAATGGGTCATAGACCGCATCGTCGGCAGCGTTGGGACACCCGACCACGTCAACGGCTAGCTTCCAAACCGACGGAACATCCGCTGCCCCCACAGGCATCGAACAATGGCTGGAGCAGCCCATCATGGCCGAATTGCAATCGCCCTTGCAGCATGGGCAATCCATGCCCTGATCGTGCATCGGGCAAGGTTCTGCAAATGCCCGCTCGGTGGCTGACGCGAAATTCACCGCTGACCCAAGCGCAAAGCCCAGGACGAAGAGAAACACGATGATGGTGCGTTTGACGAACATCGAACACCCAAGTGAACATGCGCAAAATGCCCGCCTTCGCCCGCAACGTCAATACGGTTCGGCATGACGATGGCAGCTCAACGTTATGAAATTGGTAATGTCTTGCAGAGCTTTTGGTGATTTTGATCGGGAGTTCTGGACGTAGCGAGCGAGAAATCGCGGATGCAGCCCATGACTGGCTGGCAGTGCGCCCGCATCGAAGCATCTGATAGGCTCAGAGCTATTTAATTGGCTAATCGAGCTCCAGACATCGCTAACGCCCTACGTCTTCCAGCACGTTCTTACGCCCGTCATGTGGGCGCACCGCACGAATTACCGCTGGGCTAATTGTTCAAAATCTGCTGCTAGCCCGGAAACGTCTTAAATCCTTGCTCAGCCCCCATCCAACTCGGACTCTGCAAACTGGCTCCACGACGACCGCACTTAGTACATACGCCGCACCGTCTCAAAGCACCGGACGACGTGTGCAAGCCCCAACGGATCAAAAATGGTGCGACCGTCACGGCCATCATGTGACCACAGCGATACTCCGTGCAACACATCCATAGCCAGCAATTATCGCGGTGAAGCTGAATGAGTGTCGGCACTGGTCCCGGATTGGATCGCATGGCGTCAACGTAGTCGCGAAAAGCCGGACTACCAAAATCAACTTCCGTAACAGTTCAGGACCCTACCCAGGGCTCAAAAAAGCGCCGTGGCTGTGAGGGCGGGCGCGTGGAAGATCATGAACAATTGGAAGTTTTGAACCGAGGTATTTACGGCGCGCGCGGTCGTTCTAAAAGATAGGAGTTATACCGGGGAGTATTTTTAATATGATGATGCTGCGGCCTATCCGCATGGCAACCGACGCAAACAGCTTCCAGGCTGCCGCGCCTGGAGCCTCGACTTCACATTCGCCCGAAAGGTGCAGCAACATGCAACTTGCCGCTTCATTGAACTATACGCTGATCCCCGTTGCGGCTGCTGTGTTGGGCGCCGCCATAGCCGCCTATCGTCGGCCGGGACCTCTCGTCGCGAGCGCCATTCAGCATTTTGCGGCCGGCGTGGTGTTCGCCGCCGCAGCGGGAGAAATTTTGCCTAGCCTCAAACATCAAGCGGCTCTTTGGCCGATTGTGATCGGCGGCGGCGCCGGCATTATCGTGATGCTACTCATCAAAGAGATCGAAGATCGCAACGAAGGGCAAACGGGATTGGTCACGCTCGTTGGCGTCGATGTGTTCATCGATGGACTGGTGCTCGGCCTCGGTTTCGCTGCAAGCGCCAAGGCGGGGCTGCTCTTGACCATTGCTTTGACGCTCGAGGTATTGTTTCTCGGACTTTCTCTGGCCGCGGAACTTGGCGATGCCGCCGTATCGCGAGCCCGCACGGTCGGAATCGTCACAGCGGTGGCGCTGCTGTTGCCCGCAGGCGTGGCTGCGGCATCCACGATCGAAAATCTTTCACTGTCGGTTAAAACCGGCTTCTTCGCGTTCGGTTTGATTGCGCTGCTCTATCTGGTTACTGAAGAACTTTTGGTCGAGGCCCACGAGACGCCCGACAGGCCGTGGGTGACGGCGCTGTTTTTCATCGGATTCCTGCTGCTGCTTGTTCTCGAAGAGCTGATGGGCTGAGCCTTCGCAGGAGCATGAATGGTGCGCTTGCTCCTCTAGCGACTAGAGGAACTATCTTTGCCGCGTCGTGAGTTGATTGGACGTAGATCGCTGTGCAGATACTTCTGACTCGTTACCGCGTCGACGGCATGGACTGCGCGTCTTGCGCAGCCAAGATCGACACGGCTCTGCGACGCATGCCGGGCGTCGAAGACGTATCCGTTTCGGTATCTGCTGGGACAATGAGCATTCGGCAAGCAGATGATCCTGCGCTCGTGGCGGCGATCGAGCAGAAAGTCGCGAGCCTCGGTTACAAGGCGACGGTAGCTATAAACTCTGGCGCTATCGATGCCGCATCTTCAACGGAGCGAGGCCCGCATTCAGATGACGACGGTCATGGGCATGAGCACGGCTCGGAGGCCGGGCCGTGGTGGCGGACCAAGCGCGCGCTGCTGACGATCGCCTGTGGCGCTGCGCTTGTGGCGGCCTACCTGATGACCAGAATGTACCCATCAATCGAACAGCCGGCATTCTCGCTGGCGATGTCGATCGGTCTCATCCCTATTGGGCGTCGCGCGTTCGTCGCCGCGCTAAACGGCTCGCCGTTCTCGATCGAGATGCTGATGGTGATCGCAGCCGCGGGCGCGGTTACGATCGGAGCAACCGAAGAAGCCTCGGCCGTTGTGTTTTTGTTTCTTGTTGGCGAACTACTCGAAGGCGTCGCGGCGAGCCGGGCCCGAGCAAGTATCGAGGGGCTCACCAGTCTCGTTCCGTCGACCGCTCTACTCGAGCGTGACGGACGCACGGAAGACGTCGCAGCCGAGAGTCTATCGGTCGGTTCTATCATCGTGGTGCGTCCCGGGGACCGGATTGCGGCCGACGGAACGATCGTCGACGGTAGCAGCGAGGTCGACGAAGCGCCGGTAACAGGCGAGAGCACGCCCAAACGGAAAAGCGCCGGCGACAGCGTGTTTGCGGGTACGATAAATACAGATGGCGTACTTCGCATCCGTGTCACAGCTGCGGCGGCTGACAATACGATCGCGCGTGTTGTCAAGCTGGTGCAGGAAGCGCAGGAAGCTAAAGCGCCGACGGAACGGTTCATAGACAGTTTTTCGCGCTATTACACCCCGGCAGTCGTCATTGTTGCAGCACTCGTAGCTACAATCCCGCCTTGGCTATTCGGCGCGGATTGGAGTGGCTGGATCTACAAGGGCCTCGCGATCCTTCTGATCGGCTGCCCGTGCGCACTTGTCATTTCAACCCCGGCAGCTATCGCGGCTGGATTGTCGGCCGGCGCCCGCCGCGGTCTGCTGATAAAGGGCGGCGCCGTTCTTGAGACGATTGGAAAAATCACGGCGGCTGCCTTTGACAAGACGGGCACGCTGACCGAGGGCAAACCGAAAGTCACGGATATCGTCGGCATTGGGCGCAGCGAAGCAGACGTTGTGATGCTCGCTGCGGCGCTTGAGGCAGGCTCCAATCATCCTCTCGCCGTTGCGATCCTTGAGCGCGCGAAAGCGGACGGCGTGGCGGTTGGGACTGCATCCAACGCCAAGGCTGTCGGCGGCAAAGGCTTAACTGGCGACGTCGATGAACACCGGCTGTTTTTCGGATCGCCACAAGCCGCAGCGGATGTCGCAAAACTTTCTACCGAACTTGTAAAGCAGATCGCGGCGTTGAACGACGAGGGCAAGACAGTTTCCGTTCTGTTGGTCGACGATGCCGTGGCCGGCTTCATCGCGATGCGCGATGAACCACGCGCCGACGCAATAGAAGGCATCCGGACACTCAAGAGTTTCGGAGTAGAGCCGGTCATGTTGACGGGCGACAACAAGCGTACAGCAGCAGCGATTGCCCGTAACCTTGGAATCGAGCCGCACGCCGAACTATTGCCCGAAGACAAGCAGCGTATCGTTCGCGAACTGCAACAGCAGGGAAAGGTCGTGGCCAAAATCGGAGATGGCATTAATGACGCTCCGGCGTTGGCTGCGGCCGATGTTGGGATCGCAATGGGAGGCGGGACGGACGTCGCGCTGGAAACTGCGGATGCCGCGATTCTGCATGGGCGTGTCGCCGATGTCGCGCGAATGGTTCAGCTATCGCGTCTGACCATGCGCAATATCCATCAGAACATTGCGGTGGCGCTCGGTCTCAAGGCAGTATTCCTTGTGACGACAATTGCCGGGGTAACCGGTCTATGGCCAGCGATACTTGCCGACACAGGAGCGACGGTGCTCGTCACGCTCAATGCGTTGCGATTGCTGAACTGGCGCCGCGATACAACAGACTGAATAAGTCGCCGCCATTGTTGCCGCCTTCAAGCGCGGCAAAGTGCAACCAACGCGATACAACGCATGGAGCGCAGCAAGTGGGACGCATCTGTTCAGGTGGTTGTGACGATCCAGCAGCCATCGCAATATCCGCAAGATGTTGCTCATTGAACACCATTAGAAGGTCTCTAATTTTAATGTGTACATTCCATGTATACAACAGTGAATGAAAGTCGGTAGTAATTTGGCTGCGACTCTCCAGCTAAGTCAGTCAGGGCCACCGATGAAAACGCGCACAACCTCTTTTGCAATTGCGGTGACAGCCGCGTCGGTGGTCCTATCGGCACCTGCTACGGCCGGGCAGGACGCCAACTTCATCCTTTACAATCAACACATGGAAGAAAAAGGCGCCGTAGAGTTCGAAGTCTATTCAGATTACGGAAATGTTGGCTCGGGCGAACCGAACTACACAGCGCAACTCTTTGAAATCGAGTATGGCGTCACGGAACTTTTCACTACAGCCGTTTATTTCGAAGGGGCAAAAACGTTCGAAGGGCATGAGAATTACGACTTTGCCAGCTTCCGCTGGGAAAACCGCTACCGGCTGTTCAGCGACGAAACTCTGCTCAATCCTGTCCTTTACGCCGAATACGAATACAAAAAGCCGACAAGCCTCTTTAGGCGCTCAGTTGTCGGCAGGACCGATGGTGGGGAAGATGAGGAAGAGGGCGAAGAGAAAAACGAGCACGAACTCGAGACCAAGCTCATTGTTGGACATGATGTGACGAGCCGCCTAAACATCGCCTTTAATACGATCCAGGAATTGAATTTCATAAACGGGAACTGGGCTTTCGGCTATGCAGCAGGGTTGAATTATGCCCTTTTCAGATCTTTTGACACCAGCGATGTGGCATCTGAGATTGGCCCGACTTTCGATGGCGGCTTGAATAAATTGACCCTTGGGCTCGAAGCCTTCGGCGGCCTCGGCGATTCCGTGAAAGGGTTGACGCTCGATCCGGATAAGACGGAGCAATATATCGGCATTGGTCTGCGCGCCGATTTCAAAAACAATGTCCACGTCGGTATCGGCGGCGCCTTCGGTTTGACGGACAATAGCGAAGATGCGCTCTTGCGCCTGACCGCCGGAATCGAATTCGAATAATAAAAGGACGAAGCGTTATGAGAATTCCTTCTTCAAGAGCATCTGCCGCCTTCGCGCTCGCAGCTGTTGGCATTGTATTCGGGTCCGCGCCTTCGGCTTGGAGCAAAGAAATTTGCTCAGTGCCAAAAGCCCAATGGAAGCCGCAGGGCGCCCTGACGCAGAAACTAGAAAGCCAGGGCTGGAAAATCAGGAATCTGAAGATCGACAGCGGCTGTTACGAAGTTTACGGGACCGATAGCAGCGGCAAGGCCCGAGAAACCCACTTCAATCCTCAAACGCTTCAGCCCGCTGCAGAGGAACACAAGAACTATTAAAGTCTGGGATTGCTTCGTTCGTTTTTTTCATTGGAATCTCGTCGTCTCATTCGCAGTCGCGTATTTCACTGCGGATGACTGGCGGGCCATTCATTTGCGCGCCGGGTACTTTACCGCTACGCTGGTTGCGGCAAGAATCGTTTGGGGTATCGTCGGCGGTGCCAATGCCCGCTTCACTCAGTTCATAAGGCCACCATCGAAAGTTGCCGGCTATCTTAGCGACGTCGTCAAGGGACGTGAGGCGCGTTACCTCGGTCACAACCCCGCCGGCGCGGTGATGATTTTAATTCTGCTTTTGTTACTTTCTGCCATCTCGGTTTCGGGATGGCTGTTGACGATCGATCTCTTCTGGGGCTCGACAGCGATGGAACGAATTCATGGCGTTCTCGTCGATGCGGCGATAATTTGCATCGTCGTCCATGTAAGCGGCGTCATAACCATGTGCATTCGACAGCGAGAAAACTTGATCAGCTCCATGATCACCGGACGGAAACGCCCGCCTGGCGCTGGCGATGTCGAGTAAGACCGCGGACCAATCCCCATTTTGTAGAGGCTATGTTTTACCGTCGCTAAATTTGACTCGCGGAATAGCCCGTTTAATGTCGACGAAAATTACTTGCCCGTGTCGTTGCGTTTTTTGGTGGTCAGCTCAAAACCAAATCATTCCATCGTCTCGACCTCTGCAGGTCGGCTAGGAATAAGCAGAACGCGGTAGGTGGCGTTTTCGCACTTTAGCGCCCACGCGGTGACATTGGGCTTGGAGTATTCTTGAGCCCGCTCGGCACTGGCGCTTCCTTGGCAGGATACACCCTGCTTGCGGAGTTTCCTGCGTGCGGTGAACGTGCGACGCTGGTCCGTCGCCTGACGTCGTAGTAAGCAGGAGCGCCGCTAGCATGAGATCGTAGTGCATTGTGACCTCCATCCTATTCATCTCCACCAACCTCGACTGGCCGGATAACCCGGGGCTATGTCGAGAAAGATCGCGCGGCCATTGACGTGTTGGTGCGGCTTGGTTTCGGCAAAGCTGTAGCGCTTCGTGCAGGCGCCTTTGGCGCAGTGGCCGTAGCCGATCTGCCGCGATTCCCCATCGCGCCAGGGAACAATGTGAGCTTCTGCTGCAGTGCTTACGAGCAGCACCACCGACAGGACTAACCTTTGCATCAATTGTATTTTCACGATCGGCTCTCCTTTTCGTCCTTATTGGACAGCTGTTCGTTTGGCCTTTCTGAGGTGCTGTGGGGCGTGTCGGAAAGTGGCGGCCAATTCATCGGCAGAACCTTGAGGCTAGCTCCCAAAGCGCCCGGGGCAAGCGGCGCCGCATTTGGTGATGAAGCAGGCAATGCTACGAACGCGACGCTTGCAAGGGCCGCGAGAAGCCAAGTTGCTTTCATTTGGCAGTCTCCTCTGTTACCTCATTGAGCCGCAGGACAGTGCAGGTTGCAAAAAATCCGATAGCCCTAAAGCTATTTCGGTCCGGTTGATGTCGGACACGCTGCTTTAAAGCGAATATCGACGGTGATGCACGCGCGGTCTGTGTGCAAGATCACTGCAAAGTTCCTGACGGATACAATCCTTCGACCAGAGGCAAGAGGCCTTTGATTTTCTGCACTCCAAGCGCCGCTGCGTCCGCATCCTTACCTTCGGCTGCGTGGTGCAAATCATCCGCCGACTTATCAAGCTGTTTGAGGACCGACACCAGCTTTGGCTTATTGGCGTCATTCACCATATCGGACTTCTCTTCGAGCGTATGGATAGCGCCTTCAAGCTGCTCGCCGATTTCATGTATCGGCTCGATCTTCTTCTCAGCTATCAGTGTCTCGGCTTCGCCGATTTTGGTTTTCAGAAAGATCCATGCCTCTTTGACTGTTGCGAAAGCCGGCTTCTCAAAATGTGCCTTCTCCTCCGCATGGCCATGGTCTGCGCCGTGGTCATGCTTGTCCTGAGCCAAAGCCGGCAGCGATCCCGCAATAGCGCAAGCCGCGAGGCCTGCGATAAAAGTCCTCTGAAATGTCATGCTGTAGACTCCTTGACTACAAGTGGCGTGCGGGTTTCGGTTTTCTGCACTTCATCACTGAGGCAGAAGCGTTTGTAGAGCGCTGGCAACACCAGAAGCGTTAGTAGCGTCGCGCTAATCAATCCGCCGATCACAACGGTCGCCAGTGGTTTTTGAACTTCAGCTCCCGTGCCAGTCGCGATTGCCATGGGCACAAAGCCAAGCGACGCTACGAGCGCCGTCATCAACACAGGCCGTAGACGGGTCATTGCGCCTTCAACGAGGGCGCGTTCACCATCAAGCCCCTTCATGCGCAACTGATTGATGTAGGTGACCATCACAAGGCCGTTCAAAACGGCAATACCCGACAATGCGATAAAGCCGACGGCAGCGGAGATCGAGAACGGCATGCCGCGCAGATAGAGCGTTAGGATACCGCCCGAGATCGCGAGCGGAACGCCTGAGAAGACGACGAGCGACTCGCGCACGCTGCCAAGCGCCGTGAAGAGCATTAAGAAGATTACAAAGAAGCAGGCCGGAACAACAATGAGCAAGCGATTGCGCGCCGCCTGCAAATTTTCGAACTGTCCGCCCCATGTCAGCCATTCGCCAGCCGGTACTTTCACCTCGGCGTCAATCTTGCTCTGCGCCTCGGCCACGAACGATCCGATGTCACGGCCGCGCACGTTGGCTTGTACGACCACGCGGCGCTTGCCGTTCTCGCGACTGATCTGATTTGGCCCTTCTTCGATGTCGAAGCGCGCAATCGATTTCAGCGGGATAAACGACGGCCGGGACGAGTCTGCGGCGCCATCAGGTTTAGGCAAGGGAATAGGCAGGTTCCCGAGCGCGTCGATATCGTCGCGGATCTTGTCTGGCAGACGAACAAGAATTTGGAACCGGCGATCACCTTGGAACAGCATCCCAGCTTCACGGCCGCCGACGGCGATCGAAACGATATCGAGCACGTCAGACACATTGAGCCCGTTGCGAGCAATGGCGTCCTTATCGAGCTTCACATCCAGCATCGGCAAGCCGGTCGTCTGCTCAACTTTGACGTCAGCCGCACCGTCAACCGCGCGCAAGACGCTGGCGACTTTTGTCGCTGTTGACGTCATTTGGTCAAAGTCGTCTCCAAATACCTTGACAGCAACGTCGCTGCGCACGCCGGCAATCAACTCGTTGAACCGCATCTGAATCGGCTGCGTGTATTCATAATTATTGCCAGGCAGCTCTCCAACGGCCTTGGCGATGCGATCGACGACTGCCGATTTATCATCCGAAGGATTGGGCCATTCATACTGCGGCTTCAGGATAATGAAGGTGTCGGACACGTGCGGCGGCATAGGGTCGGCCGCCATTTCCGCCGTGCCGGTTTTTGAAAAGACAAAAGCGACTTCCGGCTGCGCGCGCACGGCCGCTTCGACCTGCAACTGCATGCCTTGCGATTGTGAAAGGGA
>JAIEPV010000238.1 GCA_019748215.1 Hyphomicrobium sp.
GGAAATTTTAGCAAAGGCAGATAGCGGTACGTCATTTAATAAGTGTGAGATGATATCTTGAAGCGTATAATACTCGATGAGCTTTCATGTTTTGAATCTGCTAAAGTGGCGGTGGCTGCGAGAGAGAATTTTGTACTGCTCACTACCAGTTCCTACCCACATACAGACGCGTTGTATCGCTCACTGAAAGCATTGAAGGAGGATCGTCGTTTAGCATTTACTGACATCATGCGGATAGGCTCTGCTCTCGCAGCAATTGGAATAGGTGCTGAAGATCCAGCTTATCAGTGGGCTCTCGAACAAAAAAACGACTGCTTTTTTGTAACTTTCACGATCAGCAGCTGCTGAGCAAAGTGTAATAGCTCGCCGGCAACCTGCTCTCCGACGCGCGCTCCGGCACGACATACGCCTACACCTATAACAACGCCAACCGGCTAAAGACGGTGTCTGCTGGTGTGACGCTGGTCGGCACTTACACGTACAACGGCATGGAGCAGCTGATCACGCGGGTCGCCACCAACTCCGGCGCAGCCGACGGCACGACGCACCTCATCCACGATCAGTTCGGCAATATCATCGCCGAGCTGAACAGCACCGGCGCGACCGCAGCATCCGCAAAAGCTGCCGTCTTGGATATTGCGACATTCTTTTGTGCATATTCAGGCCATGCATCGAAGATACTTAAGCCCGGTACTCTTGCAGAGCCGGATCGCAACCCGCAGCGTCCAGCGCCAGCTGCATAAGATAAGCGACGTCTTCGTCTTTGAAAGTGTCGCGCAACTTACAAGCGATGATCCAGAGCAGTAGCAGTCGAGGATTGGTTATAGTTGTACACATGCGCACCAATCCGTCCGCTTAATTTTTGTTATGGAAACTCACGGTGTCACCATTTGCAAAACCGAATTGGCGGCTGGGTCATGGCAAAATATATGCATACATTGCGGAAGTCGCCGCCGAGCGGAATAGTCGCGTGTGGAGCTGGTGCGGTGCATGTCCGCAATTGACGTTCTTGCTGTCAAGCACTTGGGGGCCGACGAATTGACCGTCGGGTCAAGCAGAGAGGCTTTTCAGATTGGCATCATAATCAGTTAGGCCGTCGCCACTAAAGTCGCCGGCAATGATGGCGCGGTGGTCCCCCTAAACGGCGAAACAAAGTACGGGGTTTTATACAATATTTCTGTCAGTTGTAACTCAAGAACGAGTAGATTTGCCTGCAGAGTGGGAGGTCGCTGCTTATACGGTGAGCACGTCGTGAATGAATTTCTAAATTTTTGGGGGAAAGCCGGCGCTCCGTGTGAAGGTGAAGCCGCTTTTCACCCCGTTGCCTATCATGGCTTGGACGTTGCCGCAGCTGCAGACACGTTGCTCGCTTCAAACCCGAGGCGGCTGGCTCACATGGCTGGACTGCTCGGCACTTCAAACGACAATGCCAGGCAAGTATTCGTCGCCTTGATCGCTTTGCATGACATTGGAAAATTTGCCGAAGCATTCCAATGCAAAGTGCCTGATGCATGGCCTACTTCAGTGCTTGGGCCAATCCGAAATGACGCCGGTCCGCATCACACGCAAACCGCCTTCGATCTTCGTGAAAAGCTCGACTTCCAGACGTTGTTTGCACCCGCACTTGATACCTCGAGTTGGATTTTTGAATTTGATGCGTTATGGGCGCCAGTTGCTGGACACCACGGGCGGCCCGTTGACAGTGGTGGTAACACTGTAACTATTTCGGGAATCAGGAAGGCTGGCATTTCAGCGGCTCTTGAGTTCGCCCAAGCGGCAGCAAAACTCTTTGGGCCCTTCGAGCTGATCGGCAAGCCCGATCGCGCAAAGCTTGCTGCTTTATCGTGGAGTCTGGCCGGGTTGACCAACCTCGCCGACTGGATTGGGTCAAACCGCGAGTTCTTTTGCTATTGCGCGCCAACCCTGGACTTCGAAACCTATTGGGATTACGCCCGCAAGCAAGCGGTGAAGGCTATATCCGCTGCCGGTATAAGCCCTGTTGCTGCAACATCTGATTGTTCGTCACTAAAACTCTTTCCGGCAATCACAGCTCCGAGCCCGCTGCAAAATCAACTTAGCAGTATGGCGCTGCCAGATGGCCCATTGCTCGCGATTGTTGAGGACGTGACCGGGAGTGGCAAGACTGAAGCTGCGCTGCTGCTCGCTGCGCGCTTTATCGGCGCTGACCGCGCCGCCGGGTTGTTTTTCGCGCTGCCAACGATGGCAACCGCCAATGCGATGTTTGATCGGCTGGGGGACGGTTATCGCCGCATGTTTGCGGAGACTGCGCAACCGTCACTCGTACTCGCACATGGGCGTCGCGGGCTTCATGCAGGTTTCCAGGCGTCGATCTTAGCGCATGGTACGACGGCAGTAAGCGAGACTGACGGTGAAGCCCAGGGCGACGCCTCAAGTGCGGTGTGTGCCACTTGGATTGCCGATGACCGGCGACGCGCGTTTCTGGCTCACGTTGGAGTGGGCACGATTGACCAGGCATTTCTTGGCGCACTTCCCGTTAAACATCAGGCCTTACGGCTGTGGGGTCTCGCTGACCGGGTTTTGATCGTCGATGAGGCTCATGCCTATGACGCCTATATGGGCCGCGAACTTGAGCGCCTTCTGGAATTCCATGCGGCACTTGGCGGATCTGCAATTATTCTCTCAGCGACGCTGCCCGCACAGCAACGCGAGGCGCTGGCACGTGCATTCGCCAAAGGCCTTGGCGCCAAGCCGAAGATTGAGGCTGTGAGCAACTACCCACTGGTTACTACAGTATCGGCGGATAGCGTGACGGCAACGCCTGTTGAAACTCGTGAGGATCGTTATCGGAACTTGGCCGTGCGCGCGGTTGGATCGATTGATGCTGCGCTCGCGCATGTGAGCGAGATGGCGTCGCGTGGCGCGGCCGTCGCGTGGATCCGCAATTCTGTCGACGACGCCATCGAGGCTGCAGGAGCATTGCAGGCGATGGCACTTTCTCCCGTTTTGTTGCATGCGCGTTTCGCAATGGGCGACCGCTTGGACATCGAGAAGCACGTCCGTGAGACGCTGGGGCGCAATAGCGATACCACCAAGAGACAGGGCTTCGTGTTGGTCGGCACACAAATTCTGGAGCAGTCTTTGGACTACGACGTGGATGCCATGATCACCGATCTGGCACCGGTCGACCTAATTATCCAGCGCGCGGGGCGGTTGTGGCGGCATACGGATCGGAAGGGCCGTCCAGTCGACGCGCCAGAACTACTTGTGTTCGCGCCTGACTGGCAGATCGTTGAAGATCAGAACTGGTACGCACAAGTATCGAAGCGAGCCGCAGCCGTTTACGGCCACCACGGTTTGGTCTGGCGCAGTGCTAAAACACTGAGTGAGACGGGCTGCATCGAAACACCTGGCGGCGTGCGCGCACTCATCGAAAGCGTTTACGGACCTGACACATTGGACGATGTTCCAGAGCCGTTGCGGCGTGCGTCAAACAAAGCGACGGGCCGCGAGTTCGCGGCATTCTCAATCGCTGGCGCTAATCTACTCAAGGTCGACAACGGCTATGACGGCAACAACGTCAACTGGGCGCCTGATACCGTGACGCCAACGCGGCTCGGCGACCCGGTGACTGTTTTCCGCCTGGGCAAGGTCGAGGGCGACCACGTCGTGCCGTGGTGCACCGCTGATGATAGAAATATCCGCCGGTCCTGGGCGCTGTCAGAAGTCAGCCTCAGTCAGCGCAAAGCTGTTGGAGTGCTGGAGCCGGACGCGACGCTAGCCAAGTTAATCACCCTCGCCAAAGCTGACTGGCCGGAGTGGGAGCAGGATCAGCCGCTGTTGCTCGTTGAAAAGCAAAACGATACTTGGTGCGGGCAAGTCATTGACCGGGACAAAAACAATCGTTCAGCACTATACACTCCCGAAATTGGGCTGCGCATCGTTGCAACCTGAGGGTCCCTGCAAACGCGGGGCTGAACCGTACTTCGTCATCAGGGTAACCCTTAGCTGGGCCCGTTCCCCGCAAACGCGGGGCTTCTACGAAAACAACTAAGTACTTAGTTATTAGGGTGATTGAGGGATTGACTGTTGCGAAACTGTAGACTAAAAAGGGCTCAGGCTCCGAAAGCAATTTGCCTTCAGAGCCTGAATGATGAAACCAACTGCGGAAACGCGATCATGCTTGGCGGCCGAGCGCGACCCCACAACGAAGGCATCCTATGGAAAATAGCACACCTACGCCCAATAGTCAGCCCCGTCGTCGACGCAGAGCGAAATCCAGCGGACGCCGACTGTCTGGCGAAGACGCTGCATTGGTGAAGGGCATGCTCGATCGTGGTGATCGGCAGTCCGACATTGCGGCTCGTTTTAGAGTCAACTCTGGTCGCATTTCTGAGATTTCAACAGGGCAAAAGTTTGCAGAAGTGCGTGCTGCGCCTTTGGATCTGCTTCCACCTCGACCGGTAGGCGAGAGCCACTGACGATTGTTCCTGCCGCTCTGTCGTCCATCTGACAGGGCGGCGGCGATTCCAAAATTTTTCTCCTAACTTCGGATATAACACCATGCCAGAGCAATTTTCGCTCGTCGAGCAGCCGTGGCTCCACGTCGCCCTCACGTCAGGCAAAAGCGCCTTCGTGCGCCTCTGCGATATTTCACGCTCTGACATTCTGCGCATCTCAACAGGACGGCCCGACTGCGACATCAGCCTGACCGAGTTTTTGATCGGCATGTTGGCGGTCGCTATCGGACCGAAAGATGACGACGAATGGTTGGAGCGGTTCAACGCGCCGCCAAGCGAAGACGAACTGCAAGCGGCCTTCGCGCCATTCGCTCAAGCACTCATTCTCGATGGCGACAGCCCACGTTTCTTTCAAGACCTCCAAGAGATCGAGGGAGAAGCCGGTCCCATTTCCGGTCTGCTGATTGATGCCCCCGGCGTCAGCACCTTGCGCGATAATGCCGATCACTTCGTCAAGGGCGGCCAAACCCAGACTCTGTCTCGTGCAGGTGCAGCCATCGTTTTAGCAACGCTGCAGACCTGTGCGCCATCGGGCGGTGCCGGGCATCGCACGTCGTTGAGGGGCGGCGGGCCTTTGGCCACGTTGGTTGTACCCGGCGCTCCTCGCGACCGCGAACCGACGCTCTGGGAGCGGCTATGGGCCAATGTTCCGAATGAGATGTCAGGTACGCCCGAGGACGCGCGCCGCATTTTCCCATGGCTGATGCCCACGCGGGTGTCAGACAAATCCGGCGATCAAACAGCCCCAGCGAACGTGCACCCTGCACAAGCATTCTTCGGTATGCCACGGCGTATCCGGCTCGACTTCATGCGGAATGCGGACAAGCGCCTCTGCGACCTCCTCGGCATCGTCGACGACGTCATTGTCACTCGCTACGTGACACGCCCGTGGGGCACAAATTACGTGGGCTGGAGCAAAGGCCACCCGCTCAGCCCCTACTACAAAGTCAAACCTGCCGATCTCGAATATCTGCCCGTGCACTTGCAGTCGGCGCGTGTCGGCTATCGCGAGTGGCTTGGATTTGCCATCGGCGCTGATGGTAACAGCCGCTTGCCTGCTGATTGCGTGAAGAGGTTCCAGCACCGCGCGCGCTTTTTTCGCGGCAAGAATGCCGTTGTCTGGTCGGACGCACGCCTCCTCGTCGCTGGCTACGCGATGGACAACATGAAACCACTCGATTTCGGCGAAGCGTTGATGCCGTTGATTGTTGGCAGTTCGGACGCGGCCAACCAGCTCATCCGGGAACAAGCCGAAAAACTGATTGAGTCCGCTAAGCTTGTTGCTAGCCAACTGACAACTTCTGTCAAAATTGGCCTCTACGGCGAGGGTGCGAAGGCAGACAGTGATAGTTCGGTGCTGTATCCGGTGCGGGATCGCTTCTGGGCCGACACTGAGGCAGCGTTTTTCGCAACGCTCACTGATGCTGCCGAACAATTCGATGTCCCCGAAGACAAACTGCAAGACATGCACGGTGACATTCGAACAGAGCTCGGCGGTGTTTGGCTGCAGAAACTCCGAACACACGCCTTGCTCGTCTTTGATGACACCGTTCCCATCGGCAGCGCCGAGAGCAAGCGCATCGTCGATGTCATCAACGGGCGCAAGATGCTGATGCTGGCGCTGACCGGCTACGGCAAGGCCGGCATCAGTCTGTTCAAATCTCTCGCATTGCCACTGCCGGAAACCAAACCGAAGAAAGACAAAAAAGACAGGAGGGCCGCATGACCGATCTCAAAACGCAGGCAGACGCTGCCCACAAATGGTGGCGCACCCTCGGTCCCATCGAAATCGAAGGTAAAACACTTCCCGGTGACCGCGCCGCCCTCGCGCGTTTGCGGCGCTGCAGTTCGCCGGTCGACGCGGCGATGGAGCCTGCAACGGCCAAGCTGTTCAAAGCGCTCGGCTTCTCAACGCGCAATGATATGCACTTGGGCCGCGCGGCCACTTTGGCGGCAGTTCTCGCCCATGTGCGCAAAGAAGGTGGCGGCAAAATCGCGCTTGCGATCGGTGCCCCTCCACAGGGCAAACCCGAAGACGCGCTGCTGAAACCGAACCGCTTCCGCGCCTTAATGGCGGCGCGCACCGACGACGAGATCATGACCAGCTTCCGCCGCGTCGTCGCCATGCTCGATCGCACCGCCAACGTGCGCGATCTCGCAAAGCTCATTCTAAGTTGGACCGACGATGGGGCAGGCGACAAAGCCCGCACACGTTTCGCCTTTGAATACCACGGTGCGGGTCTCTTCGCGCCGGACATTGACGCCACCGAAACCACTGCACCCGAGAAGGTTTGATCCAATGAGCCGTTTCATCCAAATCCACGCATTGACGATCTATGCCCCGTCTAACCTCAATCGCGACGACACCGGCCGCCCGAAGACAGCGAAATTTGGCGGTGCTGAGCGTCTGCGAATTTCGTCACAAGCTTTGAAGCGCGCCATTCGCACGAGCGAAGCATTCCGCACCCGCTTGGCGGGCCATCATGGCGAGCGTACCCAACGTCTTGGGGCCGACATCTGCGCTCATCTCGTCGCCAAGGGGCTTTCGGCCGTAGCATCACTGGAAACTGCACGTAAGATGGCGGAAGTGTTCGGTAAGCTGAAAGCCACGACCGATGCAAATCCGGCGTACATTGAGCAGCTGGCATTTGTCGGTCCCGAAGAGCGCAAAGCCGTATTCGATTTGGCCGACGCAGTGGCTGGCGGCAAGAAGCTACCGGACAAGTCGGGCGATCTCGTTGAATCAATTTTGCGCAAGAGTGACACCGCTGCCGACATCGCCATGTTCGGCCGCATGCTCGCCGACAATCCAGAATTCAATCGAGAAGCCGCTGTCCAAGTCGCACACGCCATCACCACCCATCGCGTCGAAGTCGAGGACGATTTCTACACCGCCGTCGATGATCTGAAAAAGCCGTCGGAAGATGCGGGCGCCGGCTTCATCGGTGAACTCGGCTTCGGGTCGGGCGTATTTTACATCTACACGTGTGTCGACCGTGCGTTGCTGCTGAAAAACCTCGGTGGCAATAAACAACTCGCTGAACAGGCCTTGGCTGGCTTGATCGAAGGCCTCGCCACGGCATCGCCTACTGGCAAGCAGGCGAGCTTCGCATCGCGGTCGCGCGCCAGCCATCTGCGCATCGAAAAGGGTAGTCAGCAGCCACGCAGCCTTGCCGCCGCGTTCTTCAAGCCCTTGCGTGGTGACGACCTGTTGTCGGCGTCGGTCACCGAACTCGGCAAACTCGCTGATGGTATGAACCATGCCTACGGCCCCTGCTTCGATGGCGTGGCCTACACCATGGATGTTGCATCCGGCAAAGGTTCGCTCGCTGAGGCAATTGCCTTTGCAGCAGCGGAATAAGCCCCATGAAAGAGTATCTCGTCTTCACGCTTGCTGCTCCACTCGCCTCGTTTGGCGCCGTGGCGGTTGGGGAGCGGCGGCCTACCTGGGACCGGCCGAGTAAATCGCAAGTTCTCGGCCTGATCGCCGGTGCGCTCGGGATTGAGCGCACTGAGGAAACACGTCAGAACGAGTTGGCCGCGTCACTCGGGTTCGCTGTCCGCGTGGATAGTGCCGGCACCGTTCAGACGGATTATCACACCACGCAGGTACCGCCCGCCCGTCGCAACCGCCGTTTCGCGACGCGCGCAGACGAACTTGCCGTTGCCAACACCGAGTTGCGCACGATCTTATCACGACGCGAACTGCGGTCTGGGTCGCACTACACAATTGCGCTGTGGGCCTCTGGCGCGCAGCCGTTGCTGCCAGGTTTCGGTGACATTGCAACAGCTTTGAAAGCGCCTGTGTTCACGCCTTTTGCTGGGCGCAAGGCGAACGTACTGATGCTACCGATGACGCCGCGTGTAGTAAGTGCTGATGACGTAACCGCCGCATTCACTCTTTATGACTCCGGCGAGACAGACACGCAAAAGCAGTTGCAAAAAGACTATTGGCTGATCCCCCGGCAGTCCGATGCGCGCATCTACGCCGATGCCGACAGCGTGCCACGCCAGTTGACTGACCGCATCGAACAACGGCGCGATATTCCGGAAAGCCGCGCCAAATGGCGCTTCGGCTTGCGCGCTGAAGCTTTGCTCAAACCGACGAAGTTGGGAGACCGCGCATGACATTGCCACTCTTTCTGTCGCGAGCCCGTCTTCGTTCCGGCCACGGCGAAACGCTGTCAGCCATTGCACCGATACTCATGCCTGACGATGGAAATCAGCGCGCAGCTCTTGCGCACCGGCTTGTCTGGCTGTTGTTTCAAGACGTGCCAAATGCAAAACGAGACTTTCTTTGGCGTGACGATGGGGCCGGTAAGTATCTCATTCTCTCAACGCGCCCTCCGGCCGATCCTAAGGACCTCTTTGAGCTTGATACAAAGCCGTTTGCTCCGGCCCTTCAAGTCGGCGATGACCTGCGCTTTGTTCTGCGCGCAAATCCAACTGTGGCCCGCAAGGGCGCAAACGATCCGGACGCAACGGGCATACGTCAGCGCGGCAAACGCGTTGATGTCGTCATGGACAGGCTCGCGAAGTTACCAATTTCCGGCCGCGCGCAACATCGCGATCGCGTTGCGACTGAGGCTGGCAGCGCCTGGCTCACCGAACAGGGGGCGCGTGCGGGCTTCACTCCAAAAGCCGTCGTGGTTGGCAGCTATAGACAAATCGACATTGCCGACCGCGAGCGAAAGCGCCGTCGCGAGCGCGGCGTCGTTTCGGTCATTGACCTGGAAGGGGTTCTCACCGTCAGCGACCCCCCGACATTTTTCTCAAAATTGGCTACAGGCTTCGGCTCGGCTAAAGCCTTTGGCAATGGCCTCATGCTTCTTCGGCGTGTTTGAGCACTGTCATGGCGAACAACGACGCTCCTTTTGTACCCCTTCGCCCCATCGCCATCAAAGATCGGGCCGGGATAATTTTTGTTCAGTATGGCGAGCTCGACGTCATCGACAGCGCGTTTGTGCTCGTCGATGTGAAGGGCGTGCGAGTCCAAATCCCAGTCGGTGGACTTGCCTGCATCATGCTCGAGCCCGGCACGCGCGTTTCTCACGCGGCAGTCATTTTGGCCGCCCGTGTCGGTTGCCTGTTGGTCTGGGTCGGAGAAGGAGGCGTACGCCTCTATGCGTCAGGCCAACCAGGAGGAGCGCGCGCTGACAGGCTTCTCTATCAAGCACGCGTCGCGCTCGACGAAGACGCACGCCTGAATGTTGTCCGCGAAATGTATCGCCGCCGCTTCAGTGAAGAGGCACCCTCAAGGCGCTCAATTGACCAGCTCCGCGGCATTGAAGGTGCTCGCGTTCGCGAAATTTATAAGCTCATCGCCCAGAAATATGGTGTCGAATGGAAATCAAGGAACTACGACCGCAAGCAATGGGACGCCGCAGACATTCCAAATCGGTGCTTGTCGTCTGCCACAGCGTGCCTCTACGGTTTAAGTGAAGCCGCCGTTCTGGCTGCAGGCTATGCCCCAGCGATAGGCTTCCTGCATCGAGGTAAGGCTCAGAGTTTCGTTTACGACATCGCCGATGTCTACAAGTTCGATACTGTGGTTCCAGCTGCTTTTGAAACGGCGGCGCGAATTGCGAAAGGCAAAGGTGACGGTTCGGCGCCAGAGCGCCAAGTTCGCGTTGCTTGCCGTGATCTGTTCCGCAAGACCGGAATCCTAGACAAAATCATCCCGTCTATCGATGAGATTCTGAAGGCAAGTGGTATAGATCCGCCCTTAGATGCGCCCGAAGCCGTAGATCCAGCGATTCCACCGGAGGAGGCCTCAGGCGATGATGGTCATCGTGGTTGAAAACGCTCCGCCCCGATTGCGCGGACGATTATCACTTTGGCTCGCAGAAGTTCGTGCAGGCGTCTACGTTGGCGTCTATGGACGCAGGGTGCGCGAGCGAATTTGGGATGAAGTCAAGATCATGATCGAGGGCGGCAACGCTGTCGTCGCGTGGTCCGCCCCGACCGACAGCGGTTTTGCGTTCGAGGCGATCGGCGAGAACCGCCGGGAGCCCCTCGATTTTGATGGTCTGACACTTGTGCGATTTAAGCCGACCCCTCCAGCGATTTCGAACGATGGGAAGAAATTGTAAAGTGTAAATAGTAGACCAGACACAGCGTGATAGAAATGTTGTTCATGTTGGTACCGTTCTTTGACATCGTAAATTGCTCGTGACATCAAAGGGATGGAACCAAGTGCGTTCCCCGCACACGCGGGGCTGAACCGACTCGTATGCTCGGTTTCTTTCGCTCGGTTGCGACACGTCGAACATCTACGTGCACGAGTATTCGGTTCAAAATGGCAACGCGGGCACGCAGGTCTGGTCGGCGCGACCGGCTCAGACCTTCAACGTCACCTGCTACATTACGGATATTCTCTTTTGAGCATCGGCATTGAACTCTCAGGTGATCGCCTGATCATTGGCGACGGCGCGATTGACACCAACAACCGGTATTTGCGCCAGGTTGCCAACCCGGCAGACGCCATGATGGCGATGGTGGAAGGTGGCAGTATGCTGGTCACATCAAACAGACCCGGAAACGATGATTTCAACTGGCGCTATGAGTGTGGGTCGCTCACCTTTGCAAGCGGCCGAAATCCGCCAGGAACGGGATTCGCCCTGACACGGCTGATCGCGCTTTGAGTATTGATCTTTCCGGCGGGCGTCTGCTGATTGAAAAGGATGGCGTCACCAGACTTAACAGCGACGATCGATTTCTGCATGGCGTGAACACCGGGTTGCCCATCAGCGGGACATTCACAACAGGCAATATTCAAGGCGGCAACGGAACGCCGCAAGATGTGACCGTGGTCCGTCAACTTGGAACCGTTTCGCACCCTCGCCATAGACAGGTGATCGGCGTGGTCAAGGTCACGCTCGCGAACTCCGAGGCTGGCCTCGCCTTTGATCGTTGGACGACCTACATGGGCGGCGAAATTGTCTACGTCATGGACGGGGAGCCGGGCTTTCAAAACGCCGCTGGCGACAACTCAGGTTGCTATCAGTATGTCGGTTACAAGTTCGCCATTGATAACGGCGCCGTCAATTTGTACGCGCGGGTTTTTCTTCGCAACACGCCGGCGCTTTACACCGTAATCAACCACACGTTGAATTACAAACTCCGCACCGGAAACTGGACCTAATCACATATGGGCACTTGGTACAGAAACGGCACCCTTGGGGTGACGAACGGGTCCGCCGTGGTTACGGGGACAACGACGGCATGGCTGTCAACGGTTCGCGCCGGTGATTTCCTATTCGTTGGCACCAACATACCCGTCGAAGTGCTTTCCGTTCAATCCAACACGCAGTTGACTCTGGTTCTCAATTGGGCCGGGTCGACGGCAGCGGGGCAGATCTATGCGATCGCGCAAGGCCCGTTGTGGGGTGATGTCACGCGGCTGTCGGTGCAAATCGCATCGCTGATTGCGTCTAGCGTGCAGATTCTTTCAGGCACCGGCGTTCCGTCGAATTCAATCGGCGCGGATGGTTCGGCGTATTTCCGGCAGGACGCGCCGGAACTGTATTTCAAGGCGGCCGGTGTTTGGGGTACGGCGATTCCGCTGACAGGTCCAACGGGTTCGGTTGGGCCGGGATACGCCGGAACGTCGACGAGCACGAGCGGCATCGGTTTAGGCACCAACAGTTTTGCCATTCAGGCGGGGCTTGCCTACGTGGTCGGCTCGCGCGTGCGGTTTTCAGTGACGGCTTCGCCAACGAATTTTATGGAAGGCATTGTCACGTCCTATGTGGGCACGACGATGATTTTCAATTCGGACCTATCCAACGGGTCGGGTTCGTTTTCAGCGTGGACCGTATCGATTGCTGGTGCACGAGGCGCCACCGGCGCCACCGGCGCCAGCTACGCGGCGGCGTCAACGACATCACTGACCATCGGAACCGGGTCGCGATCCTTCACCGTTGCGGC
>JAIEPV010000224.1 GCA_019748215.1 Hyphomicrobium sp.
GCGGCGATTTGATCGCGCAGCACGCCGTCTTTCACCATGTCGCGCAGCTTCATCCAGGCGACGCAATCATAGAGCGCCACCCAAGCGCCAGTGATCGCCGCCGTGCGCGTGCCGCCGTCGGCCTGGATCACGTCGCAATCGACCGTGATCTGGCGCTCGCCGAGTTTGGCCAGATCGACGACAGCGCGCAACGACCGGCCGACCAAACGCTGGATCTCATGCGTTCGCCCCGAGGGATGCCCGCTGGTTACTTCGCGCCGGGTGCGATCATGGGTGGCGCGCGGCAGCATGGCATATTCCGCCGTCACCCAGCCCCGCCCCTGACCTTTCAACCACGGCGGGATGCGCTCTTCGAGGCTGGCCGTGCACAGCACATGCGTGTCGCCAAACTTGATCAGGCACGATCCCTCGGCGTGCTTCGACACGGCGCGTTCGATGGACACGCGGCGCAGTTCGTCGGGCTGGCGTTTGGACGGTCGCATAGGGCTCCTGGTGAGGTTTTAGCGGATTTCAAAACGTGTCGCGGGACCCTAAAGAAGGCAGCCCTGCGCTTCAACCTTAAAGCCGCCCGGCGACGGTCGCGGGCGATGTTAACGGCGCCCCTTTCGGCTGTGCGGGGGAAACCACGTGCCACCGTGCGCGTTTGACGGTCGAATTCCCGTTTCATAAATATTTGGCATGAACCATATCGATCCCTCTACAGTCAGGCCAATGACCAGCGGCCCAAGCGACTTGCAGAAGCTGAACGAGCGCTCGCGCACCATTCTGCGCCGCATCGTCGAGAGCTATCTGACGACCGGCGAACCGGTCGGTTCGCGCAATCTTTCACGCGCGCTGCCAATGGCGCTATCGCCTGCCTCGATCCGCAACGTCATGTCGGACCTCGAGCACCTCGGCCTGATTATTGCGCCACATACATCGGCCGGTCGATTGCCGACACAGCTCGGCTTGCGCATGTTCGTCGATGGCCTTCTCGAGGTCGGCGACATCACCCAGGACGAGCGCCGGCAAATCGAAACCCAGATTGCTTATCAGCGCGAAAAATCCGTCGATCAGCTGCTGGTTGAGGCCGGCGAGATGATTTCGGGGCTTTCGCACTGTGCCGGCGTTGTCGTCGCCGAAAAGCAGGTCGCGCGCTTGAAGCACATCGAGTTCGTGCCGCTCGAGCCGGGCAAAGGCTTGGTCGTTCTCGTCGACGAAGATCAGAATGTTGAAAATCGCATCATCGCACTGCCACCCGGCCTGCCGCCATCGGCGCTGCAAGAAGCCTCGAACTATCTCAACACGCACATTCGCGGCCTGACGATCGGCGAAGCACGGACCGCCATCGAGACGAGTCTGAGAGAAGCCAAAGCCGAACTCGACGGCTTGACCCAGAAAGTTATCGCCTCGGGCCTGGCGGAATGGTCGGGCGTGGCCGACGACCGCAAGAGCCTAATCGTGCGCGGACAGGGCAATCTGCTGAAGGATTTGACGGCCGCCGAAGATCTTGAACGGATTCGCCAGTTGTTCGATGATTTCGAGGCCAAGCGCGACATCGTGCAATTGCTCGGCGCCTCGGACTTGGCGGACGGCGTGCGCATCTTCATCGGCTCCGAGAACAAGCTGTTTTCGTTGTCAGGATCGTCGCTGGTGGTGGCACCGTTCCGCGATGAGACACGCCGCGTCGTCGGCGTGCTCGGCGTCATCGGGCCGACACGGTTGAATTATGCGCGCATCATCCCGATGGTCGACTACACGGCCAAGTTGATCAGCCGCCTCATCAACTGACGGGCCATGGGTCCATCGATCGCGGGCGACGGCCCACTCAGCGGGCGGAACAGTCGCGGTAGATAAAAGCGATCCGCCTTGATTTTTGCATCGCCGAAGCCGATATCGGCGCGCCGGGTTGGCGATACTAGAATCTGCGACAGTCCCGACCCACGGGCGGACAAGGAAAGTACCCGATTGATATGAGCGACGACCCCAAACCGCACCATCCTAACGATCCGGCGAGCGGACCGGCAAAGGCCGCGACGCCTGGCGCCGTCAATCCGTTTGATGACAAGCCAGCCGCGCAATCTGGAGCCGCCCCATCGTCCACCGAATCCGGCGAGCAGGTCGTTGAGCCGTTCGATGACGACATGGCGTTCGCAGAAGCGGGCGACATCGGGGTCGCGCAACTCAAGGCGATGATCGCGGCGCTGCAAATCGAACTCGACAAGAAAACGGTCGAAGTGTCGACGAAGCACGATCAGTTCTTGCGCGCCGTCGCCGAGACGGAAAACGTGCGCCGGCGGCTGGAAAAAGAAAAAGAGGAAACTGGAAAATACGCCATCAGTAAGTTCGCCAAGGACATTCTGTCGATCGGTGACAACTTCCAGCGCGCCATCACGGCGGTGCCACAGGATGCGGTGGCGAACGACCCGGCACTCAAGACGTTGCTGGATGGCGTCGTGCTGGCCGAACGCGAGTATCGCAGTGCGCTCGAGCGACATGGCGTCAAGTCGATCGACCCGACCGGACAGCCGTTCAACCCCCATCATCACCAGGCGGTCATGGAGCACGATGACCCGGACGTGCCATCGGGCACCGTGATCAAAGTGTTCATGACCGGCTATTTACTGGATGACCGCTGCCTCAGGCCGGCGATGGTCGTCGTCTCACGCGGGGGCGCGAAAAGCCCCAAAGCCGCTGACAGCGGTGGCGACGGCGGCACGATCGAGGGCGACGATTCAGAACCCGATCAGACCATCTGATCCAATTCCCTCGCGCCCCATTATATCGGTCATAGTCAGCGCCTGGGTGCAGTCAAAAAGCCAAGGTGAACAGCGCCATGCGGCGATGGCATGCGAGGCGCGCAACACGATGCGACGAAAGTTGTTCGCGCACCGTGACCTTGCAGACGTTGCGCCACAGAGTCGCCTGCCTATATACACAGCGGTTACGCGATAGAAATCCTGGGGACCGGTGCCAAGGCCGATCAGGCTGGCACATGGACACTGGAAATGGGGGACGCCGGAAACGGGTCTCCCCGGTCTGCCACAAGAGATAAAGAGGATTGAAAACGATGGGTAAGGTTATCGGCATTGACCTTGGAACGACGAATTCGTGCGTCTCGGTAATGGACGGCGGCAAACCCAAGGTGCTGGAAAATTCCGAGGGCGCCAACACGACGCCGTCGATCGTCGCCTTCACGGCTGACGACGAACGGCTTGTCGGACTGCCTGCCAAACGCCAGGGCGTCACCAATCCGACCAACACATTTTTTGCCATCAAGCGTCTGATCGGCCGCCGCTTCGATGATTCCGATGTCGTCAAGGATCAGAAGCTGTCGCCCTACAAGATCGTCAAAGGCCCGACCGGCGACGCTTGGGTGGAAAGCCACGGCAAGCAATATTCGCCCCAGCAGATCTCGGCCTTCATCCTGCAGAAAATGAAGGAAACCGCAGAAGCCAAACTCGGCGAGAAGATTGATCAGGCGGTGATTACAGTCCCGGCTTATTTCAACGACGCCCAGCGCCAGGCGACGAAGGATGCCGGCAAGATCGCCGGCCTCGAAGTGCTGCGCATCATCAATGAGCCGACCGCTGCCGCGCTCGCCTATGGTCTCGACAAGAAGAAAGAAGCCAAGACGATCGCGGTCTACGACCTTGGCGGTGGCACCTTCGACGTCTCGATCCTCGAAATCGGCGACGGCGTGTTCGAGGTCAAATCGACCAACGGCGACACGCATTTGGGCGGCGAAGACTTCGATTTGAAGCTCGTCTCGTACCTTGCCGACGAGTTCAAGAAGGAACAGGGCATCGACCTGCGTTCGGACAAGCTTGCCTTGCAGCGCCTGAAGGAAGCCGCGGAAAAAGCCAAGATCGAATTGTCCAGCGCGCCGCAGACGGAAGTCAACCTGCCGTTCATCACCGCCGATGCGACGGGCCCGAAGCATCTGACGATGAAGCTGACGCGCGCCAAGCTCGAAAGCCTGGTCGACGATTTGATTTCGCGGACCAAAGGGCCATGCGAAAAGGCCTTGAAAGACGCGGGCTTGAAAGCTGCCGAGATCGACGAAGTCGTGCTCGTCGGCGGCATGACGCGCATGCCGAAAGTACAAGACGTCGTCAAACAGCTGTTTGGCAAAGAGCCGCATAAGGGCGTCAATCCGGATGAAGTCGTCGCCATTGGCGCCGCCATCCAGGGCGGCGTCTTGAAGGGCGAAGTAAAAGACGTGCTGTTGCTCGACGTGACGCCGCTGTCGCTCGGCATCGAGACGCTGGGCGGCGTCTTCACGCGCCTGATTGATCGCAACACGACGATCCCGACCAAGAAGAGCCAGACGTTTTCGACCGCCGAAGACAGCCAAGGCGCGGTGACAATCCGCGTGTTCCAGGGCGAGCGTGAAATGGCAGCCGACAACAAGATGCTGGGCCAGTTCGACCTCGTCGGCATCCCGCCAGCGCCACGCGGCGTGCCGCAGATCGAAGTCACCTTCGATATCGACGCCAACGGCATTGTCCACGTCTCGGCCAAGGATAAGGCCACGGCCAAAGAACAATCGATCCGCATTCAGGCCTCAGGCGGCCTGTCGGAAGCCGATATCGACAAAATGGTCAAGGAGGCCGAGGCGAATGCCGCCGACGACAAGAAGAAGCGCGAGCTGGTCGAAGCCCGAAATCAGGCCGAAGCGATGGTTCATGGCATCGAGAAATCACTCGCCGAGAACGTCTCCATACCAGCCGTTGCCGCCATCAAAGGCGATGTCGAGACGGCCATCGCGGCCTTGAAGGACGCGGTTGCCGGTGAAGACGTCGAAGCCATCCGCTCGGCGACCAATGCGCTGACGCAAGTCGCCATGAAGATCGGCGAAGCGGTGTACACCGCCAAGGGCGGCGCCGAGGGCCTCGATGGCGAAACGTTAGATCCAAAGGCCGAAGCCGACGACGTGGTTGACGCTGATTTCGAAGAGGTCAAAGACGACAAGAAAAAATCTGCGTAAGGTAACAAACGATCTGATTTGCAATCCGGCCCGGCGCGGCACCCTTTTATTGAGGGATGCTGCGTCCGGGCCGGGGCAGGTCTGGTCAACGGTGTTTGTTCATCGGCACATCGAGACTTGAGACACGGCACGTTGGCCGCCGGGAGGCCAGCCGTCTGAGACAGCAACGCGACAATGGCCAAGCGCGATTATTATGAAGTTCTTGGGATCTCTCGGGGTGCCGACGAGCAGGATTTAAAGTCCGCCTACCGGCGGCTTGCAAAAGAGTTTCATCCGGACCGCAACGCCGGCGACAAAGACGCCGAACGCAAGTTCAAGGAAGTCAGCGAAGCTTACGAAGCTCTGAAAGACCCGCAAAAACGCGCGGCCTACGACCAGTTCGGTCACGCCGCGTTCGAGGGCGGTCGCGGTGGTCAAGGCGGCTTTGGTCCCGACTTTGCGTCGTCGATGTCGGACATCTTCGACGATCTGTTCGGCGAGTTCATGGGTGGGCGTCGCGGCGGCGGCCAAGCCGGGCGCACCCGGACCGGTCACGAGCGCGGCGCTGATCTGCGCTACAATCTTGAAATTACGCTGGCCGAAGCTTTCTCAGGCAAGACAGCACAAATTCGCGTTCCCGCTAGCGTTTCGTGTGAAACGTGCGATGGCAGCGGCGCCAAGCCCGGCACCAAGGCCAAAACGTGCGCGACGTGCGGGGGCATGGGCAAGGTGCGCGCCAGCCAAGGCTTCTTCACCATCGAGCGGCCGTGTCCGACCTGCCAGGGCCGCGGCGAGAATATTGACGATCCCTGTTCGGCGTGCTCAGGCAGCGGCCGCATCAGCAAGGAGCGGACGCTGTCGGTCAACATTCCGGCGGGTGTCGAGGATGGCACGCGCATTCGCCTGGCCGGTGAAGGGGAAGCCGGCATGCGCGGCGGCCCAACCGGCGACCTCTATATTTTCCTGTCGATCAAGCCGCACGAATTTTTCCAGCGCGACGGTTCGGATGTGTTCTGCAAGGTGCCGATCGCAATGACGACGGCAGCCCTTGGCGGCCAGATCGACGTGCCGACGCTCGAAGGCACGACGACACGCGTTAAGGTCCCCGATGGCACGGAAAGCGGCAAGCAATTCCGGCTCAAGGGTAAGGGCATGCCGGTGCTGCGCTCGAAGGTTACCGGCGATATGTACATCGAGGTCGATGTCGAAACACCCAAGAACCTGACGCGGCGGCAGCGCGAGTTGCTGGAAGAATTTGAAAAAGCCAGTCACAAGGAAACGAGCCCTGAGAGCGCCGGCTTTTTCACGCGCGTCAAAGACTTCTTCGAGGGCAAGAGCACCTGAGTTGAAGGGAGTGCCGGTCCGATTGCGATCGCGGTCCGCCCGCCTCTCATCTCAGGCGTTTTCGCGCCGTCTCTCCTAAATAAACAACCGACAGGATCTGTCAGCACCCATGACGGCCGCAAACCACTCTGAGCCGCGCCTGCTGTTTTTCGCCGGCAGTGCGCGCACTAAATCCTGGAACAAGCGATTGGCCCGCCTCGGCGCGTCGATCGCCGAGGCCAACGGCATCAGCGCCACGTTCGCCGATCTCGCCGATTACCCGATGCCGCTCTACGATGGCGATCTCGAAGCTGAGGCCGGTCCGCCCGAAAACGCCCGCAAACTGAAAGCCCTGATGAAGGTGCATTCTGGTGTTTTCATCGCCAGCCCCGAATATAACGCCTCCTTCACACCGCTGTTGAAAAACGCCGTCGACTGGGTGAGCCACATCCGTGATGAGGGTGAAGCGCCGCTGGAAGTCTTCAAGACGCGGGTTTTCGCGGTCGGATCGGCGTCGGGAGGTGGCATGGGCGGACTGCGCGGGCTGTCGCAATTACGCCTCGTACTCGAAATCGGCTGCGGCGCGCTGGTGCTGCCCGACCAGTTTGTCGTGCCCCGCGTTGGCGAAGCCTTCGACGAGCACAATCACCTGAAAAATAAGGACAGCCAGGAGCAGTTCAAAACTCTGATCCAGAAGCTTGCCCGCGCCGCCCACGTGCTGCACGGGTGACGCCAATGCACCCGGCAAAACAGGACCACGCCGATGCATGACGCCGACTTAGATAAGCTCATCGTCGCGCTCGATGTGCCGACGGCGCGGGACGCGCGCGTGCTCATCGACCAGCTCGGCGACAGCGTCACCTTTTACAAGATCGGCTTGGAGTTGCTCTTTAGCGGCGGCTTAGACTTAGCGCGCGCGCTCAAGGCCGACGGGAAGCGCGTGTTCCTCGACCTGAAATTTCTCGACATCGGCAATACGGTCGAGCGCGCAGTTGCGAACGCCGCTGAGCTCGGCGTCGATTTCCTTACTCTGCACGGCCACGACACGAAGACGCTGAAAGCTGCGATCCGGGGTCGCGGTACGACGCCGACCAAGCTGCTGTCGGTGACGGTCCTGACCAGCCTCGACGCATACGATCTCGACGAACAGGGTATTTCGCTGAAGCCTGCCGATCTCGTGGTGAAGCGTGCCCGGCTTGCCCACGCAGCCGGATTGGACGGCGTCATCGCCTCCGGCCAGGAAGCGTCTGCGGTGCGCGGCGCAACGAGCCCGACGTTTTTGATCGTTACTCCCGGTATTCGCATGCGGGGCAGCGATGCCGGCGACCAGACGCGCATCACCACGCCGCGTGATGCGATCGCCGCTGGCGCCAATCACATCGTGGTCGGCCGGCCGATCACGGCGGCGGGCGACCCGAAGGCCGCCGCCGACGCGATCCAAGCCGATATCGCCGGTCATTAAGGCTCTCGCTCGCCCGGCGGTTGCGAAGGGCGCTTGGCGCGGGCTATCTCTCTCGTCTATCGCACCATTCAATCGAGAGAGTTGACCCATGCCCAAGGGATACGTCATCGCCCACGCCAGCGTCACCGATGCGGATCAGTGGGCCAAGTACGTCGCGAAATCGAAGATCGCCCTCGACAAATACGACGGCAAACCGATCGTGCGCGGTGGCAAAAGCGAAATCATTGAAGGCAACGGTACGTCGCGCAACGTGGTGCTCGAGTTCCCGAGCTACGAGCACGCCCACGGCTATGCGACATCACCCGAATATCTGGAAGCCAAGGCACTGCGCCAAGGCGCGGGCTCGATCGACATCACGGTGGTCGAAGGCGTGTGATGGCGCACTTTCCGTCGAGCGACGGCCGGTCGGGTTGGCGCGCCAGTGTTCTGACGCTGTTTCCGGATATGTTTCCCGGGCCGTTGTCGATCTCGCTCGTCGGGCAAGCGCTAGAGGCGGGCCTGTGGTCGCTCGACGCCATCCAGATTCGTGACTTCGGTCTCGGTCGCCACAAGCAAGTCGATGACACGCCGACAGGGGGCGGAGCCGGCATGGTATTGCGCGCCGATGTGCTAGGCCCCGCGCTCGATCATGCGCTGGCGATTAACCCGGGCGCGCCGATGATTTACCTCTCGCCGCGTGGCGAACCGCTGGGGCAGGCGATCGTTCGCGATCTTGCCGCAGGACCGGGCGTGACGCTGCTCGCCGGTCGCTTTGAGGGCGTCGACGAGCGTGTCATCGCGGCGCGTGGCCTGCGCGAGATATCGATTGGCGACTATGTGCTGTCGGGCGGAGAACTGGCCGCGATGGTTCTCATCGATGCCGCCGTGCGGTTGCTGCCGGGCGTGCTCGGGGCCGCCGACAGTCTGACGCACGAAAGTTTCGAGCACGGCCTGCTCGAATACCCGCAATATACGAAGCCGCGCGAGTGGGAAGGACAAACCGTCCCCGAGGTTCTACTCTCGGGCGATCATAAGAAAATCGCCGAATGGCGAGATCGCGAAGCGCGGCGCCTGACGCTCGAACGGCGGCCCGATCTCACAACCGGCAAAAAGTATAGATAAGCTTGCGGCCTTTGCCGTACCGCAATTTCGCGGGCAGACTGCCGCCGAGGCGTCGATTCGCGTGCACGGATTTTAACAAGGCGGCAGCGATGTTGATTTTGAAGCGCGAGATTTTGTATGCGTTGGCCGTATCGCTGCTGGCGCTCGGTCCGGCTGCCGTTCAGGCTGAAGTCGCGCCGGTCGCGTCGCCTTCGATCACACCCCATTCGCCTGCTCAGCCGCGATCAGACGGCATCACCGACGCGCTGGTTGAAGCGGCCGGAAAACTTAACCCTCAAGCGACCGAAGCTGAAAAGTCGGAGAGCGATGCGCTTGTTGCGTTTTATCAAAAACGCGGAGCGCCGCTGTGGATTGCCAACGCGGCGATCACCGATGGCGCACGCGCGCTGGAGCGTGAATTATCGAACGCGACGGCCTATGGCCTGGACCCCAAAGCGTTCAACGTGCCTGATCTCACGGGCGACGTGCCAAGTGACCCGCGCTCGCTCGCCGAATTTGATATCACGATCACGCGCGCCGCTCTCATCTATGCGCGGCACGCGCGTGGCGGCCGCATCGCCAGCCCCGCCCAGATGCTCAACAGCAATCTTGATCGCAAGCCGCAACTGATCGCGCCAGCAATCGTCCTCGACACACTCGCGCAATCGACCGAGCCGGATGCGGCGCTGCGCGGCTTTCATCCCAAACATCCGCAATTCGAGCGCTTGCGACAGGCCTATCTGAAAGCCTTGCCAGCAGAGGGCGGCGCAAAACCGTTGAGCGCCGCAGCCAAGAAACTGCGCGCCAATATGGAAATGTGGCGGTGGATGTGGGACGACCTCGGCGATCTGCACGTCTTCAACAACATTCCCGAATTCATGCAGCGCGTTTACAAGGATGGCCAAGTCATCCGCTCTGAAAAGATCGTTGTCGGCATGCTCGACAAGCAGAGCTCGGTATTCTCGCGGCCATTGAAATACGTCGTACTGCGGCCGAAGTGGCGGGTGCCGGAAAGCATCATGGTGCGCGAGGTGTGGCCGAGCCTGCTACGCGGCGGCGGGTTGATGCGCCAATATGGGCTCGAAGTCGCAACGAAAGACGGTGAGCCGCGCAATTGGCGGACCATCGATTGGGCGAAAGATGATATTCGCAACTACATCGTCAGTCAGGCCCCGGGCCCGAACAGCGCGCTTGGCTACGTCAAGTTTTCATTCCCGAGCCAGCATACGATTTTCATGCACGACACACCCGACAAGTGGATGTTCAAATCAGCGCAGCGAACGCTGAGCCATGGCTGCTTGCGCGTCCAAAAACCGATGCAGCTCGCCGAGATCATTTTGCTCGAAGACAAGGGATGGGATGCAGCGAAGGTTGCGTTGGTGAGTAAATCGGGGCCGCTCAATAACGAGATTGCAATCGACAAGACGATCCCGATCCACCTCGCCTACTTCACGGCGTGGGTCGATGACGACGGTCGTCTCAGAGCCTTCTCGGACATTTACGGGCACGAGAAACGCGTGACGCAAGCGCTTGATGGCGCCTGGGACAGGATCAACAAAGGCCGCGATCACTTGGCGCCGGTGCAGCCGAACTTCAATCCGGCGACCGTGGCGCAGTCCAAGCCAGCATCAGCGGAGAGCCGCAAAGATGCGTCGGTCGGCAGCATGATTTCCAACGCCATGGGCGGCAGTTTCTAATTTCAGCTGCGAAGTTTTCGCGATCGATGTCGGCCATGCGCTGCCTCAACCGCGCTGGCGAGCATCTTGACAAGTTCAATATTTCGATATTTCTAGATATATGGATTCCTCAACAGCGATCACCGCTCTGTCGTCTCTTGCCCAGTCCACCCGGCTCGATGTCTTTCGGCTGTTGGTCAAACACGAACCGATCGGATTGCCGGCAGGAGAAATCGCGCAGACCGTCGGCGTTCCGCAGACGACGCTTTCGTCGCATCTGTCGATCTTAGCGCACGCGGGCATGGTCAACAGCACGCGCGACGGGCGCTCAATGATCTATCGCGCCGACCTTGAATGCTTCCGCGCGCTGACGCTGTTTTTGTTCAAGGACTGCTGCGGCGGGCGATCCGAAATCTGCGCGCCTGTGATTGCCGAACTCACATCATGTTGCGCCAAGGGAGCTCCGCCATGACCGATAGACTTCGAAACGTCCTGTTCCTCTGCACCGGAAATTCCGCCCGCTCGATCATCGCCGAGTGCGTGATGAACAGACTTGGCACCGGGCATTTTCGCGCGTATAGCGCCGGCAGTCATCCGAACGGTCAAGTAAACCCTTATGCCCTCGATCTGTTGCGCCACCTGAACTACGACACGAGCGAGCTGAAATCGAAATCATGGGACGAATTTGCCGGGCCGAAGGCTCCGAAAATGGATTTCGTTTTCACCGTCTGTGATAACGCCGCGAATGAAGCCTGCCCGTACTGGCCGGGGCAACCGATGACGGCCCATTGGGGCCTTCCCGATCCGGCATCGGCGACGGGTACGGAAGCCGAAAAGCGGCTCGCATTCGCCGATACGCACCGCATGCTGACCCAGCGCATCAGCATTTTTACGAGTTTGCCGATGGCGTCGCTCGATTCGTTGTCTCTGCAAAAATATCTCGACGATATTGGCAGATCGACAGCAAACATCGGCGCGCTAAGTCCATCCGAGACGGTATGAGTGATCTGCCGAACATTAGCGAAAAATCGTTCATCGTACCGGACGCGAAATCGCTGGAGGCTTCGGGCGGGTTAATGCATCGTCCGCGCATCCTTCTCCTATACGGATCGCTGCGCGCCCGCTCGTACAGTCGGTTTTTGACACTTGAAGCAGCCCGCTTGCTGGAGGGATTCGGCGCTGAAACGCGCATTTTTGACGCACGCGGATTGCCATTGCCCGACGACGCACCACCCGACCATCCTAAAGTTCAGGAACTGCGCGATCTATCGCTGTGGTCGGAAGGGCAAGTCTGGTGCAGCCCCGAGCGTCATGGCGCGATGACGGGCGTGATGAAATCGCAGATCGATTGGATCCCGCTGAGCATCGGCGCCGTCCGACCGACGCAAGGCAGGACACTCGCAGTGATGCAGGTGTCAGGCGGCTCCCAGTCGTTCAACGCTGTCAATCAGATGCGCGTGCTCGGGCGGTGGATGCGCATGATCACGATCCCAAACCAGTCGTCCGTCGCCAAGGCCTATGATGAATTCGATGATGCCGGTCGCATGCGGGCATCGGCCTACTACGATCGCGTTGTCGATGTGATGGAAGAACTGGTGAAGTTTACGCTGCTGACCCGGGGTCACAGCGACTGTCTCGTTGATCGCTACAGCGAACGTAAAGAAGCCGCCGACGACCTTGCCCGCAGGGTTGACCTCAAGGCCGCTGTCGAGTGACCTTCGCCGCTCCGATGGCGGGCGTGGCTAAATGGATCGGGCCCGGCCCGGCCGGCCGCACTCGACAATGCGGGACGTTTGAGCTATCACCCGCGGAATAATACTTCCCTCAATTGGGTGCCCAAAAGGGCTTGCATGAATGCCACGGCGCCGCCGGCGCGCGAGGCGTTCCTCTGCGTTAATGAAAAACAACATGGATTCAATAACATGAACATTATCCAGCAGCTCGAGCGCGAGCAAATGGACGC